>JAESTZ010000106.1 GCA_016763315.1 Robiginitomaculum sp.
AACTATTTGAGATACAAGACACCACCTCAACCTCACAAAACGGCGTTTCAATTATCTCGGTTGAGCTAAAAGAGACGTTTCGCGGCGATAAGGTAGAGCCAGTTTGGACGCAAGTACGAGAACAAATAAACAAAGGTGCATTATTGTTACCTCCTGAGGCTGGAATTCCTGATTTGCGACGGCAAAGCATTGGTGCTGATAGCTTGATCTTGGCTTTTTCAATGGAAAAGGACTTTGAGCAAAACATTGAACTTATTGGCAGGCTCGCCCGTGACTTACAACTTAAATTCAAAAATCTGCCCGGCACTGAAAGAGCCACGATCTTTGGCGCAGTCGATCCCGAAGTAAGGGTTGATGTAAATATTGATCAATTACAAGAATTAGGTCTTAGCCCTTCTGATTTAGCAAATATATTACGCGGTGCTGATAGCAAAATACCAGCAGGCAGCATACGCACGCCACACAATCAATTACCCCTAGAGGTGTCCGGTGAATTTACCGGTATCGAGCGCATCAGGAAAATACCGGTTCGAGAATATGCCAACGGAACAGCAGTGCGATTAGGCGACATTAGCCGTATTCATAAAACCTATCGCCAGCCGGTAAATTCGCTATCGCTACGTAATAATGAACGAGTGATCTTGTTAGCCGCCTATATCACGCCAAACCAGCGGATTGATTTATGGAACAAGAAAGCACTGGCGATAGTTGATGATTTTCGTTCCGAATTGCCCGGTACAATCAAGTTGGAGCCAATTTTCGAGCAAGAAAGATATGTTACCGAACGGCTGACCGGCCTGTTCAAAAATCTGCTATTTTCGGCAATACTGGTGTTTATGTTCTCGTTCATAATGCTTGGCTTTAGGGCGGCATTGATAGTTGGCTCGGCTTTACCGTTGACCATTTTCATGACCCTTACCCTGTTCAAGTTAATTGGTGAGCCATTGCATCAAATGTCAGTTACAGGGATCGTTATCGCCCTTGGGCTGTTAATCGATACAGCGATTGTTATGGTTGATGAATATTCGCTAATGCGCCAAAAAGGACTTGGCCCTGTAGAGGCTATTCAGAAGTCATCGGGGCTTTTGTTCGCGCCATTATTGGCCTCGACCCTTACCACAATGCTTGCATTTGCACCGATTGCATTGATGTCCGGTGGCGCCGGGGAATTTGTCGGCATGATGGGGGTATCGGTTATTTTTGCCGTTGGTTCGAGCTTTGCCTTAGCCTTTACATTGATACCGGCTTTTTCTGCTTGGCTCGACAAAGAGGAAGACCCAACCAAACCGTATCGGTTTTGGAGCAAAGGCTTGCGCATTGATTGGCTAAAAGCCGCCTATAGCAAAACACTGGATCTAGTTATTGCAAAACCGCTTCTAGGCATTGGCTTTAGTGCCATTATACCGATTGCTGGTTTTGTTGTAGCAAGTAGCTTGCCAATGCAGTTTTTCCCGCCCGTTGATCGCGATATGTTTCAAGTACAGCTGACAATGTCTGCGGATAGTTCGCTAGAAAACACCAGATCACATGCCGAAGAAATAGGCGAATTTATAGCCGCTGAACCCGGTGTCGAGAGCATCACTTGGGTGATGGGAAGTGCCGCGCCAAAGGTTTTCTACAATGTATTTTCTTCAGCAGCAGTTACTACCAATTTGGCCAATGGCTTTGTTAAAACTAGATCGCCTGAAGACACTCATCGAATTGTAATTAAAATGCAGCCCTTATTGCGAGCAAAATTCCCTGATTCGCGAATTTTAGCTTTGCCATTTGAACAAGGCCCGCCCGCAAATGCTCCAGTTGAATACCGCCTTAAAGGGCCTAACTTTGCTGAACTTGATCGACTTGGACAAGAAATGCGAGCGATTCTAGCAACAACGCCTGGCGTTACCTACACTAAATCAGAATTGCAAATGGGTCAGGTCGTGGCCTCATTAGAAGCTGACGAAACAGCCGCCAGACGCGCCGGAATGCCTCTAACCACATTGGCCACTAGATTAAACGTCTGGTTTGAAGGAGTGTCCGCAGGTAGCGTACAAGAAGGTCTTGAGCGAATACCAGTACGGATACAAGTTGCCCCAGAACAAAGAGCCGATCTGAACAGCGCACTTTCAATGCCCATAACCTCAAGTAATGGAACAACAATACCTGCCGCATTAGGGCAAATGAAACTGATCCCGAAAATTGCTTTAATTCCGCACCAAGATGGGGAGCGTTATAATGGTATCTTAGCCTATCTGGAGCCATTTACTTTGCCCTCAACAGTTGCTGCTGATTTTGAACAACGATTAGCAGACTCTGACTTTACCTTACCACACGGATATACAATGGGTGTTGGCGGCGACGCTGAAAATCAAGGTGATGCTATTGGCAGCTTATTGGCGACTGCATTACCTTTGATAATATTGATGATTGGCGCAATAGTTTTGGCGTTTAATTCATTTTCCTATGCCGGTATCATTGGCGGCAGTGGGATTTTGTCTATTGGTCTGGCCTTGTTTTCAATTTGGTTGTTTGGCGAAAGCATGGGCTTTATGGGCATTGTCGGCATCATGGGGCTAGTTGGGTTATCAATAAACGGCAGTATTGTTGTTTTGACCGCTCTAAAGTCTAATGAAGCAGCAAAAACTGGCGATCCAATTGCCACCCGTGAAACCATTATTGATGCCACAAGGCACATTCTTGCGACCACCTTAACCACCATTGGCGGCTTTATTCCATTATTGGCATTTGGGGACAGTTTTTGGGGGCCGTTAGCAATTGCCATAGCAGGCGGTGTTACTGGTTCAGCTATTCTTGCACTAATTTTTGCGCCCGCAGCTTTTGTGCTTTTAGCTAAGATGCGGGTTATACATAAACGTAGAATAGCCATCATAGAGGGCAAAAAGCATCTTGCATTACAAAGAATAAAAGCAAGCTTTAACGTTAAGTAACTGGAAATGTCGCCAGCATTGCCTATATTCAACTTTAATAGGTTCTAACCCTAGGAATTTGTGCAAGGAGTTCGCAAATGAGCAATGTAATTGATATATCTGACCATGGAGTAGAAAATAACCTTTGGTCAGAATTACGGCTAGAGGCTGCAAGTGTAGTTGCCACCGAGCCGGGTTTGGCCTCTATGCTACATGCGGTAATTCTCAACCATGAAAGCCTAGGCGATAGTCTGGCATATTTGTTGGCTAGTAAAATAGGTGTCGACAGCATGAAACCAATGCAAATTCATGAAATTTGTATTCAGGCATTTAATGCTGAACCAAAGATACTTGAACAGGTTGTTGCTGACGCAACGGCGATTATTACTAGAGATCCAGCTGCCAAAGGCTATTTACAGCCATTCTTGTTCTTCAAAGGTTTTTTAGCATTACAAGCCCACCGGGTTGCACATTATCTATGGAATGATGACCGGCACACAATGGCTTATTTTTTCCAATCGCGCATTTCCGAACTACTTGCAATTGATATACACCCGGCCGCCAAAATCGGCTCTGGTATCATGTTTGACCACGCAACCAATATAGTGATCGGCGAAACGGCTGTTATTGGTAACGAAGCCTCAATCTTACACGACGTTACTCTTGGTGGCACTGGTGCTGCGGAAACTGACCGTCACCCGAAAGTAGGAAAAGGCGTATTGATCGGTGCCGGAGCCAAAGTTTTAGGCGATATAAGTATCGGAGATTTTGCCCGTATTGCCGCCGGTTCTGTGGTCTTAAAGGACGTTCCAAGTCGTTGTACTGTTGCCGGGGTTCCAGCTAAACCTATTGCAGGAAAATGTTGCCCTGAACCAGCAAAAAGCATGAACCATGTTATAGATGCCGATTGAACCATTGTCTTTGAATGTTTAACCTGCCTACAAGATGATTCTCAAATAAAGCTTTGGAGAAAAGAATGATAAATTCAGAAATTGATAAACTTACCGCCCATTTGCAAGAACGACTAAACCCGGGCATTTCCCTTCGCCGCCGAGGGGGTAAAGATGATTCTGTTGAAGTATATATCGGCGATGAATTCCTTGGCGTTCTATTCAAAGACGATGAAGATCCCAGCGATATTTCTTACAATTTAGATATTGCAATTCTGTCGATGGATTTGGAATAGACAGTGCCAATTTACTCTCTTGGGGACAGTAAACCGGTACTGCCAGATAATGGCAAATACTGGATTGCTCCTGATGCTCAGGTAATTGGTAAGGTTACTTTATTAGAAAACGCTTCACTATGGTTTGGTGTTGTCGCCAGAGGCGATATGGATCGTCTAACCATCGGTAAGAACTCTAACATTCAAGATGGGACTGTTTTGCATTCCGATGCCGGTTTTCCAATGACCGTCGGCAATGGCGTAACCGTCGGCCATAAAGCCATGTTACATGGTTGCACAATTGGTGATAATTCTTTGATCGGGATTGGCTCTACGATTTTGAACGGCGCAGTGATTGGTAAGAACTGCCTCATCGGAGCTCACGCGCTAATTACAGAAGGCAAGCAAATCCCGGACAACTCGATGGTAGTTGGTGCGCCGGGAAGAATAATCCGTAAAATAGATGATGAAATGGCCAAAATGCTCAAAGCTTCGGCAGATCATTATGTAGAAAATTGGCAAAATTACCAAAAGAACTTGCGGCAATTATGAAAGCGGCAGGTGATAAACCCGCCGCCCTCACTTATTGATCAAAAATAGCTGATTAACTGCACAGCTCCGGTTTCAACATATTGCCGAGAATAATCGTCCCAACAAACAGTAACCCTGATACTTGCTTGGCGACGACCGAAATTGCCGCGTCTGTTTTCCAGGTAACACGAATTGATAGAATAGCCGCCATAGGATCCGTTGGTAGTATTGCTATACAACGAGAAACCGCGATCCGCATAGCGTGTATTCCAATTCAAACTATAACTCTGGTGATATGGATCAGTACAATAGACATTACTGTGTCCGATATGTCCGTATCCTAAGCGATAATTACTACGTGTCCGATAACCCCACCGACTATCGCCATACCACCAAGGGTAAAGGTTGTAACTTGATTGATAATAGTTACCGCCCAGAAATGAAAAGTATCCTGATCTCCCATAATTACGTCCATAACCGAAACCATATCGACTACCATAATTGCCGTATCCCGTAGTACCAAAGCTAAATGAAAGATTCAAATTGCTGCGGTGCGGACGACCGGAGTAATAACGACTATTTGAGCGGCGGTGATCACGAGCATGGTCACGGTTCCGGCGATTATCTCTGGCGTGATCCCGATTGCGTCCATTCCTTGCATGATCGCGGTTGCGGTTACGACCGTTTCCAGCATGATCCCGATTGCGGTTGTGATCCCTTGAACGATCGCGATTACGACCATTTCCGGCATGATCACGATTACGATTGCGATCCCTTGAACGATCGCGGTTACGACCGTTTCCGGCATGATCACGATTACGATTGCGATCCCTTGAACGATCACGATTTCTATTATTACGACCACTCTCATCAGGAATCACTGGATTATAACCAATTATCGGCGCATCTCCTCCGGACATTCTTGGTTGTCTGGTACGTTCAGAACGAGAACGCTGACGTGGCTGTTGCGCAGATTGTCGCTGCCGTTGTTGCCGGCTTTCACTTCGGCGTTCTCTATTGGCTTCGCGTTTGGCCGCATTACGATCACTTTCGGGAAACGTTATTGACGACTCACTACGAATATTGGGATTAGCAAAGCCTGTACTGGGAATTAACATTCCGGCGACGAGCAAACTAGCTCCGGCTAAATACAAGGTACGCATGATATGTCTCCTTCATTTATGTAATATTCCGTTAACTGTATATATTGCAGTCTGAAGCTAAGCTGAACAAGCGGTTCAGGGGAACAATTACCATGACAAACAACCTAAATGCGATCGATTTACAGCATTTGAACCAGTACACCGGCGGCGATCTCGAATTAGAGCAAGAAATTTACGGCCTGTTCAAGGAACAGGTTCGCATCTGGTTGCGCCTGCTTATTGCTGATGGCGACAAGGAAGGTTGGGCTTCTGCTGCTCACTCGCTAAAGGGCAGCGCCCGTGGGCTTGGTGCCAACGGCCTTGCAGCAGCCTGCGAGAGGGCCGAAGCAGTGATCATGTCCGGCTCGGCCGAGCGTGCTGTTGCCGCGCAAGATGTTCGTGAGAAAACCGACGCAGTTTTGCATTTCATCGACAAGCGCGAGTATAAACTGAAAATTCAGTCCTTACGCAGCTCGTCCCAAGACTCAAATTCATAAGCAATACATTGCTCGATCATGGTTCGCCAAACCGGTTCGGCAATTTTAGCTGACAGGCCGGCCTTATTTGAGGCAAGCAACACTTTACGCACTACATCTTCGACCCGGGCTTCATCACGCACCACTGAACGGTTGTCTTTGATACGCGCTGCTGCATCCATATAATCCTGGCGCTCTTTGATCAAAGTAACCAGTAAGCGATCAAGCCGGTCGATTTCATAACGAACCTCGCTCATTGCATTGCAATTCTCTGCGGTATTTTTACGAGGATCGGACAGGTAATTTGTCATCAGATTTCCAGCATATATAAATTTTGCCGCGAACCTATACAATCTTGTGCCGATGACAAGAGCAGTTCGTATGCAGGTTTTGCTTGAACTTCGCGTATTTGTTAGTACATCAACATTATGAGTGTTGCGCTACCAATAAAGTCGGAGAAGCCCGGCGAGAATTATGAGACCGATGTGATTATTGTCGGTGCCGGGCCGGTTGGACTATTTGCCGTGTTTGAACTAGGTCTGCTTGATCTGAAATGCCATTTAATTGACATCCTTGATCGTCCGGGTGGACAGTGCGCCGAACTGTATCCGGAAAAGCCGATTTATGACATTCCCGGTATTCCGGTGGTTAGCGGACAACAATTAACCGATGATTTATTACTGCAAATCGAGCCGTTTGGTGCCAAATATCACTTGGCCGAAATGGCAAGCTCGCTGCAAAAATCTGACAATGGCAAATGGAAACTAACCACCGACTTAGGCACAACGATCGAGGCTCCGGTTGTGGTAATTGCTGCCGGTGGCGGTTCTTTTCAACCGAAAAAGCCGCCAATACCGGATATTGCGGATTATGCCGGACGCAGTGTGTTTTACGCAGTCCGCAAAATGGAACAGTTCCGCGACAAAGACCTGCTAATTGCCGGCGGTGGCGATAGCGCACTGGATTGGGCGTTGAGCTTAACCGGTATTGCCAAATCAATAGCTCTAATCCATCGCCGTGACAATTTTAGAGCAGCCCCTGATAGCGTCAACAAGATGCGAGTATTAGTCGATGCCGGCAAGATGGAATTAATCATTGGTCAGGTGTCTAAATTACATGGGCAAGATGGAAATTTAAGCAAAGTCACCATTAAAACCAAAGAGCAAGAGTATGACCGCGAACTGGATTGCCTATTGCCGTTTTTCGGCCTGACTATGAAATTAGGGCCTGTGGCCGATTTTGGCTTAAATTTGCATGAAAACCTGATCCCGGTGGATACCGAGAAGTTTGAAACTTCTACTACAACAATTTTTGCTATCGGCGACATCAACACTTACCCGGGCAAGTTAAAACTGATCCTGTCCGGTTTTCACGAAGCGGCGTTGATGTCGCAACAAGCATTTCGCATTTGCCGCCCAAACGAAAAATTACGCTTTCAGTACACTACCACCTCAACAAATCTGCAAAAGAAACTAGGCGTAAAGTAATAATTTTTATCCAAATAATGTTACCGAAAATAGTTTATAAAAAAACTTACGTATCTTTTAAGGTTTTCCCCAGTGAATAAATCTTAAAAAGGCTCCCCACGAAATAATATTGGTTTTACACATCGCTAAAGCAATGCTTGGGCAAAACCCATGTTTTTCAGGAGCAATGCTAACAAAAGTGGAAACCGGTTTTGTGGCAAAGCATTGCGACCACTAAAACAACTACAACAAAACGCATGTTTTGCTTAGTTTGTCGCTTATTCACAATGTCAAACAGCCGCAAATAGCCACGTTATAACCATCTGCATGACTATTATAACAATCATGAACATTACGGGCATGGGTTGGACTTATCCCCGACCTTTGATTGCTAATAAGGGTTAATGAGGGTTACGTAAGGGCTGTTTAAGAGCAAAAATATTACTTTTGTTTGCCAATTAAGGGTCAAGCAAAGGTTACCTCTAATGGCACGTGACCCTTGTTATGCACCCTTGTTTCGTCTGCCTGCAATAGGACTCCCTCTCCCGGTTCGGGAGAGGATGAGGACATAAATTGAGTAGCGCTCAATTTTGATCGAATGGTGAGGGGAAAATGTGGTTGATCATTTTCACCATTGCCATACTCCGACTTGTTCGGGGTATCCCGAAATTCCGAAAACTGGATCATCCGAACAAGTCGGGTGATGACAGACGTGGGTAAGGAGATGACGATCGTAGTGGGCTTGAATACGCTTCGCTATCTCTTGATATTTTGCCTAATTTTATTGCTTATGAACAACAACACTGACATCTATAATAAGTTCGCAAGGGTGAAAGAAAATACATGCGCGTATATGGCTGCAAAATATCTTATTACACCGGTAAGCTGGAAACCTATTTACGCTATCGTGGTATTAGCTACCAAAATCTTCCAACAGTTGGAAACGAGAAAAAGCTAAAAGCCGGTGCAGGCTGTGCGCAAATGCCGGTTGTCGAACTTGATGATGGTCGCTGGCTTACCGATACAACACCGATGTTAGCTTGGTTTGAACAACAACAATCAACACCGACTATCTACCCGCAAAGCCCGACATTAAAGTTTGTCTCTGATTTAATTGAAGATTATGCTGATGAATGGCTGTGGCGGCCTGCCATGCACTATCGCTGGAGTTTTCGCGCCGATCGCCTATATGCGGCGCAGGCTCTTTATGATGATTTAATCGCAGGCAATCGACCAATACCAAGATGGCTTGCACTACACATTCTTAAGTATAGGCAGTATTTTGGTTTTGTGCGCGGCGATGGTGTTACTCACAAAACAAGAGCACATGTTGAACGCAGCTACCACACTTCGCTACAACGCCTGCAAGCGATATTTGAGCGCCGGCCATTTGTACTTGGCCACACACCGACAAATGCCGACTTTGGCCTTATCGGGCCGATGCTTAGGCATTTTGGTCAAGATCCGACACCTGCACAGATTATGCGAAACCAGGCACCGGCAGTGTATGAATGGGTCGCTAGAATGTGGAACGCAAAAGCAACGGTTGCTAATCCAGAACTGATCACAGAAATTGATGATGTTTTAGCAGATCTGCTTGCGGAAATCGGCCAGACGCATCTATCGCAACTAGGCCAGAACGCAGAAGCCTACAGTCAAAACAAAACCCGCTATTCCCAAATAATTCAAGATTGCCATTACATTCAAGTTCCAACCTCGCGTTATCGGGTTTGGTGTTTAGAGCAATTACAAAAATCATGGGCAGAGCTTAAAAGTAACGAACAAGATAATTTACGTCGCCAGTTTGGATCACCAGAAGCTGTTTTACTGTTACAGCAAAATTCATATTCACCCTCAAATTATAACACAAAACAAAATGCGCCATTTAATCGAGCGATTAATGTCTTTGGATCAGGTATTCCACCACGTTTTAGGAAAACCACTCGTTTATAATAATACAGTACTGTCGCTTAAGGTGTTTTTATTTGTTAGCCCGAAGGTGATGCGAAAACTTTACTATAAAACCAGTAGCAAGTTTATTCAGCCAGAAACTTTTCCGCTTCTAGTGCTGCCATGCAACCCATGCCAGCGGCGGTTACTGCTTGGCGGTAAATATCATCAGTGACATCACCAGCGGCAAATACTCCGGGAATATTGGTTTTGGTACTGTCCTGCTCAGTGATCAAATATCCACCTTGTTTGAACGGTAATTGATCAACGAATAATTCGGTTGATGGTTTATGGCCAATAGCAATAAACACACCATCAACATTTATTTCTTGCTGCTCGCCGGTTTTCGCATGAGTAAGCAGCGCTCCTGTTACGCCCAATGGGTCTTCATCGCCCAGAATTTCGGCTAAATTGTGATCCCATATTGGAACTATTTTTTCATTGGCAAATAGTCGTTTTTGCATGATTTTTTCTGCCCGTAATTCGTCTCTACGATGCACCAGATAGACTTTCGAAGCAAAATTGGTCAAAAACAACGCTTCTTCAACGGCAGTATTGCCACCGCCAATAACCGCAACCTGTTTACCACGATAAAAAAATCCGTCACAAGTTGCACAAGCCGAAACCCCAAAGCCTTGAAACTTTTCCTCGGATGGTAAGCCCAGCCACATTGCTTGCGCGCCGGTGGCAATGATCACTGCATCGGCGGTAAATGTACCGCTTGAATCAGAAACTAAAATGAATGGGCGCTGACCCAGATAAACCTTGGTGATTGTGTCATCGATAATTTTTGTGCCCATGGCCAATGCTTGATCGCGCATTTGATCCATTAACCACGGTCCTTGAATTTGTTCGGCAAATCCGGGGTAATTTTCAACTTCCGAAGTAATTGTCAACTGGCCACCGGGTTGTAATCCAGAAAACACCACTGGTTCCAACATTGCCCTTGAAGCGTAAATAGCTGCTGTGTAACCGGCGGCACCGGAACCGATGATTGCGACTCGAAGTTTAGTGGTATCAGACATAAATCTACTCTCGTGCATTAGCTGTTAAAGTGTTGGCCATTGCTTAACCGTTAGCGCCAAAGCTGGCAAACATTTATATACTTCATCTGTTTATTCTTCTGTCTCGCGGTCAAATTGCTTCGCAATGACCTGCGCGAGCATTTCCCAGTAAAAGTGGGTACCGGTTTTACGGTTAGGAAATGCGACCACTAAAAGAAATGGCGCGGCGAATAATCGCCCCCAAACTTTAAACGGGCGCGGTCGCACCTAGTTAATCTATTCTTTTGTCTCGCGACCACTTAAAAAGCTTTTTGGGTAAGTTGATGGGTCGCTAAAGAATCTAGCCAGAAATATCGCTTGCGCTGTTATCACCATCTTGATGCTGCGCAGATTTTAATTTGCTATAATAACGGCGCAACACTTCTTCGGCTGCCCGCTTGGTCTCGTTTAACGGTTCCACCGGCCATGTAGAGATTGCTCCGGTAAACGGGTGGACATAGTTTTGTTTTTCCAACTCTTCATGCAAGTCAGAAAACTTACCATCATTACCATCTAGCCGAAACATCAACACCGGTTTTCCAGCACTTGCGGCGTCGGTTAGCATATTGGTGGAATCACTAGTGACAACTACTGCATTTGCTACTGACAGGAAGGCAAAGTACGGGTTATCGCCGTCTTTTTTGCTATTGATCCACAGCCAGACATTTTTACTTTTCTTAAATTTCCGGCGTAAAGCGCGTTTTACAAAGCCGGGAGTTCTTCGTGAAGTGGTTATTAGTAAGGATATATTTTGACCAGATAATGCTAGCAATTTACCCATTAAGTCTTTAAACAATTCTTTGGTCAGTCTATGGCGTTTAGAATTACCACCAATAATTACCGCCAAGCGTGGCCCCGGAAAATCGCTAATCTTGTCTTTAAATTTTTCTTTGGATTCTGATAGCTTTTTTGGCGAAATACGGTTGGTAGAGCCAATAATTGACAACACATTATCATCATTTAAGCGGTCATGGTGTGGTGCAACAATGAAATCGAACAGGCTCGATTTACGTCTTGGGGATTGTAATTGCACAGTAAATGTCTTGCCATCTGACCACTTACGTATTGCAATCATGTAAGGAATACTTGCCTGACCACAACCAATTACCATATCAGGCCAAGGTTCAAGCATTTCCGGTAGCGGTTTTTTTGCCGTTACCAAACTGCGCAGGCTTGGCCGTGGAGCTGTAAAGTTTTTAATCTCGACCGGCAACATGTTGCCAATGCTTTCTGCCAAACCCTGTATTTGATTTTCAATACCGGCTCGACCATCACCTATAGTCCAGATAATAAATTTTCCGCTAGTTTTACTCACACCCAACTAACACTAATGATCTCAAGTGATCTTGTTCCAGCGGGCGCACGAACTTCAACCACATCTCCAACTTCCTTAGTAATAAGCGCTCTGGAAATCGGCGATGTAACCGAAACTTTTCCTTGTGATACTTCGGCTTCGTCTTCACCAACGATTTTATAGGTATGTTCTTCTTCCGTATCTTCATCAAAAACAGTAACCGTCGCACCAAACCGCACCGTATCACCATCCATAGTGGTTGCATCAATAATTTGCGCCCGCGATAGCTTTGATTCCAGATCTTTGATTCTAGCTTCGATCATGCCTTGGCGATCTTTGGCCGCATGATATTCAGCGTTTTCCTTTAGATCGCCATGCTCACGCGCTTCGGCAATAGCGACAATAATTTCCGGTCGCTCGACACTGGTTAAAAATTTACATTCTTCGTCAAGGGCTAAATGCCCCTCAACGGTCATCGGTACTTTGCTCATGTCCGGGTTCTCTTATCATTCGATGCTAATCGTTAGTAAATCAACTTTCGCAAATTTATTTTTTTATAATATAACCGGCAATTACAAATGGTTCAAGATGGCAAACTAACGGTTTATTGCTCTTTATTCCGGCTTGCGAAAACGATATACAAATCGGTCGGTTTTACCACGAATTTCTGGATCAAATACCATTTTGCTGCGATCATCGTTTACAAAACGCAAAGCATCGGATTGCGCATCTAAAACAAATCCTGCTGCCAAAACTTCACTTAATACCAAATCACTATCAATACGGTGCAATGATTGGCTTTGAGAAATTCCGGATCCGCTTTTGGCATGATGATCAGTGATAAGCAAAATACCCCCGGGTTTTAACACACGTAATATTTCCAGATTCATTTTTGAACGATCAACATCAAGCAAAGCAGTGTCATGATAAATCAAGCCCATAAACACAGCATCAAGTGAAGCATTATCGAAACCAAGGTGGTCAAGTTTAACAGTAATGACCGAAACATTTTTGCGATCGGCAGCCAATGATTCAAGCCCTGGAACAAACATATCTGCATAATTTTTTATCCAGACCGGAGGGTTTTGGGTATAAACATGCCCTTCATCGCCAACCAGCGCAGAAAGCAACCGGGAGAAGTAGCCGCCTCCTGCGCCAAGATCGGCAACCCGGTCACCAGGCGCAATCTGGCTAAAAGCCAAAACTGCCACCGGATTACGACCTGCGTCACGTTCGGTTTGGTTTGCAGGCCGATCCGAATGGGAAATGGCCGCTTCTATTTGCGAAGAAAAATCAACTGATGGACTGGCAAACGCTACAGCTGCAAATAAACTTGAAGTCAATATTACGCTAATACTAAATCCTGTTTTCATCATTTTCCCCTACTATCTAGCCAATAAAGGTATAGATTTAAGGTTATTTGGCAAATTACCATTTAGATAGACTACATCGACCCGAAAAGTGGGAACCGTTTTTGCGGAAGTCTTAGCTGCGCGCCGCTTAAAAAGTGTTTGAGTATAGATTGGTGACAGTTACTCATTCCAGCATTAGCTTTGGCACATGGAATCATCACCAAAAACCGGAACCGAACTTATCAAGGATTATGTACGGCAATTACCGGCAACGCCTGGCGTGTACCGTATGAGTGATGCAAATGGTAACCTTCTATATGTTGGCAAAGCCAAGGCCTTAAAAAAACGGGTCAATAGCTACACAAAAACCAGCGGCCACCCAAGGCGTATTCAGCGGGTAATTAGTGCTACTGCTCTAATGGAGTTTATCCTTACCGAAACCGAAACCGAAGCTTTATTGTTGGAAAGCAATCTGATTAAACGACTAAAGCCGAGGTACAATATATTACTGCGCGACGACAAATCATTTTTGCATATTTTGATCCGCGAAGATCATTCTTCGCCTCAAATCCTTAAAACCAGAGGTCGTCGCAAAAAAGCCGGAGAATACTTTGGCCCGTTTGCCAGTGCCGCAGCAGTACATCGAACACTGGATACCATGCAAAAAGCCTTTTTGCTTAGAAACTGTACTGATGCAACATTTGCCAATCGCACCAGACCTTGCATCCAGTTCCAGATAAAGCGCTGTTCCGCCCCCTGCACCGATGAAATATTACCCGAAGACTATAGTTTACTGGTTAAGCAAGCCACTGACTTCCTACGGGGGAAATCCTCTGATCTGAACGAGAAACTAAACCGTGAGATGCAAGAAGCAGCAACCCACCATGATTATGAGCGAGCCGGTGATTTGCGAGACCGAATTCGAGCGTTATCCAGTATCACTGCCAATCAAATGGTCAATCCGGCTCATATTACCAATGCCGATATTATAGCTATTGAGTTAATTGGCGGGATTAGTTGTGTACGGGTATTTTTCTTTCGTAATGGTCAGAACTGGGGTGAAAAAGCTTTTTTCCCACGCCATGACAAAGATGCTTCATCGGAAGAAATTCTGACAGCATTTTTAGGACAGTTTTACGAAAACAAAACTCCGCCAGCACTAATACTTATCAACAAACAAATCACTGAAAAGGATTTACTTGTCGAAGCTCTATCGGTAAGAGCCGGAAAAAATGTCAACATTTCCCTACCTTTACGTGGCGAAAAAGCTAAACTAGTAGAAAACGCGAGGATCAATGCCGCCAATGCCTTACAACGGCAATTAGCCGCAACAGCTAGTCGTAATAACCAGCTTGCCGGTGTAAAAAAACTGTTCAATCTACCAACACTGCCGAGTAGGATTGAAACTTATGATAACTCCCATGTTTCCGGCAAGCACGCCGTTGGAGGAATGATCGTTGCCGGAGAAGACGGCTTTGAAAAGGCTAAATACCGTAAGTTTAATATTAAAAACTCAGATATAACAGCCGGTGATGATTATGCGATGATGCGTGAAGTACTAAGCCGCAGGTTCTCCCGGTTAGTCAAAGAAATAGAACAAGGAAATGCTGAAATTCCTGATCTGGTTCTGATAGATGGTGGCCAAGGTCATTTATCAACATCACTAGAAGTGCTGGAATCACTTGGTATTAAAGATCAAATAACAATAGTTGCAATTGCCAAAGGCAGGGATCGTGATGCCGGTCGCGAGCAGTTTTTCCTTCCCGGCAAAAAACCGTTCCGGCTGGCGCATAATGATTATGTTTTGTATTTCTTGCAACAATTACGTGATGAAGCCCACAGATATGCCATTGGTGTACATCGGGCAAAACGTAAATCAGCCACCATTAAAAGTCCGTTCGATGAAATTCCCGGAGTTGGTCCAATACGCAAAAAAGCTTTACTTGCACATTTTGGATCGGCAAAGCAGGCGTCTGGTGCTTCCCTTAGCGACCTTGAAGCGGTAAAAGGCTTATCAAAACAAACTGCCAGAACTGTTTATAACTGGTTCCATGAGCAATGAGGAAAAAGAAAAATCTATGTTACCATTTGCTGAATTTCCAAAGCGTGAATTAGCCAATATCAAATATCTGGTATCAGACATTGATGACACTTTGACCTTGGATAGTGTACTTCCAGCAGAAGTTTACACCAGTCTTGAAACTATGCGTGAACAAGGAATTATTGTTATCCTTATCACTGGCCGGCCGGCTGGCTGGTGCGATATGATTGCTAGGTTTTGGCCTGTTGATGCAGTAATTGGCGAAAACGGATCTTTTTATTTCAAGCCAGACAATGGCCGCATTAAACGAGTATGGATTGATGATGCAGCTACTCGCAAGGCAAACTTGTTGCGACTACAAGCAATGGCTGACAAAATAGTAGCTAAATTTCCCGGCACAGCATTGGCCGAAGACAATCCGTTTCGCGCCACCGATGTGGCTGTTGATTTTGCCGAAGATGTGAAACCTTTATCCCTTGAGACCGCAGAACAAATCCGCGAGCAATTCGAGCAATTAGGCGCAACCGCCAAAGTAAGCTCAATTCATGTAAATGCTTGGATCGGCAGCTACAACAAATTATCAATGTTTGAAAAACTGCTGGCCAGCGAATATAAACTTTGCATTGACGATATTCTCAACAAAACCATCTACACTGGCGACTCGCCAAATGATGCGCCGATGTTTCGACGGTTTCATTTATCTATTGGAGTGAAAAGCGTCAGTAATTACCAAATGCACAAAGCCGACCTGCCCGGCTTCGTAACCATTGGTGACGGAGCAACAGGATTTATGCAAGTAGCAAAGCAGATATTGCAAGAAAGAT
>JAESTZ010000107.1 GCA_016763315.1 Robiginitomaculum sp.
AAACGAAATGGCGCGAGTGACGGGACTCGAACCCGCGACCTCCGGCGTGACAGGCCGGCACTCTAACCAACTGAGCTACACCCGCGCATCTCGTTTATATGTTGCACAACTGATTGCAACAGAGCCGATCAAATACGGCTCCTTTCTTCATTCGTCAAGCAACAAATCCATCAGATTTGTACGAATTATGCAAAACAACAAATAAGCGAAAACAAATCGTCTTTAGAACTATTAACTATTCCCCACGACAGCCCCGAATTAACGACAATAACCCGAGCAAGAACACCGCCTAATAACGGCGCTTCTTCATGCTGTAAAATATGGAATATGACACGGATGAGACGTTGTTGATTTTGGGGTTTTGGTAAAATGACCCCGAATACACCCTGCTTTGACCTCGACTCCAATCAAACATTGATCTGCGAAAAATTATCAGTAATCAGGTGGGGTGGTGTGGCTTTCAGTGCCTTGTTGTTCTGACGAATTTGCAACCCGACAAAAATGAGTGAGGCGAGGATCACGATCACGGCAACGATCTGGCTGATGAAATAGATGCTCTCTAAGGTCATGCTCTTGGTTCCTTTGGATCATCCAATGCTGATGGCGATGCCGGTGCAGATGGATTTGTGTTGGACAATTTCGCATCCCGTGCCTAGGCCTCGCTGACCATCCGGTCGATTAGCGCAATATATGCTGGATCGCTCCTCTTCAGGCGGTATTGTCGCCACCATATTCGAGCCGCCGGGTTTTGCATATAGCTCAATGTCAGTGCTTCCATCTGGAAATAGGTTTCTTTTTCGATCAGCCCACGTCTATGCAGATTAAAACCGGCTTCGTGGCTGCCAAGCGAAACACTCATGACATAGCGGAAACGCAACCTTTCTGATCCGCTCAACGGCTCATTTTCAATCAGCGCTCGGTATAGAAAATCAGCCTTTTCTGGAGAATCGGTCATTGATAAATTTGTCGCGCCGGTTTGCATACAGACATTAAGTGTCAAGTCGGCGCGTGCGAGCCGGTTCGCCTGCCGTGTTTGTTTGCTGATATGGCGCATTTGGATAAATACGGCAACGAGAGAGGCAAAGATAGCCACCACAGCCACGGTCTGGCCGATATAATAAACGCTCTCTAAGGTCATTCCCCGCCCTCCTTAAAGCCCAGTAATTGGCAAAGCAAAAAGAGTGTTCAGTGTGTTTTTACTGTGCTTTTATTTTTGTCCCTAGTAACATGCAGTCCAAAAATGTCTTTAGTTAATAATTACCCTGAACAATACTTATACACTATTGAACAGCCTCCGGCAAACCCGGGGCGGACAATACCCCCCCGACTAATTTATGCATGCATTTTCCTGTTGTTACCATGACAACCCTTTCGGCTCTTTTAGGTCTAGAGTTTGCCCCCATTGTGAAACTTTACCGTATTCTTCATCAATATAGATGATGCGCGGTCATTAGTTTTCGAATATTTTTTGATGTGAAAATCACCACAACAGGACACGACTTTATGGCTTTTGCAGACGTGCCAGAGTTCAGTATTTGCGAGGGGGGGTCAAATCATCATACCCCACAAATTTGTGAATAGGAGACTAAAATGAACATTATAAAAAAACTAATTCTCGTAGTGGTGATGGCAAACCTGTGCGCTTTTACCCCATTAGCGGCCATATCCCAAACCCCGCTTCAAGACGGGTTTGCAGCATTTGAGAAGAAAGATTATACAGAGGCGCGGGCGCAGCTTGAACCGCTCTCCAAAAACGGAAATGAAATCGCGCAATATCTTGTCGGGATACTGCATGAAAATGGTTGGGGCGGGTTCGCTAAATCTAGCACCGAGGCTTTCCGTCTTTATATATTATCCGCAAATCAAGACTTTGAAAGTGCCTACGAATATTTGGCCGACATGTATTATTTTGGCAATGGCACATCGAAAGATTTCGAGAAGGCTTTTAAATGGTATGCAAAAATCCCGGACGATCAAAAAAACGGGCTCGTTCTCAAACGCATTGGTGATATATATGACGAAGGTCTCGGACGGCCTAAAAATCCAGCCACGGCTGTTGTATATTACCAAAAATCAGCGGACAAAGGCTATAGCCTTGGACAGGTCAGTATTGGTTATATGCTTGAGATAGGCCGGGGCGTTGACCAAGACCAGGTCAGAGCCGTAAGCTGGTATCGCAAAGCCGCAGACCAAGGTAATGCCCGCGCCCAGACCAATCTCGGCAACATGTATGAAACTGGCAATGGTGTCACCCAATCTTATGGCGAGGCCGCAAAGTGGTTTCGCAAGGCGGCCGATCAAGGCTACCCTCGAGCCCAAAAAAATCTTGGATATTTTTACGAAAAAGGCCTCGGCGTGCCCCAATCATACAGTAGCGCAGTGGCATGGTACCGCAAGGCCGCTGACCAAGGCAATGCCGGGGCTCAGTATAATTTAGGCGTAGCCTATTTTAACGGCAACGGCGTTCTCAGAAACAAAGATCAGGTAATCGCGTGGATCAAAAAAGCCGCCGCCCAAGACCACAAAGGCGCCCAAGCCGCCCTCAAACAACTCGGCGTACACTAGGAGAAAGCGACTCCCATGGGATTAACCAGTTATAAAAACCGGCACTTTGGCACTTTCACATTGCTTGATAACAAGCTGGCATGGGTGGATAACGAGGGCGGGGAAGGCATGCTGAATTTAACGGAAGTGCGCTCGGTCTGGCTTGGAGAACAATCTACGGGCGGGACATCTAGCATGGGGCAAGCCTCGTTAATCGGGGTGGCAGGTGACACTACCTTAAAAACCATTCCAGGAAAACCACCTGCAAATTTGACCAGCGATATAGGCTTGTGGGCAATGAAAATACGCGACGCCGATCAGCTTGTGACCATATACTACAACCCGACCATGAAAGATGACATTACCGAGTTTACCAGTTTTGTCCGAGCCGCACACAAAAATATCGCCGAAACCAGCCCATCTGCGAGCTATATCGGCGGCGGTCTATTGAATTTATTGGTGTTTATATTTTTGTCATTTATTTTGTTGGTATTCGGGGGCGGTGCCGCATTTTTAGCTAAGGCAACCGGTTTAAATTTTCTATTCCTGTTGGGCGGCATGTTCACCCTGACAGCCCTCGCCTTGTTTACGTGGGGTGTGCGAACTTCAAAACCCAAAACCTATGACCCTCGTAACATACCGAACAAACTCTTGCCCGATGCGTAACAAAGGAACATCACAAATGAAAAAAGTTATCAGTATATTTTTCACGCTAACTATAATTGCGATCGTGATTATTGGTTTTCTGCCCAAGACTAAATCCCCCTTAGAGACCGGCCTCGCTGCCTACGCCGAACAAGATTATGCTCAGGCTATTACCTCTTTCACACAATCCGCTGTTGAGGGTGATGCACAGGCTCAACTTATGACTGGCAATATGTACGAGGCCGGCGAAGGTATAGCGCAGTCAGATGAGCAAGCTTTGCAGTGGTACCTTAAATCAGCAAATCAAGGCTATGATGATGCACAATTTAATGCGGGTATGATGTACCAAAACGGCAGAGGTGCCGAGAAATCTTACGAGCAGGCTTTTAGCTGGTACGAAAAAGCCGCCGAACAAGGCTTGGCCAAGGCACAACAAAACCTCGCATCATATTATTCCAACGGGTACGGCACACCGCAAGATTACGCGAAAGCCCTTCGCTGGTACGAGAAAGCCGCCGTGCAAGGACGCGCCGATGCCCAATACGAATTAGGGGCAGCTTATTATCTAGGAAATGGCGTAGCGGCATCTAATGAGACCGCAATCATGTGGCTAAAAAAATCCGCTGAACAAGGCAATAAGAAAGCCGTAGATGGCCTAGCCGAAATAGCAGCAGCCGAAGCAAACATGCCCACTCAAAAGTAACTGCCAAGGTCAACGACATTCATCTAATTGCTAATGCAAGGAGAAACCAATGAAAAAACTACTACTCGGATTAGCCGCCGCCAGCCTTTGCGCCCTCGCCGCACTACCTGCGTTTGCCGGGCCGTATGAAGACGCTGAAAAAAAATTTTATGCCAAAGAGTATAGCAAGGCTGTGTTGCTTTTTAGGCCACTGGCAGAGGCTGATAACGATGATGCACAATGGTATATGGGTACATTTTACCGTAGGGGGCAAGGCGTAGAACAATCATACGAACAGGCCGTTTACTGGTTTGACCGCTCCGCCCGCAATGGTGATGCGGATAGCCAATATGAACTGGCCAAGCTCTATTATTATGGGGATGGGACGGCGCAAGATCGTAAAATGGCTTTTAAATGGTATTTGGCCGCCGCCGAGCAAGGCCACAAAAAAGCAACCTTTGACGTAGGCTACGCTTATAAAAATGCCAAGGGGGTGAAAAAATCCTACTCCAAAGCATTGAAATGGTACCAGAAAGCTTCTGACCATAACATTGATGCCGCCAGCACAGGCTTGGGTCTTATGTATGAGAACGGGCTAGGCGTTAAAAAGGATTTTCGCAAAGCTGCCAAGCTATATGCCAAAGCCGCCGATAATGGCGATGCTACAGGTCGCGCTTATCTGGCTAGTATGTATTATTTTGGCAAAGGTGTAAAAACCGACAAGGAGAAAGGCACAGAGCTTTTTAAAGATGCCGCAGCTATGGGCAGCAAATACGCAATCTCCCGGCTTGAAGATTTTGGTATTGAAAATGATTTGCTCGGCGATGCGGCCTATATAGCATATTTGAAAAAAGACTTTAAGAGCGCGATCAAAATCTGGCGCGACAGAGCCCAGCGCGCCGATATCACGGCAATGGTCAATCTTGGCAACATCTATAAGGACGTCAAAGAGGTGCAGGATTATAAAAAGGCGATGGATTGGTACAAACCTGCTGTCACACTGGGCAATGTCGAAGCCATGATCGCTATGGGTGATCTTTACAATTACGCTCTGGGTGTTCCGCGCAATTACGACGAAGCCTACCGGCTGTATTCAATGGCAGTCAATGATAATGACCCAAATGCCATCTATATGTTTGCCACAATGTATGATGATGGACACGGGGTAGCACAAGATAAAGATATAGCACTGCAACTCTATCAATTAGCCGCCGACCTTGGCAGTCAAGACGCCAAGGATATGGTGGAATTTTATAGAGACCGCAACGCCGACAAAGCACGTTGGGATCAAATGGTGGCTAATTTGGATTCTATTCGGCGCGAGCAGGCCGAAAAGAAACGCTATTGCGACGAAATGTTTTACAAGGGCACGCTCGAAGCTTCAAGGCGGAGCGGTCAATATTACAAATATAGCTATGTCCCGCCGCCTAAGTGCCGATAAATAGAGCCGGAAGCCATAGTCATACTCTTGCTAAAGAAAGTACATTACCATGAAAAAGATTATATTTGGAATAGCAGTAGCTAGTTTCTGTATACTCACTCCACTAACCGCATTCGCAGAGTGTCCCGAAATCGCGCCTCAAAACTTGTATGATTTAAAACGGGCTATTGTCGATGGACGTATGACAGACGCAAACCAAGCCTTTCGCTATGCGAACGAAGCAATGAAGGTCTGCCATTATAATGCGCCCGTCATGGGGCAAACGGCAGAAATTTACGCAATGATTGGGAACGCATCAGTAAATCCAAAGTCTGAATTTATTGCCTTTTCGCAAAGCTATCTGGCGATCATTAATAATGGCCATATCTATAATAAACTTAGGGATATTCCGAGTATCAGACATCCAGGCGGCAAAGAAGAATACCTAAACAATTATGACGATACAACCACGCTTTTGGGCATGGTGATTGGAAACCTTGCCCAGCTTTCTGAAAAGAACCTAATACACGATATATATAAAGACAGCTATAAGAACACGGATAAATGCCCCCATAAAGATGTTGACCGAATTAAAAAAGAAGTTTCGATTTTGTCGTTCTGGGCTGGCCGGGATAGTGATAAGTTATCTATCGCTGCCCAAAGACTAGACGGTTTGCATATGGTGTGCAAATCACACCAACTTTTCTTGGCAAATAAATTGGCAAAACTGCACAGAGATTTTGCCAACTCATATGTCCTGACAGAAAATTGGGAACTTGCGGTAAAACAAATCAACAAAGCTGAAAAATACGCGGATGAATGCAAAAGTACCGCCCGAAATGTTTTAAAGGAATGCAAGGGGCACAACGATCTTGGCATTAGAATAGATGCGGCAATAATGAAACGCAACTTAAAAACTAATTCAAAATGATTTAACTAGGAGTACACAATGAAAACAACAATCATAGCAATAACACTTGGATTGACCCTAGCGGCATGTGGGGGAGAAACTCCGTCCAAGAAAGACTTGACGACCAAGGAACTAGTCGCGGCTGCGGCCGCTGGTGATGAAGGTGCTATGCGTGCGCTTGAACGCCAGATCGCTAAAAAAACCAAAGCGGAAAAAAAGAAAATTGATACAAAAGCGAGCGCCGGTGATCCTCTATCTGCTTTTCAAAAAGCCTTAACATCGGGCGATGGTAATGAGGAACGCATCAACGTTTTGGCCGATAATGGCAATCCAAATGCGCAGCAATGGAATGCAGTCTCCAATGCGCAAAATTCTGATTTAAGCCTGAAGGACAAACAAAAATATCGCACGAATTTGGAACGTATCGCCGGCACAGGTAATCAGTATAGCTATCAAACATTCGGCGGCGCGCCCCACAATCTTTCCGCCGAAGCTGCGTTTAATATAGCGCAAGATATGCTCCATAACAAAGGACTCTATGCGCAGGATACTGATGTCGCGATCACATATCTCAAACAAGCCGCCGAGGGCGGCCAACCCGAGGCCATGTTCAAACTCGCGACCCGCTATCAATACGCACTTGATATGGACAAGGATATGACCAAAGCCAAACACTGGTTGGAGAAATCCGCCAATGCAAGTAACCGCGATGCTAAAACCGCGCTTGCAAACTGGAAGAACGAGTAATGAAAAAACTTTCATTACTTATTGCCATAGCGTTATTTTACGCGGCTACACCCATAGCCAGTGCGCAAACAAGCAAACCCTTTAGTATATATGACGACAGCTCCGCTCCGGGTGCGCTAACAATCGCGCAAATCAAACGCGCTGAAGATGCCGGCTATGCGGCCTATTTCGCGGGCAATTATGTGAAAGCTATCAAAATATGGACGTCTGCCGCAGAGGCTGGCAGCGCCAAGGCACAAACTAACTTGGCCAAGATGTATGTGAATGCACAAGGAACAAGTCAATCAAAAGAAAAAGCGCTATACTGGATAAATAAAGCATTGACCCAAGACTACGCGCCAGCCTTTAGCGTCACTGCAGAGCTACACCAAAAGGGTATTTTCTATCCGGCAGACTGGCAAAAAGCCTATGAGTTTTATGAAAGAGCGTCGGAGCTTGGCGAAGGACGTGGCGCTTATTTTATCGGAATGGCAAAAGAAGATTGGGACGATATGGAGGCAGCGATCAAGTTTTATAAGCTGGCAGCACAGCGCGGTTTCCCGGACGCCCAAGCCAAGCTCGGCCTGATGTATGAAAGGGGAATCGGGGTTAAAATTGATTTAAACAAATCGATGCAGTGGCACCTCAAAGCGGCGCAGCAAGACTTCCCCTTTTCTATTTACACTGTTGGGGTGAATTACAAAAACGGCAACGGTGTGCCCAAATCACTAGCTTTAGCAAACAACTGGTTTAAACGCGGCGCCCGCCTTGGCGATGGCGCTTGCTTGATGTCACTCGGTGAGCCGTCGCGCAAACAGATTAAGACAGATATATTCGCACTTGCAAAAAGCAAAGCCGAGAGTGGAAACGCGAAAGCACAATATAAATTAGCGGGGTTATACAGTACAGGCCAAGGCACCGAAAAATCTGTATCTATAGCAAAATACTGGCTTGAAAAATCGGCCGACCAAAACTTCTCAAAGGCTATATTTGATCTGGCAAGTTATTATGGCAGCGCCAGTTCCTATGACGCGCAAAAATCTAAAATGTTATATTTAAAGCTTGCCAAAAATTTGCAAGAACCGCGCGACGTGATTGCCCGCGCCATAAATGCTTATGAGAGCGGTGATTACGGCCTCGCCTTTTTTCTTGCTCTTCCTTATGCGGACGGCGGAAACAAATATGCACAAAGCATAATCGGGAAAATGTATCAATGGGGTCGCGGCGCGGCGCAATCCAAAGATAAAGCCCTGACTTATTATAAAAAAGCTGGCGACCAAGGCCTGGCGGGTGCTCAATATAGCGCTGCGTACATACACCAATATGACAATGACCACATGTATGCTGCCAGAAGCTGGTATAAATTAGCAGCAGCGCAAGATCATCCTGACGCTCTCGTCGCCCTGGGGCATTTTTACCGCAATGGGGTTGGGGTTGATAAGAATAGAGACGAAGCAATAAGGCTCTACACTAAAGCGGAAAGCTTGGGACATGAAGGGGCTGCAAATTATAAGCACCTCACCCAGCAAGAAAAATGGGACGAGCAGCGCCGCGCCCAAGCCCGCGCCGTCCAAGCCGCAAAAGCCCGTACATATTATTATCCGCCAAAGAAAAGAAACAAATGGTCATTTAGCAACATGTTGGCAGATGCAGTAAGCAATTCTTACAATAATTCCGGCACTGCGTCCTATAATTCCGCCAGTTCAAGCTATAGAGGGTATGCAAGCGCCTCAACATATTCTTCGAATTCGTCCTCCGGCACGCGCTCTGCCTATGCCACCTACAAAGCGCCCGCTAAAGTCAGCCCCTATGAATATCGCTATAAAAGCGCATGGATAGTCGACGGACCCAAATACTAAGGAAGACTATGAAACCAGAAACCAAACGCATCATTTATGGCTTCGCCGCCGCTATTGTAGCGCTCTATGTGCTTGTCTATTTTTTAGACAAACAAGCGTTTAACACCATTACCCCGTTTATAGACACCGACCCGTCAGATTGCTGCAAACAAGACCTGCGCGAACAATCAAAGTGAAAACCAGGTGAAGCGTCGCAAAATATTTTCTACACTCCTAGCCTTGGCGTTCATTGTCTTGAGCTGGTTTGTCTATATGTTTTGGCTACCTACAACATGATACCAAGCAATGTCTAATATTCTTCACTTAACTTCTTCGCAAATGATGAACTGCGGCGCCTCAGCCAACCCCATGAACTGGCCCATAATGTTTTGCACTGTTTCACCGGGCATATCCTCGGATGTAAAGCCGTCTAGGTCCTGAATATCAAAAACCTCGACATACTGAACCGACGGGTCACCCTCGCCCATCAATAATTTTTCCGTACGGTAAGTTGTAAGAGACCTCACGCGTTCCAACCCGCGCATGGCCGGGTAATCTGTTGTTCGCACCCAATTCTCGAAATCAGACGCAGTGACGCCGTCTTTGAGCTTATAAAGAAGAATAAGTTGAGACATATCAGGCTTTCCTTGCACTACGATTCCTATTCAAATTTGAATATTTATATCAACATCATATGCATGGTGGTAAAACTCTGCATCCACCAAATTGATAATAAATTCACAATAGGATCCAGCTATACACCTGCCTTGACATTTTTAAGCCACAATTCTAACTCTTGATAGAATTTGGGAAGTGCGCTTGTGAATACTGAACTTATCGACCGGATCTATGAAGCTTCATTCGTACCGGAACTATGGCCAAACCTGCTGGACGATATTGCTGCGCTGACCGAAGGCAAAGGCGGATTACTTCTGACCGTCCGGGACAAAATGCTAAACTGGACATCCTCTGATAATCTGGAAGAGGTCTTTGGCGCTTATTTAAAAGAAGGCTGGTTCCAGCGCTGTGATCGACGCGTGTGTATGTTTAAAAAGGCGCATTCAGAATTTCTCATTGAAAATGATTACTGGACGCAAGAAGAGTTCGCCTCCAACAAAGTCTATGAAGATTTTTTCCGGCCACGAGGCTTAGGCTTCTCGGCCGGAACCGGGGTGCAAGTCCCGACAGGTGACGGCATTGTATTTTTTGTCGAGCGCACATATGAGCGTGGCCCCATGGAAAAAAACTATGTTCAGCAACTTAACGATTTACGGCCACATCTTGCACGCAGTGCTTTTGTGGCATCGCGATTGGGGCTTCAAAGCGCGACCAGCGCAAGTGAAGCTCTGAGCAAACTAGGATTAGCGACAATTTTGCTGGACGCCGCAGGCGGTGCTGTGCAGAGCCATAATTTATCAGACGACATATCCGAGCATATTATTTGGGGCGCGCATAACCGGGTCATATTAAAAGATAAAAATGCGGATGTACTGTTCAAAAACACTATGGACGCACTGCACCAACACCCCGCTTCCCCTGTCAAATCCTTCCCCATACGCGGCAAGGACGGCCAAGCGGCACTGGTCGGCCATATCGTCCCGCTCAGCCGCTCAGTCCTTGATATTTTCGCAGGAAGTTATGCCATTTTGATCTTAACGCCCGTCACCGCGAAAAATGTACCGACAGTTGACCTCGTGAGGTCGCTTTTTGATTTTACCGCCTCTGAAGCCCGCGTTGCGCGCGGCCTTGCCAGCGGTCATTCGGTTGAAGATATCGCAAATGAGGGCGGCGTCGCTCTCAGTACCGTGCGCACCCAGTTACGCCGGATCATGGAAAAAACCGGCTGTAGTCGCCAAGCCGAAGTTGTAGCCCTGATGGCGAATATCGCTCTAAACCGATAGCTTTCTAGCAAAACCATTGCAGGCAATGCGAAGCATATCATCGCGAGATCAATTATGGTGCGGCTGAGACGTTATCGAGTTTGTTTCCTTGCTCACGGTTTATTAGATATTCTTTAAATAAATCAATATCTTATCTCATACACACCAAATTTATTATACCGAATTTGTACATATAATTGTACACAAATACATTGGAGATATCCTGTCGTCAAACTTAGATGTTATATTTGTCTTACCACTTGCCCTGTTTCCATATGTCTCTACAAGCACAGTCTAGGGAGGGTACATGAGTTCGGGTTTTACCAACAATGACAATATAATAACAATAGGCGCATTTAATATTGATGTGCCGCGCAATCGGCTTGTGCTAGGTGCTAAAGCCTACCCGCTAGAACCTCAAATTATGAATGTACTGTGTGTTCTAGCTGAAAAACCAGGCAAAGTATTTTTACGTGATGACCTTATAGACCGTATCTGGAAGGTGGAGTACGGCGGGGATGAGAGCCTAAGCCGCGCTATCTCGGTCTTACGGAAAACTTTTAAGAAAGCGGGAGATGATGACCTTTATATAGAAACCATTTATAAGCGCGGTTATCGCCTGAAAGCATCTGTCTCGCAGACCGTTTCCAAAGTTGATAAAAAAACAAAAGATATAAACACGGAAAACGAAATATCCATCGCCGTATTGGCCTTTGAGGACATGAGCCGCGATCATGATCAGCAATATTTTTCAGATGGTATTTCCGAAGAAATTATCAATGCGCTGGTAAAGCTGCCCTATTTGCGCGTAACGGGACGGACTTCATCATTTTCGTTCAAAGGTAAAAATATTTCAATTTGCGACATCGCAAGCGCATTAAATGTGAGCCACATACTGGAAGGCTCAGTACGCAAACATGGTGAACAATTACGCATCACGGTACAACTTATTGACGCTGCCAAAGATAAACATATTTGGTCCGACACATTTGATGGAGTATTGGACGACATATTTACACTTCAAGAGAAAATTGCCCGTGCCGTTGAACGTGAATTAAACGCTATATTTAGTACGACGGATAAAACTCACCCGGATCACCTAACAACCGCGATGACAAAAAACCTGCAAGCCTATGATTTTTTTATACATGGACGCGGGCTGACGCAACAACAAGACGGCCTGGACATATTGCCCAGAGCCATTGAAATGCTGGAAAAATCGGTGTCCATTGATCCGAAATTTTCCCAAGCTTGGGCGTACCTGGCTCGTGCTAATTTTTATAGCCTTGAACATACGAAAGCACCAGACTGGGCCGGGAATATTGTAGCTGGGCGGCGAGCGGTAGGCCGCGCACTGGCCTTGGATCCGGATTTGGATATAGCGCAGTCCACGCGCGGCTATCTAGCGTTATTGGATTTAAAAATAGGTGAACGGCTTGTCGCCTGTGAGAAAGCCTATCAATTAAACCCCAATTCCCCAATTTTTAGATATACATTTGGTAGCGCGCTTGCGTCCATAGGGCAGTCCGAACGTGGTTTGGCGTTAATGGAAACGGCCACGACCCAAGAACCGCTGTCCGCAAGTTGGATCAACGGTATTGGTCACCCGAAATTTGCGCTGGGGGATTTTGACGGCGCGGACGCAGATTATCAACATAGTCTTGATTTGGGATATGACGGCGCCATGTTCATGAAGGCTATTCTTTTGAACCATCGACACGGGCCAAATATGGCCATTGAATTTTTGCAGGCCAATACCAAACACATGGGATCCCTATCAAAATCCATGGCATCAAATAGTGTATTATTGAAATTATATATCCGTGCCTGTTACGCCAAAAGCAAATTAGCTCGTTGGCTTATCTTTCCTGCCCTGCGATATACGGTCATGAACAAAAAAACCCAACCCGCCGCAGGCCTGTCTTTTCGGTGCTATGCGCTTGGATATCCGAAGCTGTTCATGAAGGCTGTTCGCAACCATCCGCATCCCTATATGGGCGCGGTATTGGCGCAATTGTGGACTCCCGCCGAAGATGCAAAACGCATCCGCACCCACAAGGATTTCCCAAAATTCGCCGACGACATCGGCCTAGTGCGGGCATGGCAGGTTTATGGTTGGCCAAATATGATCAAGCCCGTAGCGGGTACTGACGGCTCTGATGGGCAATTTATCTGCACCTAAGTCAATAAATCACGAACTGAATCCATCAGGAAAACATCAGAAATTCATCAGGATTGGTTTTTGCATATGGCCATAATGACCCATGAGAGAACCAACGCTAACAAACATTGGACAGAATATGTTTTTATCGAATTTTAAATTGCTCCGCAGACTTAGTAAGGCAGGTATGAAATTCACTGTCATTACGTGCCTATTTGCGAGCTTATCTAGCCTCGCCGCAGCTCAAAACAACCTAAAACCGGCAAGTGTCAGTGCTGAAGACTGGCAGGCCTCTGGACAAGACGGCATTGTCGCGCTTCGTCTTGATGGGCGGGTAATAAATATCATGCACGAACAAGGTCGTCGCTATTTAAGACAAGGTTATGGAGCGGCTCGCGATGATAAACGCAATGTGGAAGCCAGCCCACCGGACCTGATGATGTTGCCTAGCCGCACCAAAGGCTTTGACTGGGTGCTGCAAAGTACCGGCGACGGTTATTACAATATCATCAATCTGACTACCGGCCTGTATCTGACCCTCGATAGTGATGATGAACGCAATGTCTCCAACTGGGGTCAAAAACCAGAAAGAGGGCAAACAGCAAGTCTGGATGCAACGCAAAAAATTGCTGCTGATTTAGTGGGACTCCCGGCGGATGCATTCAAAGGATTTTTTCGGGGAGTGAATCTGACTCTGACCGATCATCAAAAATGGAGGTTTGTGCTGAGTGATACACAAATGGATTTTTCGACTGCGAGTGACTGGGTGCCAAAAGGCACTCATGGTTCATTTCGCATTTACAACAAACAAAACAACCAACCCCTGACCATGCATTCTTTTG
Organism: Robiginitomaculum sp.; assembly: GCA_016763315.1. Lineage (GTDB taxonomy): Bacteria > Pseudomonadota > Alphaproteobacteria > Caulobacterales > Maricaulaceae > Robiginitomaculum_B. The sequence goes on from JAESTZ010000107.1 coordinate 13,649, forward strand.
GCAAAAACAGCGAAAAGAAAAACGTCACCGTCTGGCCAGACCCCGGATCGCAAGCCAAGGGCTTTGACTGGGCGCTGCTCCCGGCGCGCGATACCGCCGCCGAAGGTAAAATTTTGAAGGGCAATTACAAAAATGGCCGAGACACGCAATTTATCTCGACTTCGTTGGCTTCCATTCGGGTGCTGACCATCGAAAAAGTCCGGGCGATCAAGGTCTCGACCGGGCAGGACGATGCCACCAAAGTGCTGTTTGCAGGGATAGATCTGGCCATGGATGTCGGCATGGGTGTCGCGACAGGTGGTGCCACGGCTGCGGCCAAAACCTCGCTCAAATATGGCGCTCGGGCATTGACCAAAGAAGCCTTGCAAGCAGCGGCAAAGGCCGGCATGAAAGCCATGTCCAAAAAGGCCGCCAAAAAACAACTGTCCAAAAAATTGAAACGAACCGCCAAAGCCTATGGCAAGGCAGCGGCCACCGATATCAAGGAAGGCACAGCGCTGGAATTTGCCAAACTGTCCAATGATGTACTTGATGCGATGTCCTCGGAGGCCATTTTCAACACAGTGTACGGCGAATCTCCTGATGATTTTTATATTAAGGTCAATGGTTCCTCAATCTTTCCCGGCGGTGGGCGCGAGCATATGGACATTAAATCGCAAGATACGCTCATCGTGAACAAATCTTTCGTGTTTGATCGTTTTGACGGCGCGGCCATTCAATTGATGGAATATGATTCAGCTTCCAATGATGACAGTCTGGGTGAGGTGCAATGGCTACCTTACCTGAATGCCGAAGAAGGGGTTTATGTGGAGTTTGGACAGGTTTCTGCCTTGAAGAACGGCAAGGGCTATTTAAGCGCCGAAGAACGCGAAGCTTTGCCCAATATCGAA
>JAESTZ010000010.1 GCA_016763315.1 Robiginitomaculum sp.
AAATGCTCGTTGACCCTTAATTAGCAATCATTGGCAAAGAGGTTACTTAAATTGAGGGTCATTTGGCAAAGATTGCACCCTTATTCACCCTTACCTACCCTTGAGATACGGGGATAGTTTTGGCCAATGCCCATAACGACCCCACCTGCTATAATAGTGTTGCAAGTGGCTATGACAGGTTATTTTGCGGCTGTTTGACATTGTTAATACGTGAAAAACCTAATGAAGCATGGGTTTTGGTGATGTATGCAAAGGATTTACAATACCAACAAACCCTTGTTCGTTTGGCCTTTTTAAGATTTATCCGCAGGGGAAATATAAAGAACACTTACTTAGGGTCAGAACTCATAATTAATAGGTCCTGACCCTAGTGTTCTTTACCAAGCGTTTCTGACAAATGCGCCGGCTTACGGGCTTAAGGTAAATTTTGATTAAAATAGAGCGGTAAGTGCCTTGAGGCCAGTTGGGCCGGGGTTTTGAAAATAAAAACCCCTGACTTAACTGTAGCTTTGCCTAGGTGTCGCAAGAGAATCTAAAATATTCGCAGATTTTGGCAACGGCTTACGGCGACGACGGGTTTGTGGCTGGTAAGCTTGTGCCGCGTGTTCTTTGCAATAAGGCGTGCTCTCGGTTGACCCGCGACCACAAAACTTGAAACCGGGTTTGGCGGGATCGCCAATTGGCCATTTGCATAGCTTATTGGTTAAAGTAAGCACTGTGGCAAATTCACCATTAGGTAGCTTTTTTGGTTCAATTGGTGCTGCCGGCGGTTCCTCGCGGCGCACTGTTGCTGCGGGCGATGCTTTGATTGTTTGAACAGGAGCTTTTCGTGGAGCGGCTGCTTTTGGACGTGGCCTTGGGCGCGGCGGCCGTGATGGAGTGGCTCGTCCAGATAGTCCAAGGCGGTGCACTTTACCAATAACCGCATTGCGAGTAACGCCACCCATTTCTTTGGCTATTTGGCTGGCGCTCAAGCCCTCTGTCCAGAGCTTCTTTAAAATTTCGACCCTATCATCAGTCCATGCCATTGGTTTGCCCTTTATTTAATCGGTAATCCGATTTGAATTTAAAAATAATCATCGCTGGTATTTGTTGAAACACAAATAGGCGATGATCGCAATATTTACCCAAAATACACAAGGTATTGTAGTCATCGTGATAAATCACACAAGATGCAGGATTAAACTATCCACAGCTTTTGTTAAAAGGAACCAAAACAACAATTTGGTTTAAAGGCATTGTACCTTAGTTTTTTAGGCACTAGAACACTTAAATGCATATTGAACAAAAAAGTTTTCAAGTTCGTAATATCGGCGTTGTAAATTGGCTTGGTCTTTGGACTTTGTTTTCCAAAGAGGTAAAGCGTTTTGTCAATGTCGGGTTTCAGACAATATTAGCACCAATAGTTTCTGCTTTGATGTTCTATTTAATATTCAAATTTGCTTTTGGTACTTCAAGACCAGTAATTCACGGGATCAGTTACGCACAATTTCTTGTTCCCGGCTTGATTATGATGGGAATGTTAAACCAAGCCTTTGCTAACACCGCTTCTTCAATGATAATTTCCAAAGTACAAGGCAATTCGGTGGATTTTCTAATGCCACCATTATCGGCACTTGAGCTGTTTTTAGCATTTACCGGCGGTGCTGCGATGCGTGGCCTGATAGTTGGGGTTGGAACAGGTATCGCTTTGGCTATAATTTCTACGGTGCAGCTTTATCATTTGTCAGCAATTATCTGGTTTGCGACAAATGCGGTTATAATGATGGCAATTATTGGTCTGTTGGCCGGCATTTCCGGCAATAGGTTTGATCATTTAGCGGCAGTACAAAACTTCATTTTATTACCGCTTACCATGTTATCTGGAACTTTTTATTCAATAACGGTCTTGCCTCAAGCTTTTCAAACTTTTAGCAAGTTCAACCCGTTTTTTTACCTTATTGACGGGTTTCGCTATGGGTTTACCGGTGTTTCTGACGGCAATGTTCTTGTTGGCGCGGTATTTGTTGCGGTAGTAAATATTATATTGGCGGCAATTTGTTATGCTGTTTTGGCATCTGGTTGGCGGCTAAAATCTTAAGTTTATTATATTTTGGAGTTTTTTATGAGCAGTAATTTAATCCCGACCTATGCGCCACCAAACTTAGTCTTTGAACGTGGCGAGGGTGTTTATCTTTATGATGTTGATGGGGGAAAATGGTTGGACTTTATTGCCGGGATTGCGGTTAACGCTCTTGGCCATTGCCACCCGGCACTGGTGAGCGCCCTGCAAGAGCAATCGCAAAAGCTTTGGCATGTCTCGAACATGTTCGACGTACCAATGCGCGAACAATTAGCCGCGCGTTATTGTGCTGATACGTTTGCTGATCTGGTGTTTTTCACCAATTCCGGCACAGAAGCTATCGAGGGTTTGTTAAAGGCTGCTAGGCGGTATCACTTTGAAAACAATCAACCTGAACGCATCGAAATACTAACTTTCCAAGGTGCGTTTCATGGTCGTTCTTATGGCGCGATCAATGCTGGTGGTAATCCTGCATACCTTAAGGGCTTTGGGCCGGCAATGAGCGGCTTCAAGCAATTACCTTTTGCCGATGAACAAGCGTTTATAGATGCCATATCCGATACTACTGCGGCGGTGCTGATTGAGCCGGTACAAGGCGAAGGTGGCTTGCGTGCAGCACCAGAAGATTTCTTACGTCTACTACGTGCTAAATGTGACGAAACCGGCGCATTATTGCTGTATGATGAAATCCAGTGTGGTGCCGGGCGAACCGGTAAATTGTTCGCTCATCAATGGACGGATGCCGAACCGGACGGCATGGCTGTGGCCAAAGGTGTTGGCGGCGGGTTTCCATTGGGTGCGTTCCTTCTTACGGAAGAAGTCGGGAAAAACATGGTGGTTGGCACTCATGGCTCCACCTATGGCGGTAACCCGTTGGCAATGGCGGTCGGTATTGCGCTTTGGGATGAAATATCAAAGCCTGAAACTATGGATAATGTGATTAAAGTTGGTAATTTCCTAAAGCAACAACTTGCTGGTTTAGCAGACAATTATGATGACATTGTTATGGAGCCCAGAGGTAAGGGCTTGTTGGTTGGCTTAAAATTACATGATAAATATGTGGCCAAAAACCTGGCAAATTTGGCACGGGAGCAAGGCTTGTTGATCGGTGCAGCTGGTGACAATGTGATCCGTATGGCGCCGCCTTTGATCATTACTGAAAGTCATGCGTCGGAGGCTATTGCTAAGCTGGATCGTGCTTTACAAAAGGCCAGAGAAGAAACGGGATAATGACTAAAAATTTTACCGACATTACCGACATTACGACGGTTGATTTACAGGCGATAATTGCCGATGCAATATCAATGAAGGCCGCCAGAGCCGGGTTGTCCAAAGGTGCAATTGATCCTGATCCGGCATTAAGCGGTATTATGTTGGCAATGATATTCGAGAAAAGTTCGACCCGTACCCGGATTAGCTTTGATATGGCTATCCGCCAGTTAGGTGGTAGCTCGATGGTTTTATCAACCAATGATATGCAATTAGGGCGTGGTGAAAGCGTTGCTGATACTGCTCTGGTTTTATCGCGTTATGTTGATGCTATTATGATCCGTTGTAATGCCCATGAAACCTTGTTGGAATTAACCAATAATGCCGATATTCCGGTAATAAACGGGCTTACCGATCGTTCGCATCCCTGTCAGATATTAGCCGACCTGATGACCTTGCGAGAACATAAAGGTGATCTGTCGCGGTTGAAATTGGCATGGGTTGGCGATGGCAATAATGTTGCCAGCAGTTTTTTGCACGCCGCGCCAAAGTTCGGGTTTGCACTTAGTCTTGGTTGTCCTGACAAGTTTGCTGCTAATGAGGATGATATTGGTTATGCGATCAATGCCGGAGCAGAGATCACAGTAACCACTGACCCTAAAGAAGCGGTTTTGGGTGCCGATGTAGTTATTGCTGATACTTTTGTTTCTATGGGTGATGTTGATGCAAAGCAACGATTGCAAGTATTAGCGCCCTATCAGGTTGATGCGGAATTGATGGCAGGAGCTGCAGATGATGCGGTGTTTTTGCATTGCCTGCCCGCGCATCGTGGCGAAGAGGTAACTGCTGAAGTTATAGACGGCTCACAATCCTTGGTGTTTGATGAGGCAGAAAACCGCTTACACGTACAAAAGGCGATACTTAAGTACTGTTTTGACAAGATATGAGCGATAATCACCAAAACGTCAAAGATGATTTGGTGACACCATTTCACCTTGAGGGTCAACCTGTGCGCGGGCGAATTGTTCGGCTTGGCGCGGTGCTTGATGACTTGTTAAATCCGCATGAATTGCCTGAGGTGGTGGCTGCTTTGCTTGGTGAAGCTATTATCACGGCTATTGCTGCCGGTTCTTCATTGAAATTTGATGGCCGGGTAATAGTTCAGGCCAGCGGCTCTGGCCCTGTGTCATTTCTAGTTAGCGATTTTACCTCTGATGGCGGAGTTCGTGGTTATATCAAGGTTGATGAGCAAATCCTTCCAGATATGGTTCAGCCTGACCTGAAGACATTAATGGGCGAAGGGCAATTTGCTTTGACGATTGACCCGGGCAAAGCCGAGCACCGGTATCAAGGTATAGCTTCACTTGAGCCGGAGAGTTTTGCCAAAACGGCTGAAAACTATTTTAAACAATCAGAACAATTACCATCACGTTTGATCATTGCTATCGCCCAACACACAGATGAAAAAGGTATTACTAGATGGCGCGGCGGCGGCTTGTTAATGCAACGCATTGCTAGTGATGATGACGGGTATGACGATGAACAAGACGCTTGGGTAACTGCATTGGCATTGGTAAAAACCATAACCGCAGACGAGTTAACGGATCCAATGCTGACCACAGATAAATTGTTATTGCGGTTGTTTCATGAACAAGGGGTGCGAACATTTGCCCCGCTTAAAGTTTATAAACGTTGCACTTGTACGAAAAACCGTCTGCAAGAAATATTAGGTAACTTTACAACTGGCGAACGCAAAGAGATGGTTACTGAGACGGGAAAAATTGAAATGACTTGCGAATATTGCGCCAAGACATTTTCCTTTCTTGCGCAAGATATCAAATAATCAACTTATTTTCTATCCGTAAATTAACGTGACTTGATCCGGCCTCTAGTTATTTTGATGCCTTGGGATTTGGAATTGGGGAAATTATGAAACGAATTTATAGTTTATTTGCTGTTACGGGCTTCTTGCTGGCTGCTTGTAACACGTATGAAAGCGCTTCTTCGTCGATCAAACAAGAAGAAGATATTACTGCGCCAAAGTTCCAGTTAGATTTTGAAAAGTTTACTTTAGAGAACGGTCTGGAAGTTATCTTACAGGTGGATAAATCTGATCCAATAGTAGCCGTTACCACAGTTATTCATGCTGGAAGTAATCGTGAAAAACCGGGGCGAACCGGATTTGCCCATTTCTTTGAACACATGGCGTTTAACGATAGTGAGAATGTGCCGCGCGGCTGGAACCGCAAGGCCATTCCCGACTGGGGTGGACTACGTAATGGCGGCACATGGAGTGACGGTACAATTTATTATGAAGTCGTTCCAAAAGACGCATTTGATAAAATATTATGGATAGATAGTGACCGGCTTGGTTATATGATTAACACTGTGACTAAGGCTGCATTGGAAAAAGAAAAGCAGGTCGTTAAGAACGAAAAAAGACAGCGGGTCGACAATGCTGCCTATGGATACACTCAAGAGTAATTCGCAAAAACCTGTATCCAGAAGGCCACCCTTATAGCTGGACTGTTATTGGTGCATTGCCCGACCTACAGGCAGCAACACTTGATGATTTAAAGGAGTTTTACCGCTCTGTGTACGGCCCGAATAATGTAACATTGGCTATTGTCGGTGATATTGATTTAGTTGAAACCCGCCAAAAGGTGGAGCGTTGGTTTGGAGAAATTAAACGTGGGCCAGCTGTACCTCTTTTGCGGCCAATGCCGGTAGTTTTATCTAAAAACAAAAAATTATATTTTGAAGATAACTTTGCCAAATTACCGGAGTTGCGAATTACATTCCCAACCGTTGAGGGCTACCATGAGGACGAATTGGCATTAAATGTTTTGGCACAACTTCTTGCGGGCAGTAAAAGCTCGGTTCTGTATAAACAGATAGTTACAGAAGAAAAGTTGGCGCCAAGGGTTAGCGGATTTAACAACAGTATGGAACTGGCTGGCGAGTTTGTCATTCGAGTTCGTGCCAATGCCGGCGTTGATTTGGATAAAGTAAAGTCTAGCATATTCGTTGCCTTGGAACTGTTTGACAACCAAGGGGTCAGCCAAAAAGATCTGCAGCGGATCAAAGCTGAAACCGAAACCTTATTATATGACAGGTTTTCAACTGTTCTTGGAAAATCCAACCAGATGGCTATTGATAATGAATTTGCCGGTAATCCGGCTTATGCGATCAAGTCGGTTGCCAAGATTAACGCTGTTAGTGCTGATGATGTAATGCGGGTCTTTAGTAAATACATTAAAGACCAAACGGTAATTATCACTAGCTTTGTTCCTAAAGGAAAAGCCGAGCTGGCGGTAAACGGTTCAACGCTGGCCAGTGTCTGGATCGAAGAAGTAAAAACCGGCGTTGCCAGCGAAGAAGTTTCCCAAGGCGAGTTGGCGGTTTATGAAAAGACTCCAAGTAATTATGACCGTTCCGAGCCGCCATTTGGCGATCTTCCATTGATTAAGATGCCAAAAATATGGGAAGAGAAACTAGAAAACGGATACCAAGTTTTAGGTATTGAAACATCAGAAATACCGTTAGTTCGGTTTGATATAACCATTGATGGAGGCGGTTGGCTGGATCCATTGGAGAAAAAGGGAGTGTCTAATTTATTAGCTAGATTGATGAATGAGGGGTCAGCTAAAATATCTGCCGCAAAATTCGAGCAGGAAACCGGTCTTTTAGGTTCGGCGATTGAAGTGCGCTCTAATCAGGAGGAATTGAGCATTAGAGTCAGCACCTTATCTAGAAATTTCGAGGATACATTGGACTTGGTAGAGCAGGTTTTGTTGCAACCCCGCTGGCAGCAGGCTGATTTTGATCGAGTAAAGTCGGCAGCTTTGAATTCCATCAAGGGGCGTCAGGCAAACCCCAGATCAATAGCGGATCGTAGTTTCTCAAAACTGTTATATGGCGAGCAGCACCCTATGGGTTTGTCTGGTGCCGGTGATGCAAAAACTGTGAGCGCTATAGAAATGTCCGACCTGCAATCATATTATCGCCGCTTGATCGGCAATAAAGTCAGGTTTCATATTGCTGGAGATGTCTCGCAATCAAGAGCTAGTTCCGCATTTGCAAAAATTGCCCGACAATTACAACCGGCAAATGTTGAGTTACCAGATTATATCATTCCTGAACAAAGCAATGCTGGGAAAGTGTTTTTCATTGACATTCCGGCAGCCAAGCAAAGCGTAATTTATGTTGGTAAGCTAACTCTTGCTAGCACTGATGCTGATGCTAATAAGTTAAACTTTACCAACGAAAAACTTGGTGGGGGAATAAGTGGTGATTTGGCGCAAACTTTAAGAATTGAAAAAGGTTATACTTACGGTGCTTATTCACGAATAAGCGGTGGTAAAGTTGTACGACCATTTAGCGCCAGCACCAGCGTCAGAGCCAATGCTACCAAGGCTTCATTAGTAGTAATAAGAGATATGCTTAAAAATTATGGCTCTAGCTTTGTAGAGGCTGATGCCAAAACGACTAAATTAAAATTGCTAAAGGAAAACACACGAGCATTTGAAAGCTTGGCGGCAAAACTGGCTACTTTGCATTTAATTAGCAAGTACGGCAAAAGCAAAAACTATGTGGAAGAAGATCAACAAGAATTAGTCTCTATGCGGCCTGAAGATTTTTCGCGCATTGCTGATAAGTATCTTGATGAAAGAGAAATGGTGTATTTGATTGTAGGCGATAGGGCTACTCAGTTTGAGGCGGTAAACGAATTTGCCGATGGGAAGTTGATAGAATTGGATATATTTGGCAATCCGGTTAAATAGCCGTTATTATCAACCCATGACTTATGATGACTTTAACGAGTATTGCTCATCTTTGCCCGCCACTGAAATGGTGTTTCAGTGGGGTGGCAGCTATGTTTGGAAAGTTGGGGGTAAGGTTTTTGCCATTGGTGGATGGGGTGATGTAGAGCCGGCATTTACTTTTAAAACAACGGAAATGGTGTTTGAAAACTTACAAGGTCAACCAGGCTTGCGTGGTGCGCCGTATTTCGCCTCACGTGGCATGAAGTGGATCCAGCATTTTTCACAACCCGGCCTGAGTGATAAAGAGTTAAAAGATTATATAACCGAATCACACCATTTGGCCGCTCTTAATTTAACCAAAAAGAAGCGCCGAGAATTAGGACTGTGATAAATACATAGTTTACCTGTTTATTTTTTATGTTAAGCCAATATTGACTTACAACAATGGGGATAAACATGAAGCTTACAAATATTACAGCTCAACCGATAACAAATGCATTGGGCGTCAACACACAGGAGTTGTTAAGCAAAGAAACTGTCAACAATATTATTGAACGAGCAATAGATACCGGTACCAGTGTAGCCCTTGCTGCGGCAATCTTTATTGTCGGGCTGATTGTTGCCGGCTCGGTCCGTAAGGCCATTGCCAAAAGTTCCGATAAATCAAAGCGGATAGATACAACCCTTGCTAATTTCTTTGCCTCAATAGCCTATTACGGAATTATGGCCGTGGTTGTCATATCGGTACTTGGGCGGTTTGGGGTGCAAACCACGTCTTTGGTTGCGGCCTTGGGCGCTGCGACTTTGGCAATTGGTTTGGCATTGCAGGGAACCTTGTCCAGTTTAGCTGCCGGGGTGATGATTATTTTATTTCGACCGTATAAAATTGGCGACTTTGTTGAAGTTGCCGGACAAGCCGGCTCGGTAAAGGACGTTAATTTGTTCACTACGGTTTTAGCTACTGGTGATAATAAAAAAATCATCGTTCCCAATAGTAGTGCTTGGGGCGATATCATTACTAATTATTCGGCCAATGATAATAGGCGGGTCGATTTTACATTTTCTATTGATTATGAAAACGACATCGACACAGCCATGAAGCTCATTGAAGATACTCTGCGAAAAGATACGCGCGTTCATAAAGACCCGGATGTTTTTACCGGTGTTATCGGCCACGGTGATTCGTCAATAGATATTGTTACCCGAGTTTGGTGCAAAGGTGGCGATTATTGGGGTGTATATTTTGACGGCATGAAAAACGTCAAAGAAGCCTTTGACAAGGAAAACATTTCAATTCCATATCCGCATATAGTGCAAGTGCAACGTTAAAACTTAAATTATGGGTCGGCTTGGTAAAACCTGAAACCGGCCCATAAGCAGTTATTAGTCGCTTGGGTCTTCTTCGTCAGCCAGTTTAGCGTCTTCGTCCTCATCATCGACAAGGTTATCTGTTTCATCTTCAACGCCTTCTTCGGAATACCCGTCAGGAAGGGCGCTGGCTTTGGCTGTGTCGCTACCTTCATCGCCATCATCGGATCCTGTGCTAATGATTGTAGCATCATCAAGGCTTAGTTCTTTTTGATCTTCGCCCTCTGCTTCAGAATCGCTTTCTTCTTCGACTTCTTCTTTTGGCTCGTCCGCGGGTGGAGCCTTACGGGTTTGTCGACGAGTTATATCCGGGTCGAAAGAAAATTCACATTTTGGACAAACAACGGGACGTTTTTTAAGATCAAAAAATTTTGCAGAACATTCCGCGCAAACGCGTTTGTCACCTAAATCAGCTTTAGCCATCTTCTCACCCTTATGTGAAAAATATTAGAATAAGTTTGTGCTTGGTCGCTTGCCATGATCGAACCTGACTGTCAAAACCATTTTGCAAAGAAAACAGCTTATCAGCAGTTTTTCTAGTCTAGTTATATGACAGAGAATTAAATTTACGGGATTAAAAGTGCATCTAAGTAAGAATAAAGTGAAAACTACCAAAATAATCTCGCAGCCGGTGTCTCGTCTTGCCGGTTCCATTACTGTTCCCGGAGATAAATCAATCTCACACCGCGCTTTGATGTTAGGGGCGTTAGCCACCGGCGAAACGATTATTAGCGGTTTACTTGAATCCGACGATGTTTTGGCAACAGCTAATGCCATGCGTGCATTGGGCGCCAAGGTAGAAAAGCTAACTTGCGGAAAATGGAAGGTCACTGGTGTTGGTGATAACGGCTTTGTCGCGCCAGATGATTCGATTGATTTTGGTAATGCTGGAACTGGTATTCGGCTTTGTTTGGGTCTGATTGCGGGTCATAATATTCAAGTAAAATTTATTGGTGATGAAAGTCTTTCAAACCGGCCAATGGGCCGGGTATTGAAACCTTTGTCCTTAATGGGGCTGCACACCAATAGTAACGATGGCTGTTTGCCGATCAAGGTCTGCGGTAATTCAACACTAATTGCGGCTCACCATATTTTACCGGTGGCGTCGGCGCAGGTTAAATCAGCTTTATTGTTGGCAGGGTTAAATTGTGATGGCCAAACCATTATTGACGAACCAGGACCTAGCAGAGATCACACCGAAAACATGTTGCGTTTATTTGGTGCCGATTTGCAAACAACGCAATTATTAGGAAGCGGTAAAAGAATTACATTGAACGGACCCGTGAAATTACAGGCTCAAGAGGTTGTCGTGCCTGGCGATCCGTCTTCGGCAGCTTTTGCCATGGTTGCGGCCTTGATTATTCCAAATAGTGATATTTGCATTAAAAATGTAATGATAAACCCAACCAGAAATGGAATGTTGCAAACGCTGCAACAGGCTGGGTATGGAATTAGTTTGCAAAATGAACGAACTTTAGCTGGCGAAAAAATTGCTGACTTACAAGTGGTATCCGGCGCTTCAGCACCGATATCTCCGGATCCTGATCTGGCTGTTACTATGATTGATGAGTACCCGGCGTTGATGTTGTTGGCTGCTTTTGCCAAAGGAACGTCGCGATTTGCTGGAATTGGTGAATTACGAGTAAAAGAAAGTGATCGTATTGCGCAAATGGAGAAACTGCTGTTTGAGCACGGGGTTGTGGTGCGTAGTGGTGCTGATTGGGTAGAGATTGACGGTACAGGATCGGTCTTTGGGCCAAATCATTGTTTTAATGTTATGCCGGATTTTGCTGTAAAAGGCGATCATCGAATTGCTATGTGTGTTTTGGTGCTAGGAATGGCCGGTTATCTACCAACATCTATCGCTGATAGCAGCTCTATTGCTACATCATACCCGGGGTTTATCGCCGATATGCAAAGCTTAGGAGCAAATATAGTTATGAAAACCACTTCTAAACCATTGGTAATAGCTGTTGATGGGCCAATGGCTTCAGGTAAAGGCACTTTGGCTCGTAATTTAGCGACGCACTTCGGGTTGCCATATCTAGACACGGGGCTTTTATACCGCGCTACAGCAAGAGCCGCTTTACAAGAAAATATTGATCTAGATGATCAAGACGCAATAGCTGAGTTGGCGAACAGCTTGTCTTTGCCAATTATGCGAGTTGAAGAATTACGATTGGCACATATTGGTGCGGCAGCGTCAAGAGTTGCGGCTTTACCAAAAGTTCGGAGTGCGTTGTTAACGTTGCAGAGAGAATTTTCTCAAAACTCCAAAGGAGCGGTTCTTGATGGCCGTGATATTGGGACAGTTATCTGCCCCGATGCTGATGTAAAGTTATGGATTACTGCTAGCGAAAAGGTTCGCGCTGAACGTCGCCGGCAAGAATTATTGCAAAGCGGGCAAGAAATATCTGAAGAGACAATGTTAGCGCAATTACAAGAAAGAGATGCACGCGATGCTGCCAGAGACAACGCGCCAATGACAATGGCGACAAATGCGCACTTGATTGATACCAGTAAGTTGAGTATAGACGCTGCGCTTCAGGTCGCCCGGCAATGGGTTGAACGAAAAATGGACTGAGCGCCGATATTTGTACTTAGGTTGTATTCGGTGAAATTCAAACAGTCTGTTTTACAAAGACCAGTAAAGCGCAATTTTAACCCCACATTGCAATATTGCGATGAGACCGCCGGTATAGCCGGTTGGCCTTTGTTTGTTTTGAAAGAATTATTACCAGATGACTGAATCTACTATGGATAGTTTAAACCCAACCCAAGAAGACTTTGCGGCAATGCTCGACGCCAGCATGGCTGGACATCAAGTATTAGAAGGACGCGTTGTTAGCGGGCTTGTTGCGGCAATCGAGAATGAATTTGTAATTGTTGATGTGGGGCTAAAAACCGAAGGCCGCATACCAATGCGTGAGTTTTCCGAGGAAGAAGCAAAAAAAGTCGTGGTTGGCGGCAAAGTAGATGTTTATGTGGATCGGGTAGAAAATGCTCTTGGTGACGCAGTATTGTCCCGTGAAAAAGCTCGCAGAGAAGAAGCTTGGGATCAGATTGAAAAATCATTCGCCAAAGAAGAGCCGGTTGATGGTGTGATCGTTGGACGGGTTAAGGGTGGCTTTACCGTTGACCTTGGTGGAGCCAGTGCGTTCTTGCCGGGATCTCAAGTTGACATTCGTCCAGTGCGTGACCTAGGGCCGCTTATGGGCTTGGTTCAGCCGTTTGCTGTATTGAAAATGGATCGTCCACGCGGAAATATTGTGGTTTCCCGCCGTGCGATTATGGAAGAAAGCCGCGCAGAACAACGCGCCGAGCTGATCAATCAACTACACGAAGGCGAAGTTCGTGAAGGTGTAGTTAAAAACATCACTGATTACGGTGCGTTTGTTGACCTTGGTGGTATTGATGGTCTGTTGCACGTCACCGATATGAGCTGGAGACGGGTAAACCACCCAAGCCAGATCTTAAATGTTGGCGATACAGTTAAAGTGCAAGTGGTCAAAATTAACCCTGACAGCCAGCGTATCTCGCTTGGTATGAAACAGCTTGAAGCTGATCCGTGGGAAGAAGTGGCGACTAAATACCCGCTTGAGTCACGCTTTACTGGCCGTGTTACTAATATTACTGAATATGGTGCATTTGTTGAGCTTGAGGCCGGAATTGAAGGCTTGGTTCACGTTAGTGAAATGAGCTGGACAAAGAAAAATGTTCATCCGGGAAAAATCGTTTCCACCTCTCAAGAGGTTGAGGTTGTTGTTCTGGAAGTTGACCCAGAAAAACGTCGTATTTCATTAGGTATCAAGCAGTGTGCTGATAATCCGTGGAGCGCATTTGCCGGTGCTAATCCGGTAGGCTCTACTGTTACCGGTGAAGTCCGCAATATTACCGAGTTTGGTCTTTTTGTTGGTCTTGATGGCATGATTGATGGCATGGTTCACCTGTCTGACCTTGACTGGTCGCGTTCTGGTGACGAAGCTTTGGCTGACTATAAAAAAGGCGATACTGTCACCGCTAAAGTTCTGGATATTGATACTGACAAAGAGCGGGTTTCGCTTGGTATTAAGCAACTTGAAAAAGATCCGGTATCTGGCAGTGACTTCCATCGCGGTGCAACGGTTACTTGTGTGGTAAGCGAAGTAACTTCTGGTGGAATTGAAGTGACGCTAGGTGAAGACAACAAAGTAAAAGCGTTTATTCGCAAGTCTGATCTGTCTCGTGATCGTTCCGAACAACGTCCAGAGCGTTATGCGGTTGGTGATAAAGTTGATGCTCGTGTTACCAGCATTGATAAATCAACACGCAGACTGTCATTGTCGATCAAGGCATTGGAAATGGCACAAGAAAAAGAAGCTATTGAACAATATGGCTCAACGGATTCTGGTGCGTCACTTGGTGACATTCTTGGGGAAGCTCTAAAAGGCGCTTCGGACAAAGAAGATTGATCATAACGATATAATGGTAAGGGGTCGAAATTTTCGACCCCTTATTGTTTTACCAATACGTAAAAGAATATTGACTAGCACAAGGTCAAAATGCCAGCCTGTAGACAAATACGGGGTGTGAACATAAGGGGATTGTAGATACATGATAAAGTCTGAACTTATTGCGCAATTAACTGAGGAAAACCCGCATCTATTCCAACGGGATATTGAGCGAATTGTTGCAACTGTATTTGATGAAATTTCTGCTACGCTGGAAAAAGGCGGGCGAGTTGAGTTGCGCGGGTTTGGTGCCTTTTCGGTTCGACATCGTGCGCCAAGAGTTGGGCGCAATCCCAAATCTGGTGAGTCGGTCAAAGTAGCGGCTAAATCAGTGCCGTTTTTTAAGGCTGGAAAAGCTTTGCGTCAAAAGGTTGATACTTTGCGTAGTTCTTGATTCGTTTGTAATTTAGTCTATTTAATTTTGAATCTCATTAGGCACCGGTTAAGGCTGGTGCCTTTTTCTTTCAGGTTTTTATCCATGACTGTTATCAAGGTTTGCGGAATAACGGAAACTACCGGTTTGCAAGCAGCGCTTGCTTTAGGTGTTGATCGAATTGGTTTGATGTTTGCGCCAAACAGTCCACGGCTACTGGCCATGGAAAAAGCCGTTGAATTGGCTGAAGTGATTCGCGGGCGCGCGCAAATTGTCGCGGTAGCCGTTAATCCGGGTGATAAATTGGTCAAACGAATTGTTACCAATATAAAACCAGATTTTTTGCAATTACATGGCAATGAGAATCCAAAGCGGGTGCGTTCTTTATGGAAACAACATCGGATACCAGTCATTAAGGCTTTTGCTGTTAGTAGCGCCAAGGACATTGCCGATGCTGATCGCTACTCAACTACTGCCGCTGAATATTTGTTTGATGCCCGCCCGCAGGCAAATGCTGATCGAGAGGGTGGCTTAGGAATTGCTTTTAATTGGTCACTGCTGGAGCACGTTAATCCTTCTCGACCATTTTTGCTTGCTGGAGGCCTGACGCCGCAAAATGTTGCAGAGGCTATTTCCAAAAGTGGTGCAAAAATGGTTGATGTTTCATCTGGTGTTGAAAGTAGTAACGGCATAAAAGATGAAGGTCTGCTGCAAGCGTTTTGTGCAAAGGTTCGAAGCTCTGATGATCAATAATAACACCCCTGACCAACAAGGTCGTTTTGGTGACTTTGGTGGCCGTTATGTACCGGAAACTCTAATGCCTTTGGTGCTGGAACTGGAACAGGTTTGGACGGCGGCAAAAGTCGACCCAGTGTTCATCGAGCAGATGGATGGATACCTTAGAGATTATGTTGGTCGTCCAAGTGCTATTTACCATGCAGAACGATTATCAGATCATTTTGGCGGGGCAAAAATTTGGTTCAAACGCGATGAGTTAAATCATACTGGCGCGCACAAAATCAATAATTGCCTGGGACAAGTATTACTAGCCAAACGTATGGGAAAAACCCGAATCATTGCCGAAACCGGAGCCGGACAACATGGTGTGGCAACTGCGACCGTGGCGGCACGATTTGGCTTGGAATGTGTGGTGTTCATGGGCGCTAAAGATATTGAGCGGCAAAAACCAAACGTATTCCGTATGAAGTTGCTTGGTGCTCAAATTGTTCCGGTAACATCAGGAACAGGCACCTTAAAAGACGCAATGAACGAGGCTTTGCGTGATTGGGTGACTAATGTTGATAATACCTTCTATGTGATAGGCACTGCTGCTGGCCCGCACCCATACCCGGAAATGGTTCGTGACCTGCAATCAGTTATTGGCAGAGAGGCAAGAGAGCAAATATTACAACGCGAGGGTCGTTTGCCTGATGCTTGTGTTGCTTGTATCGGTGGTGGTTCAAACGCTATTGGCTTATTTTATCCATTTTTAGACGACAAACAAGTACGTCTTATCGGGGTAGAGGCTGCTGGCAAAGGCTTGCAAACCGGTGAACACGCTGCATCATTAAGCGGCGGAAAACCAGGAATATTGCACGGTAATAGGACATATTTATTACAAGACGATGATGGGCAAATTGCCGATGCCCATTCAATTTCTGCGGGCTTGGATTATCCGGGAATTGGGCCAGAACACTCTTATTTGCATGATATTGGCCGGGTAGAATACTTATCCGCCACCGACAAAGAAGCGTTGGATTCATTTCAATTATGCACCCGCCTTGAAGGTATTATTCCAGCATTAGAGCCAGCTCACGCACTGGCGCGGGTTGCGGACTTGGCGACAGACCTAGGAAAAGATGGATTGATCGTTATGAATATGTGCGGGCGTGGCGATAAGGACGTATTTGCCGTTGCCGGACATTTGGGGGTTGAAATATGAGCATAAGCCGCATCACAACTGCCTTTGCCAAGCGCGCCGCTAATGGCCAAAGCGCATTTATTGCCTATATGATGGCTGGTGATCCTGACCTGTTGGCATCTCGTGAGTTATTGTTGGGTTTGCCAGACGCCGGCGCTGATATTGTTGAGCTAGGAATGCCGTTTTCTGATCCGGTAGCCGAGGGGTTAACCATTCAACAGGCGGCGCAACGTTCATTATCGGCCGGCACGAAAATGGCTGATGTATTGTCATTGGCCAGTGATTTTCGTAAACTCCACCCGCAAACACCATTGATTTTAATGGGTTATGCCAATCCTATTCATTTTGTTGGCTGGGGTAAATTTGCTGTTGCGGCCGCCAAAGCTGGTGTTGATGGAATGATTATTGTTGATCTGCCTCCTGAGGAAAGCGAACCATTAGCTCAGGCCTTGGCTGATAATGATATTGCTTTGATCCGATTGATTGCGCCGACAACTATCGGCGACCGATTGCCAAAGGTGTTATCAGGGGTATGTGGTTTTGTTTATTATGTTTCGGTTACGGGAGTTACCGGTGATGCGGTTCCAGATGCTGAATTGGTTGCAAATGCAGTGCACAATATCAAATTGCATACTGACCTTCCTGTTGCTGTGGGTTTTGGGGTTCGAACGCCACAAACGGCAAAAATGATTGCCGCTTGTGCCGATGGTGTTGTGGTCGGCAGCGCTATTGTTGCTGCAATGCATAAGAGCGGGGCAAAAGCTGCGTGTGAACAAGTTAAAAAATTGGCTGATGCCGCTCATTGTAAAGCCTAGACGACATATCAAATCATCTGCTATTGTTTTTATGTGTTTAATTTTAGGAAAATGATTATGAAGCTTTTTATTCCATTAATTGCAGTAATTTTTTTATTAGCCGCCGCGCCGGCAATGGCTGATCCACATGATGTTAATGGATTATGGTTGACTGAATCAAAAACCGGACATGTGCAGATAGCTGATTGTGGTGATGGCACACCATGCGGAACGTTGGTGTGGGTCGAAGATGCGAGCCAACTTGATGATCAAAACCCTGATCCAGCATTACGCGGACGTAATGTAATGGGGATGCAGATGATTTGGAGTTTTCAGCAAAAAGATAAAAGCTGGAACAAGGGTAAAATTTATGATGCCAGCGAAGGTAAAACCTACCGCTCATCCATCAAGAAACTTGCCGATGGCACTTTACAAGTAAAGGGTTGTGTTGGTCCGATCTGTAAGGCGCAAATTTGGACAAAACTTGAATAATAATTATACTCCATCGACCCAAAAAGTGGGTGGCTTAGCATTTACCAGCAAAAGTGTCTGCGGTTTTGCGGCAAGCAAATGCGACCGCTAAGATTGTTTTTGGATAAGTTGATGGATCACAAAGATAAAGTATACTAAAAATACCGTTTGATTCAGTGTTTTTAGTATACCTTGAGCTATTACACCGTCCTCATGCAATAAAAAGAGTAACTTGTTCTAATGAACTGGCTTGATAAACTTACCCCTCCGGGGATGAAAAAGATTTTTTCCAAACGTGATACGCCGGAAAACCTGTGGATCAAATGCCCGATGTCTGGTGAAATGGTATTTCATACGGATCTACAAGCTGGTCTGCATGTTACCCCGGCTGGTCATCATATGCGCATCGGGCCGCAATTACGGTTTAGCTACACATTTGATGATGAAAAGTGGGAGCCAATAGAACTGCCTCCGGTGCCGGTTGATCCATTAAAGTTTCGTGATCATAAACGCTATACTGAACGCTTGAAGCTGGCCAGAGCAAAGACAGGTGATGTGGACGCTGTTTCGGTGGGTGTTGGTAAAATTGATGGTATTGAAACTGTTGTTTTTGTTCAAAACTTCAATTTTATGGGTGGATCGCTAGGCATGGCTGCTGGTGAGGGCTTTATCCGCGCTGCTGAAGAAGCTGTGCGTCGTAAGCTGCCTTTGTTGGCCTTTACATTAGCCGGTGGCGCAAGAATGCAAGAAGGTGCGCTCTCGCTAATGCAAATGCCACGTACCACTTTGGCGTTACAAGAGCTAAAAAACGCAGGCTTGCCATATATTGTGATTTTGGCAGACCCAACTACTGGCGGAGTTACTGCATCATACGCCATGCTTGGTGATGTGCATCTGGCCGAGCCACGGGCGCTGATTTGTTTTGCCGGGCCACGAGTGATCGAGCAAACTATTCGCGAGAAACTGCCAGAAGGTTTTCAGCGGGCGGAATATTTGCTGGAGCATGGTATGATTGATGCTGTGGTTGAGCGTAAAAACTTACCACGAACTATTGGCCAATATTTGCGAGTCTTATTACGAAAGTCCGCTGCATGAGCGTAGCCGAGCGTATCAGCTCTGCTTTGCAACGCTTTAGTTTATTGCATCATAAAAAAATTGACCTTGGGCTTGATCGAATGCGTGAGTTGTTGGCCAAGGCCGATGATCCGCACTTATCATTACCACCAGTTGTGCATGTCGCTGGTAGCAATGGTAAAGGTTCTACCATTGCTTTTGTCAAAGCCATGGCAATTGCACAGGGTTTAACCGTTCACGTACATACCAGTCCGCACCTTGTACGCTTGAATGAGCGTTATGTCATCGCAAACAAGGAAATATCTGATGCGGCACTGGCTGATTTGCTGGAAGAAGTCGAGGCGATAAATGCCAATTCTCCGGCTACGGAGTTTGAGTTGCTTTGCCTTGCTATGTTTATTTCTTTTAGCCGCACTCCTGCTGATTTGGTAATTATCGAGGTCGGTCTGGGCGGTGAATTTGATGCAACTAATGTTATAACTAACCCAGCACTTTGTTTGCTAACCCCAATAAGTGTCGAGCATACTGATTGGCTTGGAGCTGATATTGCTGGAATTGCTCGGGCAAAAGCCGGAATTATTAAACATGATTGTCCGGTGATTAGTGCTAATCAGCCAGATGAAGCTAGAGACGTGATTGAGCGAACTTGTTATCGCCAGCGTTCTGATTGTCAGTTTTTGAACGAGGGTGTTTCATGCCATATCGAAGATGGACGGCTGCTTTGGCAAGACGAGCAACAATTACTTGATTTACCTATGCCTGCATTAAAGGGTTCTTGGCAGGTGCAAAATGCTGGTTTGGCAATTGCTGCCGCTGTGCATTTCGGGTGGACGGATGAAGTCATCGCCAAGGGTTTACAGCAAGTAACATGGCCAGGAAGACTGCAGCGACTTAGCGGAATTAAACAATTACCTTTTGGTACGGAGGTTTGGCTGGACGGGGCGCACAACCCACATGCGGCACAGGAGCTGTCTGGTTTTATCCGTAATAGAAACCAGACTGAATCATTGCAATTGGAAATGATTTTATCAATGCAGGCGACCAAGGACTTATCTGGCTTCTTACAACCATTTAAGGAATTTGAGCCAATTATTCATCTGGTGCCATTGTTAGGCGCAAGAGCGCCGATAGCGGTAGATGAGCTGACGCGTGGAGTTTTGGAGTTAGGGTTTGATGCCAAAGCTCATCGTGATCTTAATGCTGCGTTTATGAGTGTTACTAAAGACAAAGTTCGGTTGCTAATTACCGGATCTCTTTATCTTGTTGGGGAAACTCTAAACTTAAGACGTGCTAACAGCTGAGTTTAGCCAATCCGCGATCTTACTCTTAGGCATTGCACCTACTTTAGTTGCGGTCACCTGACCGCCGCTAAACAACATCAATGTTGGAACGCCACGTACACCGTATTTGCTTGGAATGCCGGGGTTCTCGTCAATATTGACTTTGGCAATAGTAACCGTTCCTTGCATTTCGTCTGCAATTTCTTCTAGTGCAGGGCCGATTTGTTTGCAGGGGCCGCACCATTCAGCCCAGAAATCCACTAATACCGGGCCATCGGCATTTAATACATCTGTTTCGAAGTTTGCATCACTAACAGCAATTGTCGGCATAATTATCTCCTTGCAAAAATGTGCCTATGCAAATTATTGCTTAAACACCTACGCAAGCTAGCTAGTGATGAAGCGGCAAAAGGTCAAGGTGTTGAGTTAAAACATTATTGTGATCGCAGTAGATTTTCCGGCAATTCCATCAAATCCGGGCCATCAGTCCATAGAAGCGCGCATCTAATGTTTTTATCCGGCCAGATTTGCTGTAATAAATCGCGGTATGTGGCCATTTGTGCCAAATACACATCGTCCACGTCTTCCAGATGTTTTGGCGGCGGCCTATTGGTTTTGAAGTCCAGCACCAGAACTTCTGTCTTACGGACAATCAAACGGTCTATTTTACCATTTACCAGATATTTGCCTGATGGACGTATTAATGTTCCGCTGATTGGTAGCTCGGCTCGACTGCCTGAGCCAAATAGATACCCAAAATCGGCATGGTTTAAGACGCGCAAGGTCACATCTGCTATTTCGGATTTTTGAGAAACAGTTAAATTTTTGTATTGGTTCAGGAACTTATCAACCGCTGCAATATGGTCTGATTTTGGCAAGTCAGGTAAGACCTGCAACAAAGAATGAATAATATTACCGCGTAAAAAACGCTTTTCAGCCCTCTGGCCAACCGGCGACGTAGCCAATACTTGATCTTTTGTCTCTGTGTGCAATCCGGACGGAGTGATTGTTGTTAGTGTTTTTTCCTGACTCTGCCACGATTTATCCAGCCAATCTGGTAAGTCAGCCATGGTATCTGGTACTATGTTCGGTTTTGTCGCAATGGAATCAGCACTTACTCCCAACTGATAGCTTATACCGCCTTCTTCGTCTTCTGTTCGTGTTGCTGCTTTGGCCACAAACAGGTGTTCAAACGTCGAAACACATTGCAAATACCAACTGCCCTTTTCCAGCCCGCCTGTTATCCCACCTTTGTGATGTGCGCAGATGATCAAATGGTCACGGGCGCGGGTTAAAGCTACATACAATAAACGCCGATGTTCTTGAGCGTCCAATATTTCCTGACGATCTTTGAGTTTTTGCACAACATCACAAACTTGAGTAGATGAAACCCACAGCCAAGCCTGATCATCTCGAACCAGTCCGGTTGTTTTTCGTCCACCAGGCTTGCTATTGGTATCTGGTAAAAACACTATCGGAGCCTCTAAACCTTTGGCTCCGTGAATGGTCATCACCCGTACCTTGTCATTCACACCTTGCATTTCTCGTTTTATTTCATCTTCACGATCCGCCATTTGCATAACAAATGACATTAATGAGCCGTCGCCTTTTTGGCTAAAGGCCAAAGCCAAGCTTAAAAATTCCTGTAAAGGATCGGCGGCCTCGGATCCCAGCCGGGCAAATAAACGGTTAACCATTGGCTCGCCGGTTTCTGTAAGGCGATATAGCAGGCCGGAAAAAAACCGGTAGGGGGTTTCATAACTTGCTCGTTCTATCAGGCCAGCAAACCATTTTTTTGCGGAAGCAAATGCAGGCTCTTCAGAATCCGTCAAAGCAGCATGTAATGTTCGTCCTTCGGCGCGTGCATTGGCCAGCTTGAATAATATTTCGGTAGTAATTGGTGATTTATCTATATGTAGTGGTTGAACAAATGGACCGGTTAAAACTTCGGCCAGCGACAAATCGTCAGCCGGCTGTAAAGCGGCTTTGGCTAGTGACAATAAATCCAAAATAGCCGTTTCGGTTTGTAGGATCATGCGGTCAGCGCCGGCAACAGGAACGCCCTGTAGTTTTAAGTGCCGAATGATCTCGCGAAATAATGAGTTTCGCGAACGCACCAGTATTAAAATATCTCCTGCATTTACCGTCCGTTTGATCTCTATGCCGTCAATTTTCTCATTTATTTGCTCACCACGATCAAGCATGGACTTGATGTTTTTAGCGATATTTTGTGCTAAAATACTAACCGGATGCCGCGAGGAGATAGAATTTACTGGTCTTGCCGGATCGCTGTCAGCTTCATCTTTTGTATAAGGTATCGCCGATAGAAGTTTAACTGTTCCTGTTGAGTTCGATCGTTCCGCACCATGTTTTAAGTATTCGGAAAATCCCGGGTCAGCTTTAAAATTTTCCGGCTCGCCGACAAATTTAGTTTCAAGTTCAACTCCAAAAAAACAAGCATCAACAAACTCCAGCACTTGTGGTGTCGAACGCCATGATAAAGCTAGTTGCGGAATATGAATTTTGCCAAACCCATCGCTTTTTCTTTGCAATAACCGGTTTCTTTGTTCGACAAACAAGCTGGGGTCAGCGCCTTGAAAGCGGTAAATTGATTGTTTTGGGTCACCAACTGCGAACATGGTTCTGGTTTCGTCTGTGGCGCCAGCTCCGGCAAAAAACTCGTCGGTTAATGCGCCAATAACTGCCCATTGCGCCGGTGAATTATCTTGGGCTTCATCGACTAAAACATGGCGTAAATTACCATCAAGCTTATACAATACCCAGTCGGTTGAAAGTTTGT
The DNA here is from genome assembly GCA_016763315.1 of Robiginitomaculum sp. Taxonomy (GTDB): domain Bacteria; phylum Pseudomonadota; class Alphaproteobacteria; order Caulobacterales; family Maricaulaceae; genus Robiginitomaculum_B. Next base: position 22,609 of record JAESTZ010000010.1, read on the forward strand.
CGGTAAGTAATTCGCGAGTGTATTCAATTAGATCATCAAAATCTACCAGACCGGCTTCACGTTTTGCCTTTGCGTATTTGTACACAAATTCATGGCAAAGGATTAAAGCTGCTTTGGTTTTTGCAAATGATTGCAGAGCGTGTACTTTTTCGAGGACACTTTCAATTTCGTCGGTTATTTTATCACAAAGCTCCGGCAGTTCAGGCATGTCTTTACTTGCAGGATTGCTAACGAAATTCTTTTTCTGAGCCATTGCATTAGTAAAGAATATACCGGTTAAAGCATTGAGCTTTTCGACATGGCCGGTGATGTTTTGCAATGCTGTTAAATCTTGTGCGGCTTGTTGATTTTTCGCTGCACCAGCGCTCAAACCATTGGCTATTTCTTGTAATCTGTTTGCGTTAAAATTCTCCATTGCCTGCTGGCAAATTTTATCTTTGGTATCGCCGGTCTTGACACCCAGTAATTTCGCACTTCGTGCCAAAAGCCCTGATAATCCGCCATATTGCTCGAAATCAGATTGCAAAATTCTGGCTTTGGCGACCGCAGTATCAAACACCTGTGGTACTATCGAGCTGCCAAAGCCGGTTAGAAAATTATACGCAGATGCTAAATCTCCATCGGGGTTTTCAACCGCTTGCAACCCTATCTGCTGAATTATTTGTTGTTGTAATTTATAGCTTTCGGTTTCTTCTATTATCTGAAAACCGGCCGAGATTCCGGCCTCTATCGGAAATTGCCGTAACAAAGCCTCGCAAAACCCGTGAATAGTTCTAATTTTAAGTCCTCCGGGTGTTTCTAGTGCTCGGGCAAATAATCGCCTAGCCTTGGCAAGGTCTTCTGCCTCCGGAGAAAATTTGGGATCAAGTTTGACCAGTTCTTTGCGTAACTCGTCATCTGCCAGTATCGAAAATCGACCCAAATGGGCAAACAGCCGATTTAACATTTCTGATGCTGCTGCCTTGGTATAGGTGACGCAAAGGATTTGTTCCGGTGATACGCCATCAAGTAATATTCTGGTTACACGGTTGATTAAAACATGGGTTTTGCCAGAGCCTGCATTGGCTGAAACAATGGCTGAAGCTCGTGGGTCGGCGGCTAATGCTTGTTGTTGTAATGCCTGTTCTCTGGGATCAACTGTCATGATCATTACCCCTCGCCATCATTTATGGCAGACCATTCTGCGCGCCGCGCCAAATGATCATAATCACTGTAATCATCGGTAAATTTCGAACGCGGCTGGCATAGATATGGTGTGTTTGGGTCATTAAAAGTTTCAAATAATTCTGTAACTCGATCTAATTCGACTTCGACCAATTCTTGTATCGATGAAAAGCCGGCTTTCCCTAATTTGATAACTTTATGATCTAGCGTCTTCTCGCCTCCAGACAATTTCAAATGGGAAAGTTCAGTTATTTCACCTGATTTTATTTTGTGCTTGGCAAACCCGCCACCATAGATAATTGCGCCGGTAAGCGGTAATTGCGGATCCCAACCAGCTAAAACCTCATTACTTGATGGCGCTCCTCCGGTTTTATAATCAACTACCGCCCACATAGTGCCGAAGCGGTCTATCCGGTCAGAAGTTGCGGATATTGTTATATTTTGCCCGTTTTCTAAGATTAAATTTAAAGACCCTTTTTTCTCTGCCGCCACCAATGCAAAGCCGTCTTGTTTTCTTTGTTGTTCCCATTGCAAATAAGCCTTGGCAATACGCCTGGCTACTGATGCCTCTATCGCCATGTCAGCTTGATCAAAACCTGCTAATAATAATTGCTGTATGATCAGTTGGCTCAATTTGTCAGCGTTTTGCTCTAAAGTTCCTGCTACAGGTTGTTCTGCCCATAACTCTAAAGCTCTGTGAATGGCTGTGCCGCGCTCACTGGCTCCCGGAGCCTTTCCCACAGCGTCCAGCGCGTATAGGCCTAAAACCTTTTGGCCATAAATAGCAAATGGATTGCGGATCAGAACTTTGATTCTGGTAACAGAAAGCTCCTTTGGGCGCTGCGACACCGGTGGTTTCGGTTCAGGCTGCTCAGCAGGATGGAATTGTTCAATTTTCCAGATAGCACGAGCAATTTTCAAATAGTCTGTGTTTGGACACAGCAGTTCTTTACGTGCAACATCGCCAATGGCGGCATCGGTTAGGGTATTTAGTCGCCAAATCCATCTAGAGGCAATAGTTGGCGCGCCGTCGCGCCTAGCGGCTCTGGTCATGATAACTTGTTGTTTGCAGGCCAGTTCGCAAAAATCATGAGCTGATAGCCCTAGCCGGAGTTCGGGGTCAGGAAGGTTCATTTGTTTTATTAAATTACGCGATAAAAACGGATTAGCCTTGGTAATTGCCGGCCAAACACCCTCATCAAGTCCACCAAGCAAGATTAAGTCCGCGCTTTGCTGGCGGGCTTCTAGTGGCCCTAATATACGAATTCTACCACCTTTTGGTTGTTGCGGTCGTACAGAAACCTGCTCCGCAAAAACCTTAAAACAACGAGCATATTCATCAAAGCTAATTTCTTCGATCGGTTGACTATCTTCTATCAAAGACCGAAACAACGAACTGGCCATCTCGCCGCCTTTGCCTCGCCAAAGCACCTGCGCACCGGATAAGGTTTCGGTTGTTGCCAAGTTTTCAACCACTTGGGCATGTAAAGAGGCAAATTCGGAGAAACCGGCTTTTTTACTAATTTCATTAACTTGGAAAACATCGTTCAAGTTTTGTAACAAATCAGCAATTTGCTGTTTATTTTTGTGGTCGCTTTTCTGAATAATTTCTATTAAATTACTAAGATCCTGATGCTTTCTTATACCTCGAAAGAAAGTTATTTCCATCTTCCTGATCAAAGGCAGTATCTCTTTGCGATTTTTGCCAAGCCCGGTTAACGGGTGAACAAGTAAGGCCAATAATATTGCCGGATCAGCCGGATCAGCCCACAAATCCAGTACTAGTCTAATATATATGCCTGTTGGGTCCTCGCTAAGCGGCACACCGGCGCTATCATCGATATCTATTGACCAGCGTTGTAAGGCTGCTCGAACTCTTCTGGCCAAGGCTCTGTCTGGTGTCACCAGCATTGCTGTTTTTGTTGGGTGTTCCAGTGTTTCGCGAATAGCCAAAGCTATGACCAAGGCTTCTTCGTCTTGGGTTTCGGCTTCGATCAATGCTAACCCATCAAGCGCATCATGCATTAACTGCTCGGTGCTCATCTTGAATGTTTTGCCTATATTGGCTAACCGATCCAGCCAGTCTGAAGTGATATCAGCCGGCGTTAGTGCTTCATTGATTATCCTGCGTCGTCGCTTTAGGCCAAGATCAACACTTACTTGCGGCCATTGTCTCACTGTATCTCGTGTTGCAGAAAGTCTACGTAATAATTTGCTCATTCCGAATTGTGGGTGTCCGGGAGTTCTTGCTACTTGCTCCCACGCCTTATCATCAAGATCCTGATCAAGTCCGGGCAATACCACGCAACCATTTGGTAATGCCGATACCACTTGCAACAAATTAGCTGTGGCTTTTTGCGATCCGGTTGATCCGGCGGCAATTACATTTTTGTGTGTTGGGTTTTTCGTCCATTGATCGGATAAGGCATCAAGCATTTTTGAGCGCCGTAATGCTGGATCAATTAAACCTAAATCCCGTAATTCTTGCGGCCAATAGATATTGATAATTTCTAAAAATCTGGCGGCGTTTTGAATGTGTTGTGGTTGTTCTTGCAAAAAGGTTTGAAATTCTTCGGTGGCGAATGAGAAATCATCTATCCCCTCATGAGCAGCAGTATCAAGCAGGTTAGCAATCGTCGAAGCCTCAGCCAAAGCGGCGGTTAATGAGACCGGTTGCTCGCTGATTTTTGCGCGATGCATAACAATCCGTGCCAAGGAAAAAACCCTAGCATTTGCAGATATTTCCGGTGCGATGTCTAATGGTATATGTCCGGCAACAAATGGAGGTTCATCAGCATCTACATCACCGATTGGCAAAATTTGTGGTAGTAGCAATGCTTTATTATCACCGGTTAATTGTAAGAATGCCGCAGATAAAGAACTAACAGACCTCCTTGTTGGAGTAAGAACAATAGTATCGTGCAAAGCAAATGGATCAGAACTTTCTTTGATTGCCGCCAATATGCCTTTGGCCAACACTATTTGAAAATCTTCACCTGAGGGAATAGTGAATATCCGTGGGCCGGTTTGGTCAAGAAAGCTGCTTTTATTGATCATTTGCCCTCGCTTTTATTGCCTGCTCTGCCAGTAAGAGACTTTGCGGATCACCAACATGCATCCACAAACCCTGTAATTCTACACCATATAGACGTCCTTGTCGTAAGGCTTTGTCCCAAAATAAATTGGTTGAGAATTTTTCAACACTAAACCCGCGCAACAGCTCCGGATCAAAAATTTGTATTCCGGCATAATAATAATCACTGGTTTCGCCGGCTTTTCTTCGCTGTAAGCGGCCATCAGCCTGCATATGAAAATCACCATCAGTATCTAGTCCCAAACAATTATCCCGTCTGGCCAGTAACAATACCGCTAGCGCATCAGGATGTTGAGATTTTTTTTCGGCCAAATCCTGCAAAGCATTGTCATGACCTTGCCACAGAGTATCAACATTCATCACAAAAAACGGCTGTTTTCCGAGGTGTTCTGCCGCCAGTACCAACCCGCCACCGGTTTCAAGCAATAGATCGCGTTCATCGGAGATATGAATTTTGGGGTTAGTGGTTCTTGCTGTTAAATGCTCCTGCATCTGATCGGCAAAGTGATGAATATTAACCACCGCTGTTTTTACGACAGCTTGTTGCAATCTATCAAGCTGATGATCCAGCAATGTCTTTCCTGCCACTTTGACCAAAGCTTTTGGTCGGCTATCAGTAAGAGGACGCATACGGGTACCTTTACCTGCCGCCGCGATCATAGCGTATTCTGGGTAGATCATTTTGCGTCCCTGTTTGGCAAAAGTGGAAATAAAATCTCGGCCACAGGCTGTAACTCAGGTGTGGACAGATTAGCCAAGAAATGTTTTTCGACCCGTGGTAATAATTCCAGATAATGTTGTTTATTATCGCGCTTGGCCAAGCGAACAAAAATACCAAGTATTTTAGCGGCTCTTTGCGCCCCTAATATGTGGTAGCTTTTGGTAAATTCAGCCAGATCAGTTAATTTGGCTTGTTCGACAAAACTGGCGATCAATGGTTGTTCCAGCTCTGGACTTACATCGCGCCGCGCATCTTGTAGCAAACTTACCAGATCATAGGCCGGGTGACCAAAAACTGCGTCTTGAAAATCCAACAAGCCAATATTGGCAATACGACCACGATCCGGTAGCCATAATAAATTATCAGCATGAAAGTCACGTAGTACCAATATTTCTGGCTGTTGCAATAATGGCTTCAAAACTTGACTCCAGGCGACATGTAATTGTTGGTGAAGATCATCATCAACAGTTACGCCTACATACGGCAAATACCAGTCAACCAGCAGATCAGTTTCTGCCAGCAGCGCATGGATATCGTATTGCAATAATTGCCATTGGAAATGCTGCATCTGAGCAGTTTCGCTAAAACTACACCGAGCCAGTGCTGCTAACATGCTTACTGTTTCTTGGTATAATTGCGTTTCTTGCTCGGGATTTTGCCTCAAAACCCCGCTAAACATCTGCTCGCCTAAATCTTCCAGCAGCACCAATCCGTTTGCCGGCTCTGCCGCAACTATTACCGGTGCGGAAAACCCCCTGCTCGATAGCTCATTGGCAATGCAAATAAACGCTTCGCAATTATTTGCCGCTAATCTTGCTGTTGCCGTATAACCAAGTTGCTGGCGTTGTTGTGGTGTAGCCTCTGGCGGGCAAATGTCGGCATCAATTGGTGCGTCCATTAAAATGGCAGTTTTTCTTTTTAAGTGCAGGCGTTCATATTTTCTAGTCGAAGCATCTTGCGCCAATGATGTGGTCTCGGCTTTGCTCCAACGAGTGCTTTTTAGGAATAGTAAAATGTCAATTGAGCGATTTAGATCATCAAAGGACATTGATACGTTGCTCCCATTCTTTACCCATGGCGCGTAAAACTACTTTTCGACCCTGCCCATGATGAGAGAAACAAATATCCAGCCGCAAATCCGGCGCCATTTCACCCATTCTATCCGGCCACTCAATCAAACAAAGCGCATGATCAAACGCATCTTCTAGCCCAAGTCCGATCACTTGTGCAGGGTTATCCAGACGATATAAATCAGCATGCCAAACCTCAAACTTTTCTGCGTCCCAGACATGTACCAAATTAAAGGTCGGACTTGTAACTTGGTTTTCTGATCCGCAAAGCTCTGAAATTATACCTTTGGCAAATGTTGTCTTGCCAGATCCCAGATCACCGATCAGAAACACTACATCACCGGCAGATAATAATTTTGCCAGTTTGCTGCCGAATTGCTGCATCTCTTCAGCAGTGTCAAAAGTAAAATCATCAGAATTTTTAGATTGTTGAAGCATTGTTTCTCTTTGTTGGGCTTGATCTTGGTTGGGAACGCGATACATACCATTTGAAATATAAACTAGAATTTACGGAACAGACATTCAAATGACCAGAATTATCTTTATTGAAAGCGACGGAACCCGCCACGAAGTAGATGCCGAGCCGGGCACTACTGTTATGGAGGCCGCGGTAAACAATATGGTTCCGGGTATTGATGCCGATTGTGGCGGTGCTTGTGCCTGTGCTACTTGCCATGTTTATATTGATGAGGCTTTTACCGATAAAACCGGAACTGCGGAAAGTATGGAAGAATCCATGCTAGATTTTGCATCCGACATGAAAGCCAATTCAAGACTATCTTGTCAGATAAACATATCTGATGAAATGGACGGACTAATTGTTCGCCTGCCGCGCTCACAAGGATAAAGTCTCAACATCAAAAATATAATAAATTCTCCAATTGCACTTACTGGTGATCTGCTTGATCGCTGTGATGCCTTACGAAAACAACCGGGTAAAGTAGAGCAATTACAAAATCATCTAGATGCAATTTTTATTGTCTTGCTTGGCGATGAAATTTTGGTTGGCGATGACCAAACTTTGGCAGTAGTTAATAACAGTATCTTGCCGCAAATAATTTTAAGTGACACAGGATTGCTGTTTTTAGGAATTGAGCCGCAAACCAAGCGTCCATGGTTTGTAATATCCGCGCAAGAAAATGCTCCAGAAAACCAGGAATTATTGCAGACAATCGGACGGTTTGTTCCGCCTAGAGAAGCGTTGAGTTTTTTACCTCCCAGTGATTTAGCATTAGCCGGTAGAGCGTTGTCACTTAATAACTGGCATCAGAACAACCGGTTTTGTGCTTGTTGTGGAACTTTGACTATCAGTACTGCCGGCGGTGAAAAGCGTGAGTGTATTTCGTGCGAACGTGAATATTTCCCAAGAGTTGATCCGGCAGTTATCATGATGGTGGTCAAAGACGATGCTTGTCTGTTGGGGCGAAATGCTAGCTGGCCAGAGGGTGTTTATTCTACATTAGCCGGCTTTGTAGAGCCGGGAGAAAGTGTCGAGGAGGCATGTCGGCGTGAGGTAATGGAAGAGGTTGGCATTAAAATCGGTGATGTAAGTTACGCTTTTTCACAGCCGTGGCCATTTCCTCATTCGATGATGATTGCATTAGTGGCGCAGGCATTAAGCAGTAAAATCACTCTTGAAGATGAACTAGAAGATGCCCGCTGGTTTAGCCGCAAAGAGGCCATTGCTATTGTTAATGGCACACATGACCAAGTCACCCAACCATTTAGCCGTGCGTCCAGCGGAGTATTGTTACGAAATTGGGCGCTTAAAAAATAACATCAGGCGAGTTTATTTAAGAGCGGGGATGAGCTTTAGCCACCGCATCGGCCAGGTGTTTGGCATCAACAGCAGCATAAATTTGCGTTGACGATAATGAAGCATGGCCAAGCAGTTCCTGAATAGTACGTAAATCACCGCCGCCGGATAGCAAATGTGTGGCAAATGAGTGGCGCAATGCGTGCGGGCTTGTTGAGGCGGGCAGGCCAAGCCGGTTACGTAATTCCTGCATCAGTCTTTGAGCGTCTCTGGCGCTCATGGCTCCGCCACGTTTCGCCTTAAAAACGGCTTGGTCGCCCAAAACAGGGAACGGACATAACTTGACGTAACGGTTAATTGCTAAACCTATAGCATCTAATATCGGAACCAGACGCATTTTACCGCCTTTGCCATTGACCCGTAGCACCTCACCTAATGGCAAATCATTGCCAGTTAAGTCCAGTGCCTCGGCAATACGTACCCGGCTCCATACAGCAGATATAACAGGGCTTCATCACGGGCGGCAATCCATGGCACTTTGGTGCGCTCAACCCGTCCGGCTTCGGTTAAAATCTCTGCAGCGATTTGTGGGCTTACTGCCTTGGGCAGACTGTGCGGAATTTTTGGACTATCAATTAGTGCCAGTGCATCACATGAAATTCCGCGCCGTTGTTCTGCCCATAGAAAAAATTCCCGTAATGATGAAAGGTTTCTGGCTAATGTTCGAGAGCCAACCGGCCTGCCTTCAAAACCATTGCGACGGGCGGCTAAAAACCCACGAAAATCGGAAATTTGTAGTTGGTTTAAGGTGTTGGCAGTAATTGTTTGTTGTTTATGGCCAGTCAGAAATGAGAAAAATAGACCAATATCATGATGATATGAGGTTAGGGAATTTTTTGCCAAACGTTTTTCCGCAGATAGATATTGGTAAAAATCAGCCAGTAATTTTCGTGCTAAAATATTTGGCTCTAACATTTTCAAGCCCAGCGGGAAATAATGCGTTCTATTGCTTTGGCAAAAAATGCGATCAGCTCTGTACCTTGTCCGGCGCTAAATACCCGGCGATCCTTGCTGGCAAAAACCAATAATGCTTCGCCAGGGCCCCAATCAAGACGGACAATTGCTTCGGACTTCATCTGGTATTCTTCTTCGCCATACAGCATCGCACTACTGCTAGAACATGCGCCTAATCTTTCAAAATGTCCTTGCATAATATGGGCGACAAAACCTTCTGGTTTGGCTGTAATATTACTTAACCCAACAGGGATTTTAGCTTTTTCAACAAATAAATGTAGAAAATCCGAACCAAGTCCGGCTCGAACGCTCGAGCGCAAACGGGCATCAAGGCTTTGCCAGTTTTTAGCGTCAAGAACGGTCAGTATTGCTGCATGTACTTGTGCTTGGGTTGCGTGATTTTGCCGTGCGGTTTCAACCAATGCATCACGGGTCATGGTCAAAGAGCGCACTCTTTCCAACATCCGCACCCTTGAGGCGGCTTCAAAATCAAGAATTTTTGCTTGGGTTTTCATGATCTTCCCTTAAAGAATGCTTTGACCGGTAGCTTTCCAGTCAGATAAAAACGCTTCCAACCCACTGCTAGTTAATGGGTGAAGAGCCATGTCTTTCATGACTTTGGCTGGCAAAGTTGCAACATCGGCACCGATTAAGGCTGATTCGCGCATATGCCCGACCGAGCGAATACTTGCCGCTAGAATTTCGGTTTCAAGTTCTGGATAATTGTCATAAATGGCACGAATATCAGCTATCAGGTCCATTCCATCAACACCAATATCATCAAGCCTGCCGATAAATGGCGAGATGAATGTGGCTCCGGCTTTGGCGGCTAACAATGCCTGATTGGCCGAAAAACAAAGAGTTACATTTACCGGGTGACCTGCTTTGGTAAGGTGGTGTGTTGCCCGTAATCCTTCGAGGGTAAGTGGGACTTTAACGCAAACATTATCAGCAATTTTGCGTAAATGCTCGCCCTCGGCAACCATGCCTTGCCAGTTAGTTGCTGTAACCTCGGCACTTACCGGCCCATCAATTAGTGAACATATTGTTTTAATAGTATCGTTCATATCGTTACCAGATTTTGCGATAAGTGATGGATTGGTGGTCACACCGTCTACAAGACCGGTACCTAGCATTTCTTCAACTTCACTGATGATCGCGGTATCAAGAAAAAATTTCATTTGTTTGGCTTCCTGTTTAAGCTGCTTATAATCAGACAGCGGATATAGAATCTTTTATATCCATAAGAGACACCTAAATGATGAACAGGATTTTACTATTACGGGTTCTTTTTGATATTCCGGTGGATCGACCATTTGATTATCTAGCCCCTGATGACATGAATTTAACTGTCGGCAGTTATGTTCTGGCTCCATTAGGAAAACGAAAGGCCATTGGTGTTGTTTGGGAAATAGAGACGTTGGACAAATTGCCTGTTGATCGGCAATTAAAACAAATATCTGCTATATTTGATACCAAGCCGATGAGTCAGGCTCAAAGAAAATTTATTGATTTTGTTGGGCGGTACACCTGTTTTGGTGCAGGAAGAGCATTAAAAATGTGCTTGCCAGCTATTGATGCCCTACAGCCATCACCTGTTCGATACGAAGTTTCATATCTTGACAGTAAAGCATCACCCATGACCCCGGCGCGCCAGCGGGTATTTGATATTATCGGTAATAATTCATGGCCGGTGGGCAAGCTGGCCACTGCCGCCGGTGTTTCAGCTTCTGTTATTTCCGGATTGGTTAAAACTAATGGTTTATTACGAACAGAGGTCTTGGTTGATACACCGTTTGCAAAACCTGATCCTGATTTACCCAGTAAAAACCTGACTGATTCGCAGCAATCAGCCGCTGCGCACCTAGTAAATACAGTACAGCAGGCAAAATTTGCACCGGTTTTACTTGATGGCGTTACTGGTTCCGGGAAAACAGAAGTCTATTTTGAGGCAGTAGCCGAAGCTTTGCGCCAACACCCTGATAATCAGGTTTTGATATTGCTTCCGGAAATTGCCCTGACCCAAGATGTGCTGGATCGTTTTGCTGATCGGTTCGGAGCCGTTCCTGCTGAGTGGCATTCGGAAATAACCGGCGCATTACGACGCCGGGTATGGCGGCAAGTGGCGGCTGGGCAGGCAAAAATTGTTGTTGGTGCAAGGTCGGCTTTATTCCTGCCATTTGCGAAGTTATCGCTGATAGTTGTTGATGAAGAACATGATAGCTCGTTCAAACAAGAAGAAGGTGTGTTATATCATGCTAGAGATATGGCCGTGGTTAGAGCTAACACTGAAAATTGCCCATTGATATTATCTTCGGCCACACCGTCACTAGAAAGCCTGCATAATGCCGCGCAAGGCAGGTATGGTCATTTGGTGCTGGACAGTCGCCCCGGCGCAGCGCAATTACCGCAGATCAGCGCAATTGACCTAAAGTTACACCCTCCAGCCAGCGGCAAATGGATATCGGAACCGTTACGACAAGCAATGAGCCAGACATTGCAAAAACAAGAACAAGTGTTGTTATATTTGAACCGCCGTGGTTTTGCGCCGCTTACCATTTGTCGCTCATGTGGCGAGCGCATGAAAACCCCTGATACAGATAGTTATCTGGTTGAACATCGATTTAACGGGAGGCTTGTTTGCCATTTGACCGGTTATTCTATTCCTAAGCCAGACAAGTGCCCATCATGCCAAGAAGTTGATAGTTTACACCCTGTGGGGCCGGGGGTCGAGCGTCTGGCCGAGGAGGTCGCAGTATTGTTTCCCGAAGCCCGTTGTGAAATTTTTTCTTCGGATACCACAACAAATCCACAACAAATCCGCGAATTGATAGCTAAAATGGAAAATGCAGAAATAGATATTCTTATAGGCACTCAAATTGCTGCCAAAGGGCATAATTTCCCTAAATTGACACTGGTTGGCGTGGTTGATGCCGATATGGGTCTTGGTGGCGCTGATCTTCGAGCTGGGGAGCGAACTTACCAGATTCTGATACAGGTTGCCGGAAGAGCAGGAAGAGCGCAATTAGCAGGCAAGGCAATGCTGCAAACTCACCAACCGGAACACGAAGCAATTACCGCCTTGTTAGCTAATGATCGTAATCGCTTTGTTTCTGCTGAGTTGGGTTTGCGAGAAATAATGGGTTTGCCGCCATTTGGCCGATTGGCGGCGGTAATTATTTCGGCGGCTGATGAAAAAACGGTTGAAGATGCGGCTAAGGACTTTGCAGCATTAGCACCGGCGACAACTACAGAAATTGAAATATGGGGGCCGTCGGAGCCGGTTTTTACAATCGTTCGCGGGAGGTGGCGGCGCAGGCTATTGATACGTTCATCAAAAACAACCAATTTGTCAGCTTATTTGAAAGATTGGAAAGAGCGCTATAAAATCAAGGGTAGCATTCGGGTAAAAATCGACATTGACCCCTACAGCTTTATGTAAAGCTTAGGGTCAGAGCCTATTAATTTGTGTGTATTCTGCGTTAGGCCTGCTTCTGCTTGTCAGCTGTCTTATTGCTATTGGCCGGATTCATTGCTTCTTTCATTGCTTTGTAAAGCAATTGCGGCTGTATTGGTTTCGAGACATGATCATCCATACCAGCAGCCAAATACTCTTTTTGTTGGTGCGGCATGGCATTGGCTGTTACTGCAACAATCGGAGTTTTCGATAGATCTCCATCTATTTCCAACGAGCGAATAGCACGGGTGGCATCAACACCGTTCATGTTCGGCATTTGAATATCCATTAACACCAGATCAAATGAACCGGATTTCCATAACTGGACAGCTTCTACCCCGTCTTCGGCGAATATCAGTTCGGCATTGGTTGGTTTTAGGATTGCCTTAATTACCATGCGATTGGTGCGATTGTCTTCGGCTATTAATATTTTAACGGAACGTTTTTCCGGTTTGTCAGTGTTTTGGCTATCGACGGCGGCCGTTTCTTCAACTGCATCTTCAAGCCTTTTAACAGGAACAAAGAACCTAAAACTGGAGCCTTTTCCTTCTTCACTCTTAAGGTCGATTTCTCCACCCATTTGTTCGGCTAATTGATGACAAATAGCCAAACCAAGTCCGGTGCCATCATATTTACGGCTTAAAGAGCTATCTACTTGGGTAAATTTATCAAAAATTGTTTTTTGATCTTTAACTGGAATACCGACGCCAGTATCAGTTACGTCAAATAACAAGAAATGCTCACCATCGCTATTTACTTGCTCGGAAACATCAATGCTAACTTTGCCCTTTTCGGTAAATTTTAAGGCGTTGCTGACCAAATTGCTGACGATCTGCCTGATTCTGGCCGGGTCACTTTCAAAACGGCAATGTTTAGGTATTTCACTATTCAATTCCAGTGTCAGATTCTTTTCATCGGCTATTGCTTTAAATAAATCATGAATCGGTGCAGCAACATCATTAACACCAAAAGTTTCTTCGGCTAATTTAAATTCGCCAGCTTCAATTTTTGACAAATCAAGTACGTCATTAAGAATGGTCAATAATATTTGGCCGGATTTTTGAATTGTCCCAACCATGTTTTTTTGCTCTGGTCGCAAACTTGTTGCTCCCAATGCCGATGACATGCCCATAACTCCGTTCAACGGAGTGCGTATTTCATGGCTCATGATCGCTAGAAATTCTGATTTGGCTTTGTTTGCTGATTCTGCTTTTTCTTTGGATATACGCAAGTCACGGGTGCGTTTGCGAACCCGGTCTTCTAGTTCATCACGATAGGCAATTAACTCTGCCTGTGCTGAAGCCAACGCCCGACCACGTCTTTGGGCATCTTGCAGTATGACATACCATATTAAGCTTAATACCAATAAAGCTACCACTGCTCCGGCCATTGCCATATTGGAAACAGCAAGAGCATTTTCACGTTCGGAAATAAGATCCGCTCGTGATTGCGCTAATTGCTTATCCAGAGCGCGATCGAACTGACTGGCAGACAAATTGTAAGACGGGTTGCTAATAAACCGATTAGCGCCGGACTTATTGCCGCGTCTTATACTGGAAAAAGCATTTTCCTCATAAGAAGTCATTTTATTTCGGGCAATCAAGGCTGCTTTAGCCGCGGCTTCGGCTTCTGGTGATGTGGTTAGGGCGCGGGACTTGCCCAGTAAGGAAGTAAGTTGTGATGATAAGGTAAGGTAGCGGCTTTCCCAACGGCGATCACCGCTTTCTTTGGCTGAGGATAATACATAAGATAGCTCTCTTCGTGTCGAGATCATATCACCGCGAATTTGTGCCAGGTCAGATGCTTTTTCTGCAGAATCTGCTACGCGAATTGCGCTACCGCGCAGAGTAATCCCAAGGCCAATAACAATAGAAACAGTTAAAATTACAGCTATAAGAACCAGTGAAGTTCTTGAGCGAAAAATTGACAACTCTTTTAGCCTTAATGGTGACACCCTATTCCTCCTGATTTTTGAACCAGTTAAACCGCAAGCTAGCAGATAAGGGTTAAGGAACTGTCACACTAACCGGTCGAAATGTCATAGTTTATTCAGGTGCATCTTGCCGCTGGCAATTACCCGTGCTATGTGGCCGCCAAACACGAGGAATATTCGATTCTGTCTACTGGATTTTTTTGAATTTCTTCTAAGAAAACAATCTGTTATGGGTTTGCCTGTTGATTCTGGTTAACCTGTCTTGTGAAGAGTGATGTGAAGTGACAACAGCGCAAATAAATTCAGCCGGTGCGGCGGGGCGTTACGGAGTGGCAATTTTTGACCTCGCCAAAGAAGCAAAACGTCTTGCTGCTGTGGAAAAAGAGCTGTTGGCTTTAAAGGGTCTACTGCAATCTTCGGCTCCTTTGCGTGAGACAATGGCTTCGCCGGTGATAGCGGCCTTTGAAAAATCTAACACACTACAGGCTTTGGCAAAGAAGGCTAAATGGTCTACGCTAGTTAGTAATTTCGTTGCTATAGCTTGTGATAATGGTCGTGCAGCAGAAATTATAGATATGGTTGATAGCTATATGGCGTTGCTGGCGCAGGAAAAAAGTTCTTTAAGTGCCAGCGCGATTACCGCGCAGGAATTAAGCGCAAAACAGAAAACTAATTTGGCTGCCGGCTTGAAAAAGGCTCTAGGTAGTAATGTAAAACTGGAAACAGAAGTCGATCCCCGGCTTTTGGGCGGATTGATCGTACAGGTTGGTTCGGTAATGTTTGACAGTTCCCTCAAAACACAGCTTGAGGGGCTGAAACTCGCGATGAAAGAAAGTTGAGATCCATGGATATTCGGGCAGCGGAAATTTCCGCAATCTTGAAGAAGCAAATCAAAG
>JAESTZ010000011.1 GCA_016763315.1 Robiginitomaculum sp.
AATATGGGGCTGTCCTAGATAACGCCGATTAGGTGTTGTAAATGGGATATATGAGGAAGAGTAGAATTGTTTGGGCTAAGCAGCTTCGTTTGCTTGAGCATTTTGTATCCGGAAGCCCGGCCAGATGTGCTTCGCGGCTGATAGGTGTAAACAAGAGTACTGGTGCCTATTATTTTCACCGCTTGCGCGAGATTATTGCTTATGAGCTGGAGCAAGAATCTGACGAAGTGTTTGCTGGCGAGATCGAAGTTGACGAGAGCTATTTCGGTGGCAAAAGAAAAGGCCTCCGAGGGCGGGGTGCTACAGGTAAAGTCCCCGTGTTTGGCCTATTAAAACGCGGCGGCAAGGTTTACACGAAGATTATTCCGGATGCCTATTCTGCGACTTTGTATCCGATCATAGAGCGTAAAGTTGTGCCGGACAGCATCGTCTATACGGATTGCTGGCGCGGTTACAATGTGTTGGATACGTCCGAGTTTAAACATTACCGAATTAACCATTCCAAACTGTTTGCAGATAGACATAATCACATCAATGGCATTGAGAATTTCTGGAACCAAGCTAAGCGTCATATGCGTAAATTTAATGGTGTACCAAGGTCTCATTTTGGCCTATTTTTAAAGGAATGTGGGTGGCGTTTTAACAGCCCAGACCCACTAACACAATTAATACAACTAAAACATTGGGTTAAGAGGTATTTGAACTAGTTACCTAGGACAGCTCCAATTATTTTATATGGATTAAGTAAAGTGTGTCATCATGAGGTAGGTTACCTAAATCGCCGGACGAGGTTTATAACCTCGTTCGCAATGTTTTAATTTTCGTTACAAAAGTTATTTGCTCAATTGAAACGAACAGACGGGGTTTAAACCCCGTCTGGCAGTAGGTCTTTAACCCCACCACGCTGTCATCACACGATTTAGTCGGGTGATCTAGTTTTTCCGTATGCTGGATACCCCGAACAAGTCGGAGTATGACAGAGATGATTTGGTTGTTGTTGTCTATTTCTGTTGTTCTCCTCCGCTTGCGGAGGGAGGAAAAAAAACGAAAAATCCGAATCAACAGACGGGGTTTAAACTCGCTTTGGGTTGTTATCGTGAATGAATATTGGTGGAATAGCATCATTGTTTCATGATGAACCTAGCTCGATACCCGGTCTCTATGGTCATATAAGTCATCTAATGTTAGTTTAATTATAGGCTGTAAATAAACCTAAAGGAGATGAATGTGGAACTTAGAGTAATAAATGGAAATCTAACTTTAGACTCTGTATTTAGGTTAATAGTAATTGGCAGTATATTTTCTTTTGGTGCCCTGGTCGGGGTTATGATGTTGATAGTTGTGCTTGTTATGCTTCTTACTGGCGATGTGACTGTTAATGGAGAAGTTATCCAAGGTAGGGTGAAAGCACTTCTGGAGATACTTCCGGCGTTATTGTTTTTTCCTGTTTATATAGTTGTTCAGGCTTTTTCCTTTGCCATATTTCTATCTTTCGGACTATGGCTTTATCGCCTCAAGCACCCACTACGTGTTATTATTGAAAGCTAAGTGTACCTCATAGACGTTGTACGTCACCTAAGAACGGGGAAGTGTAGGAAAGGTAGCTAAATACGCATTGGAGTTTGTTCGGGATTTGGTGTTTTGCTAAAAATGCGCTAGCCTATTACCTCATTAATGTAATCAAAGGGGATTATTATGGGTTTTTTGGATAAATTCGAGGGGCCGATTTATGCTTTGTTCCGTATCGTATTCGGCTTGTTGTTTATGGGACATGGCATACATAAGTTTTTCAACTTCCCAACTGACTTTGCTTGGCCATTAACTCCGATTACTATTACCGCCGGTGCTATCGAACTGGTTGCAGGCGCATTGATTGTTGTCGGTTTTTTCACCCGTCCGGCAGCGTTTCTTTCCAGTGGCTTGATGGCGGCGGCTTATTGGATGGCGCATGGCAGTAAAGGTTTTTTCCCGATCGCTAATGGTGGTGAACTGGCTATTTTGTTCAGTTTTGCATTTTTGTATATTGCCGCCAAAGGTGCCGGACAATGGGCAATAGATAAAAGCTAGAGCATTTCCAGCAAAAGTGGGTACCGGTTTTGCGGCAAGGAAATGCGACCACTAAAGATTTTGCTTTTGCGCACACGAAACTGTGACGAATTAACCGGTTGTGTTGGTACAGGCTTGCGGCTAATTTGCGCCGATGATTGAAACCGTATCGAAAAACCTGAGCAGTGGAATTGCTCTGATACGCTCACTTAGTGATGAGCAGTATTGTGATGATTCCGTTGCTCCATATTATTCCAGTGTTGGCAGTCATATCCGGCATATACTGGATATTTTTGATTGTATTTTTTGTGGACTGGAAAATGGCCAAGTAAATCTGGCTGATCGCACCCGTGACGTGGAAGTGGAAACTTGCCGCCAAGCGGGATTATCTTATTTGCAAGATATTTTGGTCAAGCTGCAAGCCTTAAGAACCACTGATCTTGAACAACTTATCGAGGTTAGCGATGACCTTGGTGATGGTATGGTCACTAATAAGTACACGCTGGCGGCGGCAGTTATTCAGGCGCATAGCCATGCAATCCACCATTTTGCCGCCATGGGTTATGTGCTTTGTCATTTGGGAATTACCCCGCCAAGTGCAAAGTTCGGTGTTAATCCGACCACACCCGACAAGTGTCAGGTGCTGTAAGAATTATTCTGCGTAAGCCGGAAATGCTGGCAGGCTATCCACGTCTTGTTGGTAGTGTTGGATAATCACCCGCGCGTTTTGTGCCACGGCTAATGCTTCAAATTTATCCATTGAGGCCAGTGTTTGTTCCGGCGAGGTATTAAACACCGGGATCCGGCGAAATTCACGACTTTCCGGCATGTGATATAGATCACCGCTTAGCAATAAATTACCTGTTTTTGGAAGCTTGACCAGCAATGCAAGATGTCCCGGCGTGTGTCCCGGGGTTTGAATAATCGTTACACTGCCATCACCGAAAACATCATGATCGCTGGTGATTTTTATCGGTGTTTTGTCTTTGAATTGAATAAAGCTGTCTAGTTGGGCAATACCTGCTGCTGGTGCGTATTCAAACATCCAGGCGTGTTCATTTGCATCAACGATCCACTTTGGCGCACCGGCAAACATATTGGCATTTCCGGTGTGATCGAAATGCGAATGGGACATGGCAAAGTATTCAATATCATCAGGAGCCACACCAATTTCGTCAAGTTGGCTTTTCAGGGTTTTCGGAACCGAGACATGAAACACGCCATTTTGCATTCCATCGGGGTTTTGCGCCAAAGCATCGGGTAGGCCAGCGTCCCACATCAGATCACCATCAGGGTGGCGTATCAAATAGCAACTATCGGCAAATACCCTTTTTTGCCCGTCGAATTCTCCCTTGCTGGAGAATGCGGAAATGTCGGATATGTCAATAACACCGCATGACATGGTATATAGTTTTATCTCGGGGGCAGTTTTTGCTACTTGCGGTTCAATTTCTGTCGCCGGATTGCAAGCCGCCAAGATAATAGCAAGTCCGGCAATAGTTGTGATTTTGAACGACATTTTTTTCTCCAGCAACAAGGTTTTTACAAAAATCATTGTGCCGGATCAATAAAAGCAAAACAAGCAATAATTCTAAGAGAACCAATTAAAGATTTCCGGAGTTAATTGTACGAACCCGCTAAATACTTTTGTTGCGCCAAGCTGGCATACCTTCTGCTCGCTATAACCATGCTCCAGCAAAAAACAATCAACACTGGCAGCCTTGGCCGCCAATAGATCAGTATTGCTATCACCGATCATCAAGCTGTTTTTTGGTTTTGTCGGAGCAATCGCTGCGAAAATATGCGCTGGATCAGGTTTTTTTGCCGGAACTTTGTCGGCACAGAAAATTCCATCAAAATAATCTGTCATGTTTAACTTGTGCAAAATTGGCAGGGTCAAAGCTTCTGACTTATTGGTGCAGATGGTTAGTTTTGCACCAGAGTTTTTTAATTTCTCTAGGCAATCTATGGCTCCGACAAATGGTTTGGAAATTTTCGTGCTGTTTTGTGAATAGTATTGCAAAAAAACTTGCAGTAATTTTTCAATTTCAAGTTGGTCTTGCGTTAAATCATGATAATCATGCGCTGCAATGATCAACGCTTTTGCTCCATGACCGATTTTATCACGAACGATATGATCGGGCGTTGTCGGGTGATTGGCATTTTGCATCGCATGGTTTAGGGCGGCAATCAGGTCCGGCGCGGTATCAACTAAAGTGCCATCAAGATCAAAAGCAATGGTTTTGCCGGTGAGTTTTTGTTTACTGGTCATGAAATCAGAACTTCTAATGGCTGGAACGATGCGTGATGACACGCTATCAAGGATAAAATTCAATTAACTGATTCCAATGAAAGAACCAATAATGCCCAAGCCTAGAGCCGCTATTATTCTTGCCGCCGGACACGGTTCGCGCATGAAGTCTGATCTGCCAAAAGTTTTACACGAAGTTGGCGGTCGTTCGATGTTTTCTTGGTTGGTTGCCTTGGCTAAACAAGTGAACTCTGAGCGAATTTCTGCAATCGTTGGCACGCAAACGCCTTTGGTCAGACAAGCAGCAGAAACAGCTTTGGGGGTGAAGTGTGTAGCCATACAAGATCCGCCAAACGGTACTGGTCATGCCACGTCTTGTGCCGCAGATATTATGTCTGGCTTTGATGGCAATGCTTTGGTGGTGTTTGCCGATAGTCCTTTGATCACAGCACAAACTATCGAGCGGGTGTTTGATGCGCTTGATGCTGGTGCGTCGTTAGCTGTGTTGGGCTTCGAGCCAGATGATGCAGGAGCATATGGCCGTTTGGTTGAAGATGAAGCCGGTGATCTGCTGGCAATTGTTGAAGCCAAAGAAGCAAGTGCGGAACAATTACAAATTGGTTTGTGTAATTCCGGCGTAGTGGCAGCAGATGCGAAATTATTATTTGAATTATTAGGGCAGGTCACCAATGACAATGCCAAGGGTGAATACTATCTGACAGATATAGTAGGCTTGGCGGTGGCTAGAGGGCTTAAAGCCAAAGCTGTTCGGGCTTCGGCTGATGAGGTTTTGGGAGTTAATTCACGCCATGAACTGGCACAGGCCGAACGGATATTTCAAGACCGAACTCGCACCCAAGCTCTTGAAGACGGGGTCACCATGCTTGATCCGTCCAGTGTTTATTTTAGTTATGATACTAAACTAAGCTCCGACGTATTGGTCGAGCAAAATGTGGTTTTCTCCAAAGGCGTTTCGGTGGCCGGTAAAGTTACAATTCGCGCTTTTTCACACCTTGAAGGCGTGCAAATTAATTCCGGCGCAATTATAGGTCCTTATGCGCGTTTGCGTGCCGGGACTATTGTCGGGCAAAATGCCAAGATCGGTAATTTCGTCGAAACCAAAAAAGCCAATATTGGCGATGGCGCAAAAATTAGTCATTTATCATATATTGGTGATGCCAATATCGGCAGTGACGCCAATATCGGTGCTGGTACTATTACTTGTAATTATGACGGGTTTGACAAGTTTCAAACGATAATAGGTAAGGGTGCCTTTATTGGCTCTAACAGCTCGTTAGTTGCGCCAGTAACCATAGGTGCCGGTGCAATAGTTGGCGCGGGAAGTGTTGTTACCAAAAACGTTGCTGATGATGCTTTGTGTGTGGTACGTGCCAAGCAAAAAGAAATTTCCGGCTGGGCTAAATCTTTTCGCGATAAAAAGAAAAAACCATGAGTATCAACGTCAAAGAACAAGCCGCCAGAGTAGCGCTTAACTATGTCGAAGACGGTATGACTTTGGGGCTTGGCTCCGGATCAACTGCGGAAATTTTTATTGAATTACTTGGTCTGGCGGTAGCTGATGGCCTAAAAGTACGTGGAGTGCCAACCTCTAAACGTAGTGAAGAAGTTGCATTAGAGGCCGGTGTGCCATTGATTGATGTCGAGCAGGTCGATCATATTCACTTGACCGTAGATGGTGCTGATGAAGTCGGGCCGGAATTTGCTTTGATCAAGGGTGGCGGTGGTTGTTTGTTGCGCGAAAAAATAATCGCCAATGCTTCTGATTTGATGGTTTGCATTGTTGATGAAAGCAAGTTGGTCGAGGCTTTGGGTGCTTATCCGTTACCGGTAGAAGTTGACCAGTTTGGTTTCACTATTACTGCCAAAAAAATCTTTGACGCTTTGGTGGCAGCTGGAAGTGAAGACCCGCAAATTATCCAAAGAATGAAAAAAGATGGCCGCCAGCCTTTTGTTACTGATGGCGGTAACTATATCTTTGATTGTGCCTGTTCTGTTTTGCCCCGGGTTCGGCAAATTGCTGCTCGTCTGTCGGCGATACCGGGAGTGGTAGAACATGGGTTGTTTATTGATCTGGCGCGAATTGTAATTGTTGGCACCGAAGAGGGTGCTGATATTTTGGAGCTTTGAAGTTTATGTCTGAATCAGTGTCCGAACTAGAATTTGATTTATTTGTTATTGGTGCCGGTTCCGGTGGCGTGCGTGCGGCGCGTATGTCAGCGCAATTCGGAGCCAAGGTCGGTATTGCCGAAGAATACCGAATTGGTGGAACTTGCGTAATTCGCGGCTGTGTTCCAAAAAAATTACTGGTTTATGCCTCGCAATATGGAACAGGATTTGAAGAGGCCAAGGGTTATGGCTGGAGCGCGGATAATTTACGGTTTGACTGGTCAAAACTAATCGCCGCCAAAGACGCTGAAATTGGGAGTTTGTCTGGAATTTACCGTCGCAATCTTGGTAAAGCTGGTGTCGATATATTCGAGGAGCGAGCAGAACTGCTCGGCAATGGTCAGGTCAAGCTAGTAAAATCCGGGCGGATAATTACAGCCAAGAAAATTTTGATTGCCACTGGGGGCACACCAAGACTGCTTGGGTTTACCGGCGAGGAATTGACTATTTCCTCGAATGAAGTCTTTCATATTGAGAAGTTGCCAAAGAAAATTTTGATTGCCGGTGGTGGTTATATTGCCTGTGAGTTTGCTTCTATTTTTGCCGGTCTCGGGGTGGAAACTTCGCTGATTTATCGTAGGGATACGGTATTGCGTGGGTTTGATGATGATCTGCGAACCCACATCCATCAAGAACTGATCAATCATGGTATTAAGGTAATTACCAATGCCAGTATCAGCGCGGTGAGCCAGCAGAACGAGCAGTTAAGCGTTGATCTGGATAATAACGAGCAGATGCTTGTGGATCAGGTAATGATGGCAATAGGGCGTGTGCCGGCAATAAGCGGGCTTGGACTGGACGTTGCGGGAATTGAAACCAGTAAATCCGGGGCAATCAAAGTTGATGAATTCGGCCAGACCAGTGCGGTTGGTGTTTTTGCTTTGGGGGATGTTACCGATCGGATCAATCTTACACCGGTGGCAATCAGAGAAGGTGCGGCCTTTGCCGATACCGAATTTGGTAATGTTCGTCATTCATTTGATCACCAACACGTGGCAAGTGCGGTGTTTACATCACCGCCTGCGGCATCGGTTGGTCTGTCCGAGGAAGATGCACGAAAAGAGTTTGGCGAAATAGATATCTATAAGGACATATTTCGGCCAATGCGTCATGTTCTGTCCGGCGCCAAAGAAAAATACTTGATGAAATTGGTGGTGCGCAGCAGTGATAATGTAGTGGTCGGTGTGCATTTGGTAAGCGATGCGGCGCCGGAAATTATCCAAGTGGCAGCAGTGGCGGTAAAAGCTGGTTTGACCAAAGAGCAATGGGATCAAACTTGCGCTGTGCATCCGACAGCCGCCGAGGAACTGGTACTGATGCGCGAAAAGTTTCAAGGATCATGAGCCAAAGAACAGTAGCCTTTCTGACCAGTTCCAACATGGTGGTTGATGGGACTAATAAACGCGAAGATAGTTATGAACATGATCTGGAATTTGGATTGTTTAATGAAGCAGCAAAAACCAGAAATATAAAGCTGGTGGAAGTCGTCTGGGACGAACCCGATATAAATTGGAGGCAGTTCGATGCGGTATTGGTTGGTACTACTTGGGATTATGTACAAAAGCGCGAATTGTTCTTTGCGGTAATGCAACAAATCGACAGTCAGACTTTATTACTTAATTCACTAGAAACTTTAAAGTCTAACTCCGATAAGCAATATTTGCTGGACTTGGCAGTCAAAGGCGTGCCGACAATTCCGACAATATCGGTGGATTTGGTAACGGCGGAAAATGTTGCGGCGGCTTTTGAAAGTTTTGCCACTGACAAGCTGGTGATAAAGCCAAAAATCGGAGCTGGTGCATGGCGGCAAGTTTTGCTTGGCAAAGATCAACCAATTCCGCCTGCTAATGAACTGCCCGAAGCAGGCGCACTTTTGCAACCATTTTTGCCAAGTATTCAAAGTCATGGCGAGCTGTCAATGTTGTTTTATGATGGTGAATTTTCACATGCTATTCGTAAAACCCCGAAAATCGGTGATTACCGCATACAGTCGGTTTATGGCGGCATTGATACTAAGGACGAGCCATCACACCAAGAAATGCAACTGGCAAAAACTGCATTATCCGCATTGTACGAAATGCCGCTCTATGCGCGGGTCGATATTGTGCTGGGTCTGGATATGCAACCCTTATTGATCGAGCTAGAGATGATCGAGCCATATCATTATGTGGAACAAGGCGCGAATTGCGGCAATATGTTGATGCAGGCATTATTGCGGCGATTACAGTAGCGCACCAATTAAACTTTTATCCGCTTCCAGTTCAATGGCGACTTTTTGATTAAATAGAGTTGCGGTGAAATATATGTCCCAGTTACCTAAAGACATTGTTGATACTAGCAATATAACCTATTCTCTTATAGAGAAAGCGCATGAGTAATTTGTTTCCAAGCAGGATTGTGTTTGCGCCATTGATATCAATCATGCTTTTTGCCTGTACGACAAAGGTTGAAATTTCCTACGTAGAGATACTCAAAACTGATGTGATCAGCGATAATTTCCAAATTGTTGCAACTCAGGAAAGCATAAGGCGCGCTGAAAAAGAACGTGCAACACATGATAGTGGATACTATTTTGTGAAATTAGAATCCAAAATAAGCCTTGAGAAAATAGTACGAAAAAAACAAATGGCGTTTTTATATTACCACCTTCAATCATGTGATAAAACTAGACAACAGCCGGTATTATATAGCGCGCCAGTATATATAAATATGCAATTTGATCTTAGAAATTCAAATGAATTTTACTATTATGCGCCTGTGTCATATAATTATAAGAATGATATCCGTCGCTATCAAGGTATGCAAAACAAGACAAACCTGATCTTTCCAGATGATATCTGCATTAGTCTAGGTGCTGGGAATATGGCGGGGCAGATACTAACTACAAATTCTGTTCGGATTGAATTGCAATAATACAAACAATTTGGCATTACGGGGTAGTTGCGAGATAATCAGTTGAAAGTATTGTCAGACTGAAATTACCCTCTCAAGCCTAGTGCTCAAGACCGTTTTAATCTGACAATGCCGTCCACCCCCCTAGATGCGTACACTATGAAATATATGCAGGTAGAAATAAGGAAATAAAGTTATACGCTCCTACTATTACAGCAAGAACAAACACAAACAAAATGTAGTGAGGTTTAATAATAAAGATATTTTCTACCCATTTCCTTTTCCCAAGGTTAAATAATGGTTTATAGCGAATATACCCGCCATCAGTAAGTATCTTTGAGCTATACATATTTCCAGATATTGATAACAATAATGTCATCAAAGAATTAGCGTCTTTCTCCGACAAAAACAAAAAAATACAATAAAAAAGTGTAAGCATAATCAATAGTTGTAATAATATATTACCTGCTATTTTCATCACAACACGAACTCCTTATTCATCTGGACACTCCACTGTAACAGCAAATCCAGCACCTCCAAATGCGCCAACAGCAACTCCTGCTTCTAGTTGCCCATTACTTCCACTACTATTGCCATCAAGTAAATCTACATTTCCGCCATATGATCTACCTATAGGACTATCGACATTGACAACAAATGAAAGCCCTCCATGTTCCCCAGACCTCTATTTGAAAGACCTTGAGTTAATGACGCACTTGCTCCCTCTCCCCCTAAAAGCCCTATAGTAAATAAACTACCGGGTTGGGTATGGCGGTGGCGGTCTGTGTAGCTCCCGTCCTCAAGTCGCGAAGAGATAGGACATTAAAGACTTGTTGCCGGAGTCGCCGGAACCGGTCATCTCATTGCCATACGGATCATAAACATAACGATCACCGGAGCCATCGGACAGTCTTGTGCGCGTTGCTGTGCGTGGTCATTTTAGGTTTGTGCGGTGCTTGACAAATTACTGCACCCGTTGTACCTCTACTTCAAATGGTACATTATAGGGTAAAGACAATGCGAGTTACAATTAATATTGATGATCCTGAGCCGGCCTTTGCGCAACTCATTGCCCAGATCAAACAAGGTGTGCTGGCAAAGCAGGTAGTACCTGGCGATGCTTTACCATCAATTCGCCAGTTGGCGCAGGACTTATCGTTAAACCCAAAAACCGTGGCCAAGGCTTACCGGATGCTGTAGCGCGATCAGGTGATTGAGAGCAAAGGCTATCGTGGCACATTTATACATCAAAACGCCATGGCTGGCAGCACGTTGGACCTAGCGGCATGGGTGCTTGGCCGACTTGTCGAAACCATTACTGCGGTGCGTGATGCCGGCGCAACCGACTCTGAAATTCGCATTGCGTTTGGCAATGCCATGAACCCACAAGCTTCCAAAGGAACCTGATATGTCTATTTTAATCGTATTTTACATTGTGTTTTTAAGTCAAATTTACCTGTTATCGATATATTTCCCCGGCCAACTTGCCAAGCGGGTTCGCCATGTATTGAGCAAATACCCGCCACATGAATTTGGTAAATTGTATCCGCCTCCCTATGATTATTTTGCTTCGCATGAGGGCGCTTCGCGTATTCGTAGCTGGCAATTACTAAATTGGGCGATTGCGGTTATAGGCGTTGGTATATTGCTAGCTGCAGTATCTAGCGGTTATAAGCCTGACCCTATGGGGGGTGACGAAATTTTTGTATTGGCTTATGCCATGATTCAGTTTGCGCCATTATTTTTTGCCGAGGTAATGACAGGTAAATGGTTCAGTCGAATGCGCCAAGAATATGCTGGCCGGCCAAAATTGGCTGAATTGCAGCCCCGTAAACTATGGGACGTGGTTTCTGTGTTTCCCTTATTGTTGGCGCTGGGTGTGTATCTGGCAATGGCCGCTTGGTTTTTGCAAAACCATATGGGTGAAAGTGAACGAGCTGCGACACTAATTACGATTATTGGTATTGGTGCAATGAATCTGGGTTATTTATTACTGTTGGTTCATCGCACGAAAGGACGAAAGATTGACCCTTACAAGTCCCATGCGGATCAATTGCGGGAGTTGAAATTACTGGCTCGTATATTGGTTATTTCCAGCATCGCT
>JAESTZ010000108.1 GCA_016763315.1 Robiginitomaculum sp.
TACCGCACTATCAATCGGTGCGGCGATTAAGCTGGATAGGAACACCCTCGTCGATAGGCGAAACTTGGTAAAGGTAAACAGTGACCAATCGACTAATTCCGAGATTGCAAATGCAGCACCTGATGCCAGAGCAAGTTTTGGTCCGGCCAATACTGCGGTTAGGCCAAGAGCGATCATCATGGCGATTAAGACCTTGTGGCCTATTTCTCGTTGGGCAAAGTCGCGCACCACTAATACCAGCCCTGTTACAATAGTGACCGGGTTAAATGCCCAGCCACCAAACAATTCGATATTTGGAGCCCAAGTAAATGACCAGTTTACGAACGGGATCAATGCCACATAAACATAAGTCCATTTCATCGATAATAATTTGTTCACTAGGCCACACCTTTCGTTTTTCCATTGTACATTGTAAGTAGAACAAGCAAACTGCAAAGGGGGTATTATGGATCAAAAGGAACGAGCATCAATTTTGGCATTAAGTGATGTTGAAATTGAGCGCATGTGGCAATTAGCTTTGCATGAAGAAGGGGTTTTGAATCAACGATCCGGCCTGTTCTTGGTGGCAAATGCTATGTTACTTATTTTCACAGTAGAAGCATCAATTCAGTTTTCTGAATGGGTGATGCTAATCGCTGCATGTAGCGGAATTTCAATGTCGATTATTTGGGTAATTATCAATGAACGGCAAGTGGATGAAATGAAACGCGCAGCCCGTATAGTTAGGGTGAGAAGTGCCGGGTTTGAAATTTATGATGCTTCTACCGGTACAGGATTTAAGAGGGGATTACGCAAGTATGGAACCGGATTGTTTGCTATTGGTGTTCCATTGTTAGTGTTTGTAATTTGGTGCGCCTTATTGTTGGACATTATATTGGGGATTGGTTGGTGAGTGCAAGGCTGTCAATAATTGTTGCTGTTGCGATAAATAACGTAATCGGTAAAGATGGCGATATGCCGTGGCGGCTAACCTCGGATATGGCGCATTTTAAGCGTATTACTGCTGGTAAACCGGTATTGATGGGGCGTAAAACATGGCAAAGCCTGTTTGTGCAACCGCTACCTGGACGGGAAAACTTGGTATTAAGCCGTGATTCTGGTTTTGCGGTTAAAGGAGCGATGGTTTTTAACGACCTAACCGCTATGATCGCCAAGGGTAAGGAATTAGCAGGTGCAAATGGCGAGGTAATAATTATTGGCGGCGGGGTGCTTTATGAGGCGGCACTGCCATTGTCTGACCGGGTGTATTTAACCCGGGTTAGCGCTAACCCCGACGGAGATACGTATTTCCCAGAGCTTGATGCAAAAACATGGCAATTAGTTAAGCAACAACCATACCCAGCTGATGACAAAAACGATCACGCCTTTGTCATACAGGTGTTCGATAGGGTGGACTGAGTTAAAGGCTTATTGCTTTGTTTCTGCCAATGCCTTGTCTGCTAATTCCGCAAACAGTTTTCCAAGCGGGCTATCTGGATCAGTAGCCACCGGTTTTCCTTCATCGGAAGAAGAACGTAGATTTGGATCAAGTGGTATTTCCCCTAAAAATGGCACTTCTAGTTCTTCGGCAACTCTTTTGGCGCCACCTTTACCGAAAATATCAATCCGCTCACCGCTGTCAGGACTGATAAAACCAGACATGTTTTCGATAACTCCTAAAATTGGAACTTTCGCTTTTTGAAACATGTTTACTCCGCGCCTGACATCGGCCAGAGCTACTTCCTGCGGGGTGGCGGCAATTATTGCGCCAGCAAGCTCGACAGTCTGCACAAGGGTAAGTTGGGCATCACCAGTGCCGGGGGGCATATCTACGATCAACACATCAAGCTCTCCCCACTCACAATCAGAAAACATTTGTTGTAATGCACCGATAATCATCGGGCCACGCCAAATAATCGCTTGTCCGTCACTTACCATAAATCCCATCGACAGAACTTTGACACCGTGAGCCGTCAGGGGAATAATTTTATTATTATCGTTCAGTTTGGGCTTTTGCCCGGTCAGGCCAAACAATATCGGTGCTGAAGGGCCGTAAATGTCTGCATCCATAAGTCCGACTTTTTTGCCCTTTTGCGCCAGAGCCACGGCAAGGTTTACGGCGATGGTAGATTTGCCAACTCCGCCTTTACCCGAAGCCACGGCAATCACGGATTTTACACCGGGTAGAGATTTTGGCGTTGGCGGCGGCGGGGTTCCATGACCACCAGACATTGGTGGTCGTTTTTGTGGCGAACTTTTGGGCTGTTGGCTTGGTGTATCACTATGTGCTGTTAAAACTGCGGTCACAGCATTAACTCCGCGAATTTTCCGAATGGTTTTTTCGGCTTTGGCGCGAATCATTTCCATTTGTTCGGCCATTTCACGGCTGGTTTCAATAGCAAAACCGACTCGGTCGTCTTTTACCGTTAGTCCTTGAACCACCCCTAAACTTAAAATATCCTTTCCAGTATTGGGGTCTTTGATCTTGGATAGTGCTTTTTCAACGTTTTTTGTTAGTTTTTCCGACATTTTGTTTGATCCTGCTTGCCATACGTTACATCTAGCCCCACATATTGGGGTAGTGAACGTGTGATTCAAGCAAAAAGAGAGATAATATGGCCTGGAATAACCAGCAAAACGGAAATGGCGGTGGCCCATGGGGACAAAAAACCGGCGGCGGCGGCAAAGGATCATGGGGTTCTGGCCCTGATGGTGGCGGTGAACCACCCAATGTAGACGTGGACGAGATGGTGCGTAATTTGCAAAATCGTCTTGGTGGCGTCTTCGGTGGTGCGGCGGAAACGGCAAAGGCTCTGGTGGTCTTGGCGGTTTCGGTATCGGGGTGTTTGTTATTCTTGGTTTGTTGTTTTGGATAGCTATGCCCGGTTCTGGTTGGTATGTGGCCGAAGCCGATGAAGAAGGGGTGGTTTTGCGATTTGGTGCCTATACTCGTACTGAAGCTCCCGGGTTTCATTTCAAATTACCAGTACCATTCGAGCGGGTGTTAAAACCTAAAGTTACTGCGGCGCATCAAATTGATGTTGGCTTTATAAAATCCGGCAATTCATCGCGCGGTATTCCTGGTGAAAGCCTGATGTTGACCGGTGACGAGAATATTGTTGAACTGGGATTTTCGGTGTTTTGGCAGATCAAAGAAGCGCAGGCTTATTTGTTCAACATTGAAGAACCTGATGTTGCCTTAAAAGCCGTGGCCGAAAGCGCTATGCGTGAAATTGTCGGCAAAAGTAATTTGGAAGATATTATTACCGGTCAACGTGGTCAAATCGAAGAAGATGCCCGTGATAATATTCAGGCAATAATGGATGGCTATGGTGCTGGTATCGTTGTAACACAAGTGCAAATTGCTAGGTCACAAGCTCCTGGCAAGGTTAACGATGCGTTTCGTGACGTGGTGAATGCCGCACAAGACAAAGAAACAACCATCAATGTGGCCACTGCCTATCGTAATGATAAGGTTCCACGGGCTAGAGGTGATGCTCAGCGTCTATTACAAGAGGCTGAGGCCTATCGTGAAGCAACCGTTGCCGAAGCCAAGGGTGAGGCTGCTAGATTTACATTGGTTTATGATCAATATAAATTAGCTCCAGAAGTCACCCGTCAACGGATGTATCTGGAAACCATGGAGCGGGTATTAGAAAAATCTGATAAAATTCTGCTCGATCCAGATAGTGCCAGCGGCGTAGTGCCGTATTTGCCACTAAACGAATTAACCCGTAAAGCTAGAGGCCAATAATCATGAAACGCTTAACTTTACCGTTAGTAATATTGCTGGTCTTTGGATCAGTTATGCTAGCAAGAACTGTTGCTTTTTCTGTTGACCAGCGAGAGCAGGCTTTGGTTTTGATGTTTGGTGATGCCAAACGAGTGGAACATGCATGGGGTAGTGATGATCAACCTGGTTTGAAATTCAAATTCCCTTGGGAAAATGTGGTGTTTTTTGATCGCCGCAACTTGATGCTCAATGCTCCGGCTAAGCAAATTTTGGCTTCCGATCAGGAATGGTTGATAGTTGATGTGTTTGCAAGATACCGTATTGCAGACCCTTTGTTGTTTTATCAACGTGTTACTACTGTGCGCGGTGCTGAATTACGGATGACACCATTTCTTGAGGCTTCGGTCAAAAGCGTGCTTGGCAGTCATGACAGTGCGCAAATTGTTTCTGGTCAACGGCTGGATATGATGAACGCCATTCGTGATCAGCTTGAGTCACAAACCAAGGGTGCAAACCTTGGCGTTGAGATCATTGATGTGAAAATTCGCCGTGCTGACTTGCCGGCGGAAAATGCTGCTAAAGTGTTTTTGCGAATGGAAACTGAACGCCAGCAAGAAGCTGCAAAAATTCGTGCCGAAGGTGAGGAGGCTGCCTTGAAACTTCGTGCGGAAGCCGATCGTGAAGTTCGGGTGATCTTGGCTAACGCCAAGGAATCAACATCAAGAATTCGTGGTGCTGGCGATGCCGAGCGTAACGAAGTTTATGCTAATGCGTATAACGCTGATCCTGAGTTCTTTGCCTTTTATCGTTCGATGGAAGCCTATGAAAAGGCTTTGGCCAATGGTAATACCGCAATGGTGCTTTCACCGGATAGCGAGTTCTTCCGTTACTTCGGTAGCCAAAGCGGCAAGTAAATAATCATTTCTGCCTGAGTAGTTGCTCAGGCAGAGCAAACCTTAGAGAAGCGTTTCCAGTTCTTAAAACAACCGGTAACGCTTTTTTTTAATCTGTCTTCGGATCGCAGGGTATTTGTTCTTGGTAGGCAATTACCAAGGGCTGTAGTTTCCTTGCCTTTTGTAATGCGTTCTGACTGTCTAGACACTGTCCATTTTTAGCCAAGGCAAAAGCATAACTGTGTATTATTGCAGCCTCATTTGGGAGTATCTGTAATGCTTTCTCGCAAAAGGTAATGCCCTCATCGGCACGGTTAGTCTTAGCAAGTAAATAGCATTTAGTGTTTAATATTGCGGGGTGTTCTGGTTGTGCCAAATAAGCTTGTTCTGCGTAAGGAATAGCTGTTTCATATTCACTTATCCCTTCCAGAACAGCTGCGCGGTTAATAGCATCAATCCAATCGGTAACTGGCATGTTCAGGTATCTATTTAGAGCACTGTTTGTTAGCTCAACTTTTCCAGCTTTGTACAAAGGCTCAATGATCATTTCCAATAGAGGGATTTGCTGTGAAGTCCCCGTCTGCGGATTGTCATTGATAAAGTCCAATACATGTTTGGCATCAGTAACTGCCTGCTCATGTCGTCCCACTGCACTAAAAGTTGCGCTTCTATAAGCGTGAAAAAATGGGTCAGAAGTAACGGTCTGTCCGGTCGCTTCTGCTAGGTCATAAAAGCGAGCTGCTTCAGTAGTGTCATGTTGTAAAAAAGCTAATGTTCCTAAATTGATATAGGCCAGCGCCCTTATTCCTACATCGTTTGTTTGTTCTGCGCATTGTAGCAATAGACTTTTTCGTTTTACTGGTTCTTCAGTAACCCAGCCTTGCTGGCAAACAGAAGTTTGTTGAACTTGTTGTTGTGCAATTTGGTCATCAGATACTAATAGAAGGCCAAGAAATAATGCTATCATCGGGTTCACTTTCTAAAGTTAGTTTTGATTTATTCCACTCGGGCTATGCGTATTAGATTTGTTTTGCCGGGAGAGCCAAACGGTATACCGGCGGTGACGACAATTCTATCACCTTGCTTGGCTACACCTTCACGTTTAACTGCCTCTACTGCTTTGGTGACCATATCGTCCATGTTTTGGGCATCTTCGGTCATGCAAACAGTAATTCCCCAAACCAGAGCTAGCCTTCTGGCGGTGGATAGGTTTGGTGTCATGCCGATTATGCGCTCGATCGGTCGTTCTCTTGCGGCTCGAAATGCAGTTGATCCAGATGAGGTGTAGGTGACGATTGCTGCGGCATTGATGGTGTCGGCGGCCATGTGAGCGGCGGCCATGATTGCATCGGCAGTGGTATTTTCCGGTTGTCTTTGTCCGGCGGCAAGCAAATCACGCCAACTAGGTGAGCGTTCAACCCTGCGAATAATTTTTTCCATCATTGAGACTGTTTCGACCGGATATTGGCCAACGGCGGTTTCCCCTGATAGCATTACCGCATCAGTGCCATCATAAACGGCCGTGGCCACGTCTGAAGCTTCGGCGCGGGTTGGAGCCGGGTTTTCAATCATGCTTTCTAACATTTGTGTGGCGACAATTACTGGTTTGCCTTTGCGCCTTGCTTTGGCAATGATTTCTTTTTGCAATACCGGAACTACTTCGGGCGGCATTTCCACACCCAAATCACCTCGCGCCACCATTACTGCATCGGTTAAATCCATAATTGCGTCAAGATGTTCAATAGCCAGTGGCTTTTCCAGCTTGGAGATAATGCCCGCTTTCTTTTGCACCAATTTTCGCAAATCAGCCACATCTTGTGGCCCTTGCACAAATGATAGAGCAATCCAATCAACGCCTAGTTCTAGCGCCAATGTTAAATCTTTGCGGTCTTTGTTGGTAAGGGCTGATATTGGCAAAAATGCACCGGGTAGATTAACTCCCTTGCGGTTGGAAAGAACTCCGGAAGTCAAAGCTGTGACAGCCATGCTGGCGGGGCTTACCGCCGTCACCTTAAAACGCATTCTGCCATCATTGACCAATAATATGTCATCGGCAGAAATTGCTTTGAAAATTTCTTTGTGAAGCAGCGGTGCGCGTGTTTCATTGCCGGGGGTAGGGTCCATATCAAACTGGAAACTTTGACCTGACATTAAAGATACTTCACCGTTTTCAAATGTTCCAAGACGTAGTTTTGGCCCCTGTAGGTCGGCTATTATTGCAATGGGGCGTTTTTTGTCATTTTCAACCGAGCGAATAGCCTGATATAATTTTCGATGATCAGCGGCTGTTCCGTGCGAAAAGTTCATCCGGAATATATCAACACCGGAATCAAATAATTTCGAAATTTGATTTGCGTTAGAGGTCGCTGGTCCGAGTGTGGCTACGATTTTAGTTCGTGTTCGTTTCATACTGGCGAACTTTGCTGATATTTTGAATGAATATCATTATTCAGTGATTCAGTCTTGTTGGTAACTGTTTTTTTAAAGTAAGAACAATATGGCTCGAATAAAATAGCTTGCGTATTAGTTGCTAGGAATATCAAACATATGCAGTACGGGATTGAAGGGCTTTTAGGACAATTATGCAACAGCAGATAAACCGGTTTGATTTTCTACGATTATTATTTGCCTGTGTTGTGGTTTTTTATCATGCGTTGGTTCTTTCCGGTATCGCAAGTATAAAATTGGAAAATTTGGTGGCTCTGCTCGCTGAATTATCGATCCAGGGTTTTTTTATAATTTCCGGCCTGTTAGTGTACGGCTCTTTAGTTCGCTCAATTAATATTTATGATTATGCTAAAAAACGGGTACGCCGTTTATATCCGGCCTATGTAGTAATTATTGTTATACCAGCTTTCGCTAGTTTGTTGATGGGCGGTGAATTGTTCCCAGTGTTGAAATATTTAGTGGCCAACCTCGGCTTTTTAAATTTTTTAGCTCCAACACTGCCCGGTCTGTTTGAGGAATTGCGGTTTCCACAAGTCAATGGAGCATTATGGACATTAAAAATAGAGGTAATGTTCTATATATTACTGCCAGTTTTGGCTTGGGTTCTTGATCTGTCTGGTCGCTCAAAATGGGCGTTGTTAATTGCTATTTATATTTTTGCAGAAATATGGCGTGTAATAATACCGTTACTGGATATCCCGTTTGCAGCACAAATAGGCCGGCAATTACCGGGGCAGATGAGTTTCTTTGTCATTGGAATGTCCATTTGGTTACTGCGTGATTCATTGCGAATTCATATTACTAAGGCAGGCGTTCTTGGAGTCGTATTGGTTTTATTATCATTTTTACCATCATTAGAGTTCTTGCGGGCGATAGGTTTGGGAGGCGTAATATTTTTTATAAGTTATCTCCCGGGTCCAGCGATTAATGTCGCCAGATATGGTGATTTAAGTTATGGCGTCTATATCACTCACTTTCCAATCATCAATTTAATTGTCATGGCAGGCTTCTTTGCAGATTCAGTTTGGGGGGGATTATTAATGGTTGCTGGCTTGGTAGCTATTGCTAGCCTGTCAATGTGGCATTTAGTGGAAAAACCATTTTTACCTCGATCTAGCTACTATCGGCAAAACAATTAAAACTGCCGAATAAACTTACGGATAAGCTTACCTTACTAATTTGAAATGCTCTATGACAATATTGTATGTTGCATTTGTCTGGTTTGTTGCGTATCGCCCTGCAATGTCATCACAACAACAATCAACCAAACAGCGGCAAAAACTAACTGAAGGGCCAGTGCAGGGACATTTGTTCCGCCTTGGTATTCCAATGTCAATTGGTATATTTGCTGTGATGTCAGCTGCAGTTGTAGATACTTTTTATATTTCAAAACTAGGTACTACTCCTTTGGCAGCTGTGGCGTTTTGTGTGCCACTGATCTTTGTTATTCAGGCCTTATCAATCGGACTTGGCGCAGGTGCATCATCTGTTGTCTCACGTGCCGCAGGCGAAGGTGATCACGATCGTTTAAGCCGGCAAACCACAGATTCAGTTTTGTTGGCTGTTTTGGTAGTGACCGGATTCGCAATAGTTGGATATTTTAGTTTTGAAAGCATTGTAAAACTTGCTGGAGCCTCTGAGGATTTAATGCCGGATATCCGGGCTTATTTGCAAATCTCTTTTATTGGCTCAGCTTTTATTGTTGGCCCGATGGTTGCCGGTAATATCTTGCGGGCATTAGGTGATGCGAGAATTCCAAGCATGACTATGGTGGCAGGGGCTATTATCAATTTAGTTCTTGATCCTTTTTTGATTTTTGGAATCGGGCCATTCCCTAGGATGGAAGTTGCCGGAGCTGCATTGGCAACAGTATTGTCAAACGTTTTTGCCATCGTAGTTATGGGGTGGTATATGGTGGTAAAAGAACGACTTATAACCTTACACTTACCGCCGTGGAGAGAGTTGTCAAACTCTTGGGGGCGGGTGCTAAAGGTCGGTATTCCAGCAACAGCAACGAATATTGCTAACCCAATTACAATTTTTATCGTTACTGCTGCTTTTGCTGTTTATGGTGATACTGCCGTTGCCGGTTTTGGGGTGGCAAGCCGTGTTGAGTTCCTATTTGCCATACCATTATTGGCTTTGTCTGCTTCTATTGGCCCGATAACCGGACAAAATGGTGGAGCCGAGATGCCGATTCGAGTTCGCGAGGCGTTCCAAGCGTCATTTAAACTCTGTGTCATATGGGCTACCGGCACCGGAATTGTTTTATTCGTTTTAAGTGGCTCTATCGCCAGCTTGTTTTCAAAAGACCCCGCCGTGCAAGAAGTTATGAGAGTATTTCTTACCTTGGTTCCGTTTACTGCCGTTGGATATGGAATTGTGATAACCACTGCGGCCGGCTTTAATGCTTTGGGTAGGCCATTGCCCGGGATGATTATGACCTTTGGGCGCTCGTTCTTGCTAATCGGTGTTGGCGTGTGGATCGGCGGGTTTTTCTATGGAACTACCGGCATCATCTTGGCTCTGGCTTTGGCAAATATAGTATCTGGATCACTGGCATTTCTTTGGGTACGGCAAGCTGATATGCGTGTTGCGCCAAGTTCACGGAAAACGAAAACCACAAAAAAATCTCGCAATTAAATGCGGCGTAAAATTCGACCCAGCTCAACCTTATCATTATTGTGCTCTGATGTGAAATTTCCGTACTCTAGCCATTGCCATTTATCTGTGGAAAATAACACACTCATTTGTTCAAGGCCGCAATGAAATGGTGGGCCATCTTGCTTGTCAGTTTGCATAAATAAAGCAAACAAAAGACCACCCGGACGCAGCCATGAATGCATTTGTTCAGCATAGGCGACGGTTTGATCTGGGTGTATTGCGCAAAGGCATGTTTGCTCGTAAATGGCATCAAACATTGCTGGTGCTTGCCATGACAATACGTCTACTTGTTCAAAGCTGATCTTGTTGGCATCGGCGCGAGCGGATTTGATCTGGTTCTGATGCTTAATTGCGCTGGGAGCAAAATCAAGTCCGGTGACATCAAAGCCTTGGTCAGTTAATAGAAATGGCTCTGGTGAGCGGCCACAACCCGGAATTAGTATTTTTCCTGGCAATAAATGCCCTTCTTTTAACCAATAAACCAAAGCTGGGTTTATCTTCTCACGTTCCCATCTAGTTGAATTTTCCAGATATTTGGCTTCCCAATCATCTGCATTTCTGAATTTATCAATTTTTTCCATAAGAAAAGCATAGAAACCGTTGCCAAGCACCCGTCAAGAGGCTAACACACCGTTCTTCTGGAACATGCGGATGTGGCGGAATTGGTAGACGCGCTGGATTTAGGTTCCAGTGTCTTATGACGTGGAGGTTCAAGTCCTCTCATCCGCACCATATTTTCTTTTCGTGTAAAATTCATTATTTTATCTCCTTTGTTTGAGCTAAGTGTTTGATTTATTAGGAAAGGTAGAGTTGTCTTTGCGGTTCGATAGCCGTTCTCACGACAATAGGTTAAGTGGTCGGCAAAGGTCATTCTTAGTAGGGCTTTCCTGTGCGATATATGCCCAGAGTCCCATAGATAGCGTGGGTTTTTAAAGAATCGCAGGGCGGTTCGATAAGCTTCGTCAAACCCTTGTGTTTTATTGCTATTATTTTGAGTAAGCGCCTCTAATTGTTCCACCTTTAAAATGCGCTGGCTTTCTAAATTGCTGATCTCGCCCTCATAAGCTGCTATAAGCGCAGGCTGTGTGGCTTGGACTGTTCTATCTATCAATGTTGCCATTTTAGTTTCTAAGGCCGTAAGAGCAGCTAAGGCAGATCGCTGGCGAGTTTTAAGCCCTTTGGTTTCGCGCTCCCAAATTACCCGCATCATCTTTTTAATCATGTTAACAAAATCTGCACTTGGTGTGAGATTGTTGAGCAGAGTAATAAACTCAGCTTCAATTTTTTCTTTGCGGATGGACTTGCCGTAGATTTTACACTCCTTTGTCTGACATACAAAATACGCATAATGCTTGCTACGGCCTTTTGAATTTGCGGCGCGGTAGGGCTGATTACAGTCTGCACAATGTATATGCCCACGAAGCGCAAATTCAGGATTAACATCAAGGCGCACCGCATGCTTAGGCTTGGTTTTTAAACGCTCCTGAATTTTAAGATATGTCTCATACGATATAAGTGGTTCATGATTGGCTTTGGTTAGTGCAATGCCCCAAGGCTCATATTCAATATACCCCGCATTTACGACCCTTGTGA
>JAESTZ010000109.1 GCA_016763315.1 Robiginitomaculum sp.
CTAAAACCCGCACAAAATTATTCCCGTCTTGACACTTTCATAATTGTACACAGGCCCTAAAATATGAAAAATATTTTTATAAATGGGCTTTGGCAAAATGGGCAGGGCGCTAAATTATCCTCAATCAATCCAACAGATGGATCAGTCCTTTGGCAAGGAAACTCTGCTGATGACAAACAAGTTGATCAAGCTTTTAACGCCGCCACAAAAGCATTTGACTCTTGGTCACGCAAGCCCATTGCTGATAGAATAGCTTATGTTCGTGACTATAAGCAGCAATTAGAAACTGCCAAAAATGAAATTGCCAAGTTAATTTCACTTGAAACCGGAAAGGCGCTTTGGGATTCGACCGGTGAAGTAGGGGCGATGATTGGCAAGGTTGAATTGTCCATTGCGTCCTATGAGGAAAGAACCGGCAGCTATACAAATAAAACTGCCTTTGGTAGTGCTAGTTTGCGGCATCGTGCCCATGGAGTGATGGCAGTTTTGGGGCCATTTAATTTTCCGGGGCATTTGCCCAACGGACATATTATTCCAGCGTTGATTGCTGGTTCAACTATTGTCTTTAAGCCCAGCGAGCTAACGCCTGCGGTCGGCGAGATGCTATGTAAGATGTGGGAAAAAGTTGGCTTACCTGCTGGTGTGATGAATTTGGTGCAAGGAGCCAGAGAAACCGGAGCTGCTATTTTAGATCACCCGGAACTAAAGGGCGTATTGTTTACCGGTTCGGCTCAAACTGGCGCATTTATTCACAAGAAATTCGGCGGACGACCGGAGATTATGTTGGCTTTGGAAATGGGCGGTAATAATCCGCTGGTGATTTGGGAAGCAACTGACATAGAGGCAGTTGCAAACCTTGCAGTGCAATCAGCATTTATCACCTCGGGTCAAAGGTGCACCTGTGCCAGAAGGATTATTGTTCCTGCTGGTAAAATTGGTGATGAAATTATTGCGGCAATGGCGGCGCAAATTGATAGACTGAACATAGCTCCCTGGAATGCTGATCCCGCGCCTTTTGCCGGAACACTGATTTCTGAACATGCGGCGGATATGGTTTTACGCGATCAAGAAGCTCACATAAAAGCCGGTGCCAAGCCTATACGATTGGCCAAGCGCCTAGATTGGTCAAATGCCGCGCTTAGTCCGGGGTTATTGGAAATGGGTGATATATCAGTGGCCGATGAAGAAACTTTTGGGCCATTAGCGCAAGTGTATCGTGTGAACAGTTTTGAAATGGCACTGGAAATTGCCAATAATACAAAATTCGGGCTGGCTGCCGGTCTGATTAGTGATAATCAACAGCTTTGGGATCAATTTACCGAAACTATTCATGCCGGGATCGTGAATTTTAATCGCCCGACAACTGGCGCATCAAGTGCTTTACCGTTTGGCGGGCCTGGCATTAGTGGCAATCACCGCCCCGGCGCATGGTATGCAGCTGATTATTGTGCATGGCCAATGGCATCGCAAACTGCTGCCTCTGCGGTATGGATTGACGTGCCGGGAATGTCCAGATGAAGGCTGTTGAAGTAAATTATGATGGTCTTGTTGGTTTGACCCATAATTATGCTGGCTTATCACACGGTAATCTGGCCAGCGCAAAGAATACTGGAAATGTATCAAAGCCAAAACAAGGTGCTTTGCAAGGGTTGATCAAGATGAAGTGGTTGGCCGATGCCGGGTTGATGCAAGGAGTTTTGCCTCCACATGAACGCCCATTCTTGCCATTACTGCGTGGTGCCGGTTTTAGCGGTAGTGAGAGCCAGGTTTTCGAAAGTGCGTGGAAGAACGCCCCTGATCTGGCGCGGGCTTCACTTTCATCGGCGGCAATGTGGGCGGCAAATGCAGCCACGGTTAGCCCATCTGCTGACACTAAGGACAATCGTTTGCATTTAACTGCGGCTAATCTCTCCACCATGTTGCACCGTTCAATAGAAGGCGAACAAACTGCTAAATCCTTGCAAAAGGCGTTTCCAGATACGGTTGGTTTTGCCGTGCACCAGCCGCTACCTGCCCATACGGACTTTGCTGACGAGGGTGCGGCCAATCATGTTCGTTTGTGCAATGATCATGGATCACAGGGGGTCGAGTTATTTGTTTATGGACGTGATCAGAACGATATACAGCTTGAGTTTCCGGCACGACAAACATTGCTATCAGTACAATCAATCGCCAGAGCGCATCAATTAAACCCGAAGCATATTGTTTTTGCCAAACAAAACCCGGCGGTAATTGCAGCGGGTGCATTTCATAATGATGTTGTTTGTGTTGGAGCCTTGAATTGTTTATTTTTTCATGAGCAGGCGTTTGCCGACAAAAAGCAAGTGATAAATGACATTCAAAAAGCTGCCGATGGCTTGTTTGATCCGGTATTTGTCGAGGTCAGCCAAGAAGATGTGTCTATCAAAGACGCGATTAAATCATACCTGTTCAATTCAATGCTGGTGCAATGGCCAAATGAAGACCGGCTTGTGCTAATCGCCCCCGAAGAGTGTCGCAAAACTCCTGCGGTATTGCGCTATTGTGAGAAATTAATTGCGTCAAATGGCCCGATTGGACGGGTGGAGTATGTCAATGTTCGCCAGTCAATGCGCAATGGCGGCGGGCCTGCCTGTTTGCGCTTGCGGGTGGTGCTGAACGAAGACGAATTAGCCGTATGTAATCAAAAGATGCTGCTTGATGATGATTTGTTCGAGCAATTATCATCTTGGGTGAATACACATTATCGCGATGAATTACACGATAAAGACCTACGCGATCCGGCACTGATAAGTGAGGGGCGGTTGGCTTTGGATAGTTTGACTAAAATACTCGATCTGGGTAGTGATTTTTACCAGTTCCAAAGAAATTAGACAGGTTTTACGCCGCGTTTTCTGCCGCCGGCTCTGCCATATTCCTGTGTTCCCCTATTATATACCCGGTCGCTCTCCAATACTCCTGTTGCTGTATAATCAAAGCAAGGGTTTAGGCGTTCATATAATGGCCCAAAGTCCGTATCGACCGTGGCAC
The DNA here is from genome assembly GCA_016763315.1 of Robiginitomaculum sp. Classification (GTDB taxonomy): domain Bacteria; phylum Pseudomonadota; class Alphaproteobacteria; order Caulobacterales; family Maricaulaceae; genus Robiginitomaculum_B. Next base: position 3,010 of record JAESTZ010000109.1, read on the forward strand.
GGAATAATTCCTCAAATGATGAAATTACAAAATATGTTGCTTGAAAATCATCGATTTTGTAATCGGATCGCATTAATCGCTCAAGATCAAAGTGGATACGATTGGGTGAACGAGCCTTTAGTGAAAAAACAGATTCAGAGCGCGAGGAAACAATTCCAGCGCCATAAATACGCATTCCTTTGGAGGTGTTAATCAAGCCAAATTCGACTGTATACCAATAAAGTGAAGCCAAGGCCTTTAGTCGGTCGAACCCTAATGAACGCATACCTCCTTTGCCATAAGCCTCCATATAGTCGGCAAACACCGGATCGGTTAACATTGGCACATGACCGAAAACATCATGAAAAACGTCTGGTTCTTGTATGTATTCGAGTTGTTCTCTTTTGCGAATAAAATTCCCGGCTGGAAACCTGCGATTGGCAAGATGCTCAAAAAACACATCATCTGGCACCAAACATGGAACTGCCACTACTGTCCAGCCAGTCAGTTTCTTAAGTTTTACGTTGATTTTATCAAAATCCGGTATTCCGCCAGCGCCTAAATCAAGAGCGTTAAGTCCGTTCATGAACTCATCACAGGCCAATCCGGGCAGGCATTCCAATTGCCGCTTGTATAGAATATCCCATGTTTCATGTTGCTCTGCGGTATAGTCCTGCCAGTTTTGATCTATGGTAAAATCATCAGCAACCTGTTTGGTTCTGGGGTCGGCATATATATTTGTGGGATCCATTGGTGAGCCTGTTTATAAAGTCAAACGTATGTTTAGTCAGTTTTACCATGATTGTGAAATGACAAATAGTCGCAGTGGAGATTATTTCATTGAATATAGAGTTTTGCAAATGTTGAAAATAGGGATAGTGTCGGTTTCGAAGAATGTATGCCTGAATCTCAGGCGTATTTTAGTATTATGGCAGCAGCAACCAAATGGATTTTGCGCGCCGGTAAAGGATAAAGTTATGGCAGACGGCACCAAGCCGTCTTCTCACGGGCGTAACAAAAAAACGCGCAAGAGAAGAAGTGGTCGATCGGGCCAAAAAGCACGAAAATTGTATGCGGCTCTTGATTTGGGAACCAATAATTGCCGTTTATTGATCGCCACTCCATCAGCTGGTGGCTTTCGTGTAGTTGACGGGCTCTCGCGAATTGTCCGGTTGGGAGAAGGGCTGGAGCAAACCGAAAAACTATCTGATGCAGCGATGGATCGAGCTCTTGAGGCGTTAAAGGCATGTTCTTTTAAATTAGCTAAGTCCAAGGTTAAACGTATTCGGGCAGTAGCGACGCAGGCTTGTCGAATTGCCGGTAATGGTCGGGAATTTGTCGATCGGGTGCAAAAAGAAACCGGCATTTCATTAAAAGTTATTTCAACCGAGGAAGAGGCAAGATTGGCCTTGCGTGGTTGTCATGACTTACTTGATCATAGCTGTGAAGCAGCATTGGTTGTTGATATTGGCGGTGGATCGAGCGAAGTTTCATGGGTTAAACTATCTGGCGATACGGTGGTGGAAGAAAAGAACGTTAGAAAAAATGTTAGATTATCTAAATGGGTGTCTTTAGATATAGGTGTAGTGACGATAGCCGAGCGTTTCCCCGAACGAGATGATCGGCAGAGCTGGTACCAGGAAATGGTCGAATATGCACAGGAAAAAATTGCAGCATTTACCGAAGCAAATGATTTCAGGGAAATTTTCGAGCGTGGAAATATACATTATATTGGTACTTCAGGAGCCGTAACATCTTTGGGTGGAGTACATCTTGATCTGCCTAGTTATGACCGATCCAAGGTTGATGGAATGTGGCTTGATGTTGAGGATACCGATAAAGTGATTTTACGTCTTTTATCTCATGACTTGCAAGCCAGAGCAAAAGAACCGTGCATTGGTGAGGAACGAGCTGATCTTGTGCTGGCCGGATGTGCGATTTTACAAGCTATCCAGCGTGAGTGGCCGGCAAAACGTATCAGAGTTGCCGATCGGGGATTGCGCGAAGGGTTATTGTTGTCGATGATGTCATTTGATCGTAGAAGGCGTGGCCCCAGAGGTCGCAGGAGATAAATTGCCATGAGTAGAGACGGAGACATTCGCCGCTGGAAAGGCAAAACCGAGGCCAAGGGTGAAAAACGCCGTAAATTAACCCGCCGGGTTAAAACTTCGCGCGGCCGTAAAATATCTTCGGTTCGCTGGTTACAAAGACAGCTAAACGACGTCTATGTGCAAAGGGCGCAAGAGGAAGGTTACCGCGGTCGAGCAGCTTATAAGTTGATCGAACTTGATGACAGGTTCTCTCTTATTCGTAAAAACAAACGTGTGGTTGATTTAGGTGCTGCTCCCGGTGGCTGGTCGCAAGTAGCAATACAACGTGGTGCCGGCCAAGTGGTTGGTATTGATTTGTTACCGATAGAGCCGGTTGATGATGTGAATTTTCTGGAGATGGATTTTACCGATGAACTGGCCGGACAAGCCGTGATAGACATGCTGCAAGGACCGCCCGATCTGGTGATGTCCGATATGGCATCGAACACAACGGGACATCCGGCAACCGATCATTTGCGAATTGTTGCCTTGGTAGAATTGGCAGCCGAGTTTGCGATTGCTACCCTTGCACCCGGCGGAAATTTTGTGGCCAAGGTTTTCCAAGGCGGTTCCGAAGGAGAGCTGTTAAAACTGTTAAAGGCAAATTTTATCACGGTTCGGCATTTTAAACCCGATGCTAGCCGTACAGAAAGTGCCGAGACCTATGTAATCGCTAAAACTTTTCGCGGTAGAAAATAGGCTTAATTCCTATAAACGATGTCCCGGCGGTAAAGGTGGCGACTCGCGCAATAGCACAATCGATATCCGGCGATTACCGGCCATAAAGGGGTCATCAGGGTATAGAGGTTCAGAACCGGCTTTGCCAATTACTGAAAATATTCGATCTGCTGGTACGCCATTTTGACGGACAATGCTACGCGCGGAATTTGCTCTGCCAAATGACAGATCCCAATTCCCGCCATCAGCTCCTTGTAACGGGGCACTATCGGTATGGCCGGAAATTGTAATTCGATTGGGTAAACGGTTTATAATAGCTGCAACTGCTCGCAATAAGGATACAGTTCGCGGTTTTGGAGCTATTGAGCCGGGTTCGAACATGGATAGCCCTTCTTGGTCGACGATCTGTATCCGTAATCCTTCGGGGGTTTGGTCGATGATCAGAGATTTAGATAGCTCGGCAAGCTCCGGCATATCTTTCATTGCTTGACGTAAAGACTCAGCGGCACTTTGAAATGCCATTTCTTCGCGCCTTGATAATGCTTCGTCCAAAGCAGACTCGGATATAGTTTGCTCGGAGTTTTCTTTATCATTTTCGGAAGAGCCTTTGGATGGATCTGTATAAGTAGTAGGTTCTGGCTTGGTACTTTTTCGACCATCGGCGCCACTGGATTTTGCGCCATCATCACCAAGGGATTTGCCGCCCAAAACTCCACCTGCACCACTTTTTGATTCTGATACGCTGGCCGGAGCAAAATAATCGGCCACCCCGCTTTTTTGTTCCGGCGAGGTCATATTGATCAACCACATCAGCAAAAAAAACGCCATCATTGCCGTAACAAAATCGGCATAAGCAACTTTCCATGCTCCGCCATGGTGTCCGCCACCAGTTACTTTTATAACTTTTTTTATGACAATTGGCCGGTCGCCGGTCATGGGTCTACCTACAGATTGCACAAGATCAATATGCAATTATATGGCAGGCTGGTTAATCGATGGTTTAGAGTTTGACCCTAGGGCTTTTTATTAATTTGTAATTTTGGAGCATCGCCCAATATGCGAATATCCTGTCGTGGGAACGGTATCTCAATATTGTTATCGCGTAGAGCGTCCCAGACTAAAAATAGAATATCCGATGAAAACTTGTTCGGGCCATCATCAATACCGGATACCCAGAACTCCAGGCCAAAATCAATGCCGCTGGTGCCAAACCCGCGTAATTCACAATCTGGTTCTTCGGGAGATGTTAACACTGCGGGGTGTTTTAATACTGCTTCGACGATCAATGGCGGGACAATGTGCGGATCAGTATCGTACGAGACTGAAAACTCGACTTCGTAACGCTGGCACGGGTCTTCGTGCGTCCAGTTGATGAATTGTTCGGTAATAAAGGTGGCATTTGGGATCATTATATCTTTGCCGTCATAAGTCTCGATAATTGACGATCGCATATTGATAGCTTTTAAGGTGCCGGAACGACCGTTATCCAGTTCAATATGATCGCCAATGCTCATAGAACGTTCAAACAGCAAAATCATGCCGGATATAAAGTTTGATGCAATTTGTTGTAGGCCAAAACCAACACCGATACCAACGGCACCGCCAAGTATGGCTAATGAGGCCAGCGGTATTCCAATTACTTGCATCAGCAAGATTGCCAAAGCGGTAAACAGAGAGATTTGAAATAGTTTGACGAACAATTCCTTTACCTGAATATCCATTGTGTCGTGCTGGCGAATGGCCTTTTGTCCGGCGGTGTTCGAATGACGGCCAATCCAGAATAATACCGCAGCGGCAACGAAACCTTTTAATATGGTGAATAGTGAAAACTTGGCATCACCGATCGGTATTGCTATTGTGTCCATCCAGTTAACAGTAATATCAAGCCAGCCAAAAATCTGTAAAATAGCAAATGGAATGCCAACCCAAAGTCCCAAATTGCGAATTAGAGAATTGGAAATGAACTTGTTTATGGCATTAAAAAGTACATTGATAACAGCAACGCCCTGAGCAATCCGCACTAGCCAGCTTTCGCCCAATGTTACTTCAAGTGCTTGCACCATTACTGCCATAGCTGTGACAATCAATATTGGCCGCAATAAATATGATGCCGTAAACAATACTTTTTGTAGCGAGAGAAACTTTCCAGAAGTTGGGGATTGTCTCAAGAACGGAGTTCTGTTGCGAATAATTCTGGCTAGAAAAACCCCGATCGCGATTGCGATAATGATCGCTCCGACTTGCGCATAAAACTGCGGTGACATCGCCCACTCAATAAGTTTTTGCAGTAAAGTAAGACCATATTGTTTAATGTTTTCAATAATATCTTTATTCATTACGTGACCTTAAAAACAAGAAAACCAAACTCATTGCATGGGTAGCAGTTCTGTTGCCGGAATAAAATATAATATCCAGATAAGAATGGAATTATAATTTCCTGACAATTCCAGTCGATCCTTGTTAGTGTTGCGAGGGCTAACATTGCGCCTCGGCGATCGTTCGCCGCGCCGTCGCAGGCGGTGCGGTAGCACTTCGCCGTGAGACAAAAAGCTTCCCACTTTTACTAGGATTGTTTATTCTTAGTGGTCGCAATCCTTTGTCGTAACACCAGTACCCACTTTTACTAGGATTGCTCTAGCGCAGCAATCTGACCGCGAGACAGAAGAAAGGTGAACAAGGGGCACGTGACCCTTAGAAGATAACCCTTGAATGGCACTCATTGGCAAATAAGTTACGTTGAGCGAGGGTGATTTGGCAAAGATTGCACCCTCATTGACCCTTGTTGTCCTTTGGCTATCGGGGATAAGTCCCAACCATGCCCGCTTTGTCTGCGCTTGCTATAATGGTCTTGTAAACGTCTCTAACCGGGCAGTTTACGGCTGTTTGACATTGTGAATAGCTAGAGAACTCTCAGCAAAACATGCGTTTTGCTGTATTCATTTTTGTGGGCGCAATGCTTTACCACAAAACCGGTTCCCACTTTTGTTAGCATTGCTTCTGAAAACATGAATTTTGTTTGTGATTTTATGGCGGGTAGATATCAATCCAAGTGTTTTTTCTATGAATCTTTTGAACATCTATCCAGTGGGCAGAAGTTACAAAACCACGAAATATTTTTATCTGGCACTATTTTCTTGCAAAACCGGTTTGTTTTTAGACGGTTCTTGCTGGTTAGAATAATTCCCCCAATACATTAGTTTTTGAACAAAATCCTGAATATTAAATGGCTTGGTTAGCCAATCATTCATGCCTGATTGCTGAAAGCGGTGTTCCTCGTCCTTGATTGTATTGGCTGTAAGGGCGATGATTGGAATTGAGTTGCCAGAATCCCGTAAAACCTTAGCCGCAGTTAGTCCGTCCATCTCCGGCATTTGTATGTCCATGAAAATTAAATCAAATTTTTCAGTATTCGCCGCTTCTACTACCAGCAACCCGTTTTCAACAATGGTTACAGATTGATCAAGTTTCTCTAATACTGTGCGAATAAGTAATTGGTTGGCCGGATTGTCTTCTGCAACCAAAACATTAAATTTGCCTAATTGACGTTCACCGCTTTGAGTAGTTTTGGTAGCCGTTGAACTTTGTGCCGGCTTTAATGGGATTTCAAACCAAAAAGTAGAGCCTTGGTCTAATACCGAGCTTACTCCGATCTTTCCTCCCATCACCTCAACCAAGCGCTTGCAAATGGCCAATCCAAGACCTGTTCCGCCATGTTTACGGGTAGTCGAGGCATCAGCTTGTGCAAAATCTTTAAATAATTTAGTTTGAACTTCTGGTGCGATACCCGGGCCGGTGTCTATTACTTCAAAGCGCAAGATATTGGGCTTGGTAGTTGTTGCTGTAATTGAAACCGAGCCAGAGTCTGTGAATTTTATGGCGTTTCCAACCAGATTAAGCAGTATCTGTCTAAACCGAGCCGGATCGCCAACATATATATCGGCAATATCTGAATTTGCCGGCATCGTTAAACTTAAGTGCTTTTCCTCGGCACTTCCGGCCAGAATATCAAATACGTTTTTAATTTCCTGTTTTGGAGCAAATTCGATTTCCTCTAAAACAACTTTACCAGCATCAAGTTTTGCATGATCAAGAATATCATTGATTAAGCAAAGCAGGTGTTTTCCAGCCATGTTTGCTGTTTTGGTCAGTTTTTTCTGTTGCTGATCCAGCGTGCTGTCCAAGAGCAGGTCGGTCATGCCAATAACCGCGTTAAGCGGTGTTCGGATTTCATGGCTCATGGTTGACAAAAATCTGGATCGTTCTTCGGCAGATGCTTCTGCCTCTTCTTTTGCATGAACTATCTCTAGTTGGGCTTGTTTTTGGGCTGTGATGTCAAAAGCAACTCCGCGATAACCAATACATTGCCCATCTTCGTCATAGCGGGCTACACAATGGATCCGTGCCCAGATCGTGCCATCTGTTTCAGGAGCGGCAAGTTCAATTTCACTTGCGAGTCCACCGGGCGACCTTAGGATCATGTCTAGCCACTCTTGATGTCTGTCAGCTAAAGCAGGAGCCATTGAATAGGTTGGCTTGCCTCTGAGATTTTCTATAGTTAGGTCGCTGTTTTCAAAGTACGAAATATGGTTTTCGCTAAAGGTAAAACAACCTTCTGTATCAAGATCAAAAATCCAGCCCTGGGCTGTCGAGACAACATCTCTTAAGCGTTGTTTGCTTTTTTGCAGTTTGATTTGAGCGTTCTTTTGCTCGGTAATATCACGAGCCGTACCTCGAAACCCTAATATTATACCTTCTTTGTTTCTAATAGGAACCGAGCTGAACTGAACAAATAATTCTTTGCCGGTTTTATGGGCTAGAAGTATTTCGTTGCCTAATGCGCCTTGCGAGTGCCTAAAAGACAGCCATTCTTCGTGCGTAAAGTCAGGCTCTGCGATCAGGTCGTAAGCGGTCATCGTGAGCAATTCACCATTAGAATACCCAAACAATTCTGGACCACTATCAGAGATGTATTGAAAATAACCCTTTGCATCTAACTCATATATTACCTCACGGGATTGATTAAGAACATCATTAAAGCGTTTTTCGTTTTCAATAATTTTTGCATCGGTTCTAATCCGATCATCAATATCCATGATTGTGGCATAAATTATTGCCGGCTGGTCAGAATCACTAAACTTGGCATCTGATCTGATCTCGAACCATATCCATCTACCATCAGCGTGCAATATACGGTATTTACGAATGGCCGGGGTTTTGCTTTTTATGCTTTTTTGGTATTCAGCACTGGCTTGTTCACGGTCATCTGGGTGGATACGCTGTAGCCAGTTTTTAGCGGTTATTTGGAGTGGAAATGAAGGCTCACCGATTAGTCTGGCAGCTTCAGCAGATAAAGATAAGACCTCTTTACGGTCGTCAATTCTGATTGAACCAAGCTTTCCAGCTCGCAAAAACATGTTATTGGCTATACGCATGTTAGTTTCATCAGACAAATCACTAACTACGCCGGCAACTCCTGTAATTATACCATGTTTATTATACTGTGGCTCTCCGCAAATTTTCCCGTAAAATTCGGTGCCATCAGCGGAAAAGAAGTGGTATTTTTGGGAATATGGTTCGCCGTCGATTACGGACTTTCGATTTAACTCTGTATATTCCTTGACTAGCGATTCCGGAAAAATTTTCTTAAAATCTACGGAGTTCTTATTTGCTTCCGGCACCATGAAAATAGCGTAAATATTATCTGATACGATGAGCTTTTTCTGCTCCAGAGAATAACTCCATGACCCGACACCTGTCATTCGTTCGGTGCGGTTCATCATTTGGCGGTGATCTTGGGTAAATAATTCAGAGTTATTCGGGTCAACTCTTGATGATGTGTAATGGTAGCGAATGATTTTGTCGTTTTTATCGTACTCTCCACTTACCAATGTTCGGGTGGCGTAAATAGAGCCGTCTTTATGCTTGAAGCGAGCAATAAAAGAAGTAGCTAGACCATTTCTTACGGTTTGTTGTGCCTGTAGTATTGCCGATCGGTCTGAATTCGGGACTTCCATTATTTCTTCAGGGGTTTGACCAATTAGTTCTTCTGCACAATATCCGAGATTTTCCAACTCTACGTCATTGATTTCGATAATTACCCAACTGTTACCATTCCATTCGGTAACTATTATTCCAAAACCAGACCATCTTGAGTCATCAGTATTGTCAGCCATGCTATCCCCATTGGTAGATAAACCCACCATATTGCATTTGTTCACAAGTACTTTTACATGGATTTGCTTTCTGTTTAGTTATCAAAAGTAATTATCGATATTGACCCCAAGGTAAACTCAAGCCAAATTGCCGCTAAATATAGCCACATCTAAGTGAGCTTAAATTGGGGAAAATAACTATGGCAGGAACTGTCTCGGCTGGAAGTGACCAATGGTCATCAAGATTTGCATTTATAATGGCGGCCGTTGGCTCGTCTGTTGGGCTGGGTAATCTCTGGCGATTTTCTGCCGAAGCCGGTCAAAACGGCGGCGGCGCATTCATTATGATCTATCTGTCGTGTGTGTTATTGATCGGTATTCCTGTATTGATGAGCGAGTTCGTTATCGGTCGCGCCGGCAATGCAAACAGCGCTATCAGAAGTGTCACTGATATTGCTTCGCGTTCAAACGTAAGCAATAATTGGAGTGCTCTGGCGTGGGTCGGTATGATTGCCTCTTTCCTGATTGTCAGTTTTTATTGTGTGGTCGCAGCTTGGGTAATTATTTATATTCCAAAATTCCTGTTTGGAGCTTTTGACGGACAAAGCGTCACACAGATTGCTGAACAGTTTGCTATAACCAGAGAAAATGTCTGGTCTTTGTCCCCGACGAATATCGGGGTGATGTGGACATTTACTGCCTTTGCTGCATTGACCACTTGGTTGGTAGCTAGAGGTGTAAACAAAGGTATTGAATGGGCAGCTAAGGTCTTGATGCCAGTATTCTTTTTTCTTCTAATAGCGCTTTCAATTTATAGTTTATGGAGTGGTTTTGCAACTCCGGTACAAACCGCTGCTGGCGAGGCCAGTAATGGAGCTAAAGAAGCTTTGACATTTTTGTTCGCTCCGGATTTTAGTGTTGTTACCCCCGAAGTTGTTACCCGTGCCTTGGGGCAAGCGTTTTTCTCTATTGGTCTTGGTAGCGCGATTATGATTACTTATGGTTCGTATCTGCCTAAATCTATCAATATTCCCCGTTCGGCAATTATTATTGGCTTAACCGATACTGGTGTTGCTCTGGTCGCAGGTTTGGCAATTTTTCCAATCGTTTTTGCGCACGGCCTTAGTGTCTCGTCCGGTGCGGGGCTTTTCTTCGAAACTTTGCCTATTGCTCTGTCATCGGCTCCGGGTGGTAACTTCATCGGAGCCGCTTTCTTCTTCTTGGCGATTTTTGCTGCTGTTACTTCGTCAATTTCCTTGTTAGAACCTGCAGTTGCCTGGGTGATTGAAAAGTTCAACACAAATCGCACCGGTGCGGCAATAATTATGGGTAGCTTGATGTGGTTGCTTGGGCTTGGTTCAATTGGAATTCCAGGCTTTATGGGAGTACTTGACGGTAAATTAACCGGCGCGATTATGTTGCCATTATCCGGTTTGCTGACAGTGTTATTTGTCGGCTGGAAAATGAAAAAATCGATGGTTGATGAGCAAATGGCAGGGGCATCTGCATTGTTGCGGTTTTGCCTGTTTACTCTTGTTCGGTATGTTGCTCCGGTCTCGGTGTTCATAGTTCTGGTGCTTGGTATTGATCACAACTATTTTGGAGACTTTATCGGCAGATTGATCGGAATCGCCAGTACATAATTGGCGTTTGGGGTTTAGTTATATTTTGCTGTAATTCGTCACTGGCCAGTTTATTTTTTTTCGGCTAAGCTATTGATATACTTGTTTAGGTTGATTTATTTATCAACTCACCCCTGATTGAAGTTGGAGTGTGTGTTGTTTGATTTGAACTAAAACTTACTTTAGTTATTTGTTTTTTCGCATTTTCTTGCCGCAAAACCGGTGGCCACTTTTTCTCGAAAATGCTCTAGATTGTGGAATGTATAATGCAGCGTTTAGCATTTGGTTTGCTGTTTTTGTTAGTTGTCGTGTTAGGTGCTTGTACCACAATATCCAGTGGTTCGAGTTTTACGGCAGATATAAATGCAAAAGAAACACATCCGATTAAAGCCAAAGCCGATGCATTAGTGGAGATGTTTACCAATCGTGGTTGGACAGTGAGAACTGATCCGCAAAAACAGGTTAGTAAATTTACTAATTTTATTACTAGTGGCTGGGGTAAGGCTCATCAGAAACCGGTAACCGATGTAGTTGATGTTTATCTTAATAACTTAAATAATAAAACTGAACAATCACTACAGCAGAGCATTATAGAAGAGATCAATCTTGCTTCGGAAGAAATAAGCTCCTTAAGTAAAGGTGTTACGCTTTCAGCAACGTCAATCAATTCCAATACTGGCTTACGGGCTGAAATGTTGTCATTGGAAAAGGCGGTTTTAACAAGCCATAAGGCGAATAAGCTTTTTGTTTCGGCCGCAAGTCGTTCAGGGTTTACCAGTGTTGATATTAAAAAGGGCTTGCAAGATTTGCAGTCTAATATCGCGACGCTAACCCGTCAGACTGATGCTATGCAAAAGACTAGCCGGTTAGAGACTCGTGGATTACTTGATGGATCCAGCTAAGGTCAAAGGTTTTTTATCTCCAGCCGAAGGTGAAATGCTTGGGCATTATGCCGTGCAGAGTGCTGTATTGGGGCAGGTCGTGGAAATTGGTTCTTGGTGCGGTAAATCAACTATTTATATTGCCAGAGAAATAGCTAAAACCGGAAACCTGTTTTTCTCTATTGATCACCATCGCGGCTCAGAAGAAAACCAGCCGGACTGGGAGTGGTTTGATCCGGAAGTCTGGGACGAGCAGGCCAAGGCAATTGATACTCTACCGCATTTTCGTAATAATATCCGGTTGGCTGCACTAGAAGACACTGTGGTTGCGATGGTTGGTTGCTCGGCTAGAATTGGTCAGGCATGGCGTTCGCCCGTCGGGTTTTTGTTTCTTGATGGTAGCCATACTATGGTAGCTGCTCTTGCTGATTATCGTGCTTGGGTCGGCCATATAATGAAGGGTGGTATATTGGCAATTCATGATGTGTTCCCTGATCCAACAGATGGAGGCCGTCCGCCGTTTGAGGTTTGTGAAATGGCCATTTCGTCGGGGTTATTTAACCGAATAGACCAGGTTGATTCACTGGTGATTTTGCAAAGACTGTGATTGATTTTCTGATCTTCTAACGACTAAAGCCACTACAATTGCGCCAACCATTTTACCTATTATTGACATTACAAGATTGGCAATGGTGAAAAAACCGGCACCAAGCAAAAATACCGCACTATCAATCGGTGCGGCGATTAAGCTGGATAGGAACACCCTCGTCGATAGGCGAAACTTGGTAAAGGTAAACAGTGACCAATCGACTAATTCCGAGATTGCAAATGCA
>JAESTZ010000012.1 GCA_016763315.1 Robiginitomaculum sp.
GACAAAGAGTTTCTTGACCTGCCACCGGAAGTGATCACGCTTTCTATGGCCAAACATCAAAAATATTTTTCGGTGAATGATGCCAAAACCGGTAAACTTGCGCCGCATTTTCTGGTGGTGGCTAATTTGGACGCGCCTGATAATGGTGCTGCCATAGTTCAGGGTAATCAGCGGGTTTTAACGGCGCGTTTGGCTGATGCGCGGCATTTTTGGGATACGGATCGGGAGCAAAGCCTTGATAGCCGCATTGATGCTTTGCGTGATGTGGTATTTCACCAAAAACTCGGCAGTGTCTATGACAAAGCCAAGCGAGTGGCAGCTTTGGCTGAACAGCTTGCGCCCTTGGTTGGGGCTGATCCAAAGTTGGCAAAACGCGCGGCGATGTTGGCCAAGGCTGATCTCACCACCCAAATGGTGGTCGAGTTTACTTCCCTGCAGGGTGTTATGGGGCGTTATTACGCATTGGCAGATGGCTCCCCCCCTCCGTCCCTTCGGGACACCTCCCCCATCAAGGGGGGAGGACAAGAAAAAGATCAGCAAAACGGATCATCCTCCACCAAGGAGGGAGGACAAGAAAGAGGACAGCAAGACGATTTATCCTCCACCCTTGTGGGGGAGGTGGCTGCGCAGCAGACGGAGGGGGGGCTTTCTTCATACACCGCGGCTGAAACCGCGCAAATCGCCGATGCCATTGCCGATCATTACAGGCCGCAAGGGCCGACCGACAAAGTACCTACCGATCCGGTAAGCATTACCGTGGCACTGGCTGATAAATTGGATACGCTTGTTGGGTTTTGGGCAATTGATGAAAAACCCACTGGCTCCAAAGATCCGTATGCCTTGCGCCGGGCAGCACTTGGGGTGATACGGATTGTTTTGGAGAATGGTGTTCGGTTGGAATTGTGGGAAGTCATTCAAATAATTGCAGATTTTCTACTCAACCAAATTACTACAATATCTGTACATGGCGAAGATGATCGTGGAATAAAAGTAGAACTGGTAGCATATCAAAATACTTTGGTTGCTGCATATTTATTCCTAGAGAATGAAATTCCAAGGAATTACAATGAATCTTGGTATTTTTGGAGAAATTATTTTTGGCCAAAAGTTAGAAAGGATCTTATCAGTTTCATCCACGACCGTCTCAAAGTTCACCTTCGTGATTCCGGTATTCGTCATGATGTGATTGATGCAGTTTTAACACCAGATGCAGATGATCTGGTGGCGATTGTGGCGCGGGTAAATGCTTTGTCAGAGTTTTTAGATACCGAAGCTGGCACGCAATTGTTGGCCGGAACCAAACGTGCTGCTAATATCGTCAAAGCAGAACAGAAAAAAACCAAACATGTAATTGACGGCGAAGTCGATGAAAGTTTGTTCAAAGAACCAGCAGAAAAAGCATTGTACGGAGCCTTGCAAATCGCCAGCAAACAGGCCGCCAAAGCCATTACCGACGAAGATTATATTGCGGCGATGGCTGCTCTTGCTCCATTGCGTGAACCGATTGATGAGTTTTTTGATGCGGTGATGGTAAATGATGATGATCCGGCTATTCGCAATAATCGTTTGCGATTGCTTAGCGGTATAGGTGGAGCACTTGCTCCGGTGGCAAACTTTGACAAAATTGCCGGATGAGGCCGGGGTCTATCCATGCAAGAAGCCAGTAATGAACAGAAAAACTGGATTCCGGCCTACGCCGGAATGACGTACGTGTTACTGGAATGACGGCGTATTAAATGACTATAATGAAGAGCAAAACAGATATGACTAAATGGGTTTATGGCTTTGGTGGCGGTACTGCGGATGGTTCTGCAAGTATGAAGAACTTGCTAGGTGGCAAGGGGGCTAATCTCGCCGAAATGTGTAGTCTTGGCCTGCCTGTGCCATCTGGTTTCACATTGAGTACCGAAGTTTGCACAAATTATCTCGATAACCAGAAATCATGGCCTGATGGATTGCAAAACCAGCTGGACAAGGCTTTGCAAGTTTTAGAACAACAATCCGGCAAGAGCTTTGGTGATGCCGATAATCCTTTGTTGGTTTCGGTGCGCTCCGGCGGGCGCGCTTCTATGCCCGGCATGATGGACACGGTATTAAACTTAGGTCTGAACTCAAAAACCGTAGAAGGTTTGGCTGCATTATCGGGTGATCGGCGATTTGCTTTTGATAGTTACCGACGATTTATTCAAATGTATTCCGATGTGGTCTTAGGTGTCGATCATGATCTGTTCGAAGAAATTCTCGACGAACATAAAGACGTGCAAGGTTTTGAAGCCGACACTGAGTTGCAGGCCGATGATTGGGAGCAAATAACCAAATTATACCTTGCTTTGGTCGAGGACGAATTGGGGCAAGCATTTCCAGATGATCCGGTCGATCAATTGTGGGGTGCAATCGGCGCGGTTTTTGATAGCTGGATGAATGATCGTGCTAAGATTTATCGTGAATTACACGATATTCCGGTTAATTGGGGCACTGCGGTTAATGTGCAAGCAATGGTCTTTGGTAATATGGGGGAAACTTCGGCAACCGGAGTAGCATTTACCCGTAATCCTTCCTCTGGTGAAAATTTGTATTACGGCGAGTTTTTGATCAATGCTCAAGGTGAAGACGTGGTTGCCGGCATTCGCACTCCGCAAGCGTTAACCGAAAAAGCAAAAGAAGAAATCGGTGATACAGAGCCAAGCATGGAAGCTGCCATGCCAAAAGTTTTTGCAAAACTAACCGAAGTATTCAAACAGCTGGAGCTGCATTACAAGGACATGCAGGACATCGAGTTTACGGTTGAACGTGATAAATTGTGGGTATTGCAAACCCGTAGTGGTAAACGTACCGCCAAGGCCGCTCTTAAGATCGCTGTTGATATGGTGGCTGAGGACTTGATCAATGAACGCGAAGCGATTTTGCGGGTTGAGCCGTCCTCGCTGGATCAGCTATTGCACCCGATGTTGGCCAAGGGTCACAACTGCCCGATAATTACTACTGGCCTTCCTGCATCACCCGGTGCCGCCACCGGTAAGGTGGTGTTTAGTTCTGACGAGGCTGTAGCTCTGTCATTGCGCGGTGAAGACGTTATTCTGGTTCGTATCGAAACCTCGCCCGAGGATATTCACGGAATGCACGCAGCCAGGGGAATTGTTACTGCTAGGGGAGGGATGACTTCGCATGCCGCAGTGGTGGCGCGCGGTATGGGTAGGCCTTGTGTCGCCGGAGCCGGTGAATTGAAAATAGACTACTCGAAGGGAAGCTTTAGTGTTGCTGGTCAAACGGTTCACAAAAATGATGTGATCACTATTGATGGTGCCAAGGGGCATATTTTTTCCGGTGCTGCGACAATGGTGCAACCAGAACTTACCGGAGATTTCGGGGTTTTAATGTCTTGGGCTGATAGTGTTCGCAGAATGAAAGTCCGGACAAATGCTGAAACCCCGGCTGATGTTAAAACTGCATGTGACTTTGGTGCCGAGGGTATTGGTCTGTGTCGTACCGAGCACATGTTTTTTGAAGAAAGCCGGATCGCTTTGGTGCGTGAAATGATATTGGCCAATGATAAATCCGGGCGAGTAGCGGCTCTGGATCGAATATTGCCGATGCAGCGTGATGACTTTGTCGAGATTTTTCAAATCATGGGTGATCGGCCATGTACGATTCGCTTGCTTGATCCGCCTTTGCACGAATTTTTGCCGCACACAGAAGCAGATGTGGTTAATGTGTCGAACGCAACTGGTATTGCGGTTGATGAGCTAATGTCACGGGCTGAAAAATTGGTTGAAACTAACCCGATGCTTGGTCATCGCGGCTGTCGGTTGGGTATCTCTTATCCCGAGATTTACCAGATGCAGGCCAGAGCGATCTTCGAGGCACAAGGGGCGATTAAACAGCAAACCGGCATGATGGCCAATGTCGAGATTATGATACCGTTGGCTGTAACTGCTCGCGAGCTGGAAATATTGCAAGGCAAAATTAGGCAGGTAGCAGAGCAAGTATCCAAGAGTCAGGGGTTTTCTCCTGTGTATGAATACGGAGCTATGATTGAATTACCTCGGGCAGCATTGTGTGCGGCGGAGCTGTCAGAATTTGCCAGTTTCTTTTCGTTTGGAACTAATGATCTCACTCAAACAACCTTGGGGTTGTCCCGTGATGATGCGACTTCATTTCTTGGTGATTACATTTGCCAAGGTATATTCGAGAAAGATCCGTTTGTTAGTCTGGATCAGTCTGGTGTTGGGCAGTTGTTACAAATTGCAGCTGAGCGAAGCCGGCGCGTAAAACCAGCTATCAAGCTGGGTGTTTGTGGCGAACATGGTGGCGATCCGGCCAGCATTAATTTCTTCGAGAGTTTGGGTTTGGACTATATATCTTGCTCGCCATTTCGGGTTCCAATTGCCCGCCTTGCAGCGGCACAAGCTGTATTGCTGAACGAGAAATGACTCAACTCTTAGGTAAAATTTATCAATAATCATTGAATTTGCGCTCCATATTGCGTCTATTTGAAATAAACTGGCATAAAAATTAGATTATCTAGTCATTGACAGCAATCTTGTTGCTTCCTACATGCGGGGCGAGTTAGTACCCTGTTAAGGGTGTTGTGATATTTTTATATCTTGGGATTGGAAGTTATTGTGGGAAAATTGCTGGAAATGGGCAAGTTTACCAAATTATTGCAACAGAATTGGGTGATGCTGATCGGGCGTGGCTCGGTTGTGTCTTTGGCGATCTTGGTACTGCCAGCATTGATGTCGCAAGTTCCTTACAAAGCTGAATTGCAAATTGAAGATACTGCTTGGCGCGCCCTTGCCGTTAATTTTTTAGCTGCACCTGACAGTTTTCCGAACATTACCAAGGCGACGACCCCTTATGACTTTCGACTTCTAGAAACATTTAATGCAGAACACATTGATCGGGCATTGGTCGATGAGAAGCAATTAGATTGTCTGACCACGGCAATATACTATGAGGCCCGCTCCGAGCCGGTGGCTGGTCAGTTGGCTGTTGCACAAGTGGTTTTGAATCGCACCAAAAGCAAGCATTACCCGTCTACTGTGTGCGAAGTGGTCTATCAAGGATCGAAAAGGATAACCGGTTGTCAGTTTTCGTTTACCTGTGATGGCTCTTTGCAGATTGCTCCACGAGCAAAACCATGGGCAAGAACTCGTGCCAGTGCGATTAATGCTATGCTGGAAATGAATTCCATACCGTTGGGTCGTGCGACTCATTACCATACTTTGGCGGTGAACCCGGTCTGGTCGGCAACATTATTACGGACTGCAAATGTTGGTACTCATGTTTTTTATCGCTTTCCAAACCGTCGTGAAAAAGCCATTCTTTTTAAAGATATTTAACGGCTCTTAATGTCGATTATTAGCATATTGCGTTTTATCTGAAATCTTCCCTTGCATTTATTAGTAATTGCTAATACTCTGACAAAAAAGACGACGTGATTTGAGGCTCGTTTAGAGTTGTTAAAAAATCACAGTAAACGTCACAAGAGCATAGGGAGATTACTTTGGCTGATAAGCTGATAATTATTATGGCTAATACCGATCCGCGCAATGGCGAGGAATTAGGGGCGCCAATATTTCAAGCAAGTGTTGCCGCCGCCATGGATTATGAAGTCGAAGTTATTTGTACGGCCACTGCTGGTCGGTTAATGAAAAAAGGTGAGGCAGAGAAAATGTTTGTCAAACCCGGGTCACCAAAATCAGTATTGAGTTTTATTCAAGATGCGCATGAAGCTGGCGTAAAGTTTTTGTGCTGCTCGCCCAATCTTGATCTATTCGATATGACCAAAGAGGATTTAATACCGGAGTGCTCCGGTATTGTCGGAGGTGCTTATCTGATCGAGGAAATTATGGAAGAGGATGTCAAAGTTCTTACTTACTAGAGCATTTCCAGCAAAAGTGGTTCCGGTTTTACTTAAATCGGAAATGCCCAAGCGGTAATAGCAAGAGGTTAATTGCATGAGCCATACGGCCACTACAAGTCGCAAGCAAACCGTGATCGGCGATCCTATTTCCGATACGCCGGAAGTAAGTCAGGCATTGTTGGAAGAGATATTCCAAGATATTCAAGCTGATCTTCGTTATGACTATGAATTAAATGGTTGTTTGAACTGTGGAATTTGCACTGCTACCTGTCCGGCAGCTCATTATTATGATTTTAGTCCGCGCGAAATTGTGCAATTGCTTTGGACTGAAAATCTTGAAGGCATTTATGATGCCATGCAGGAAAAAATATGGGCCTGCGCTCAGTGTTATACTTGTGCCGCGCGATGTCCGTTTGGTAATTCTCCGGGCGGGCTGATAATGCTGATGCGCGAAGTTTCCATCAAACATGGCATGGAAAGTGCCAAAAACGTGCTTCGGCCATTTAGCCGTGTAATGTTAAAATTAATATCGACCGGTAACCAACTGGCTCCGGATATGATCAATCCTGAGCATTTTGCCGATTGGGGGCCAAATATTTCCAAGGTTGATGCACCGCTTAAATTATTGCGCAAAGCGATACCAATGCCGACCTTGAATACCACAGCAACGGCATGGGAAACTAATCTTAAAACTTCGGTTGAGCTGTATACAATCTGGGAAGAGACCGGAGTATTGGATCAGTTGGAAACTATTGATGAAAACCTGTTTGACGTGATTTTGGACATTATGGACGAAAAACGCGAAGACTGGGAAGATTGGCAAGACGAACAGGAAGACTAAGAAGATCAGGACTGGGATTGATCGTACTTTTTTGTGAAAGCAGATGAACATGACAAATAAAAATGATGATAGCAGATTTACCGGACACGGATCCGAATGGCGCGATAGCAATCTAAGCAAGGAAGAGGCATTAGTTGCCACTGCATGGGTTGAGCAAAGGATCGACAAACGCTCGATGTTGACCAATAAATCCCGCGTTCATGACATACGCGATGAAATGTGGCGCTTGGAAAAAGAAGGCGAGATAGTCGTTCACCGAATTACAGAGCAACATGACCCGGTGATTGCTAAAACTCTTTATGGATGGGATAAAAAAATTCCGACTAATCAACTTTGGCACCATAAGTCCTGCGGTCAGTGTGGCAATATTCCCGGCTATCCAACGTCACTACTTTGGCTGATGAATATGATGGATATTCGTTATCTTGACGAAACCGATCAGACCTCATGTACTGCATGGAATTATCATGGTTCCGGCATTGGCAATATTGTGTCGTTGGCGGCGGTATTCTTACGCAATTTTCATCAGGCGTATGTTTCGGCCAAGGCGGAAGGTAAGCCGGCGGGTTATTATTATCCATTAGTGCATTGCGGGACTTCGTTTGGGAATTACAAGGAAGTACGCGAGTATTTGCTGCTGTCTGCCGAGTTGCGCGAACAGGTTCGCAAAATTCTTGGTAAGCTAGACCGGTTGGTTGACGGCAAATTGCTTATCCCTGAGGAAATCGTGCATTATTCCGAATGGACTCATGTAATGCGCAAACAAATAGCCGAGCGTCAGGTTATCGATGCATCAAATATCCGTGTTACTATTCATCCGGCCTGTCATGTTTACAAGATGGTACCGCAAGACGTGATCTATGATGATGATGTATTGAACGGTGAGCGGGTAGCGGTTTCCACCGGCATTATGGAATCATTGGGCACGCAAGTAATTGACTATTCAACGTGGTATGATTGCTGTGGTTTTGGTTTCCGTCATATTATTTCAGAGCGTGAATTTACTCGCTCTTTTTCTATTGATCGCAAAATCAAAGTCGCAGTTGAAGAAGCTAATTCCGATGTAATGATTGGCCATGACACCGGTTGTATTACCACTTTGGATAAAAATCAGTGGATCGGACAGGCTGATGGTAAAAATTATGATCTTCCGGTTTTATCAGATGTGCAATTTGCAGCTCTTGTTTGTGGTGCACACCCGTACAAAATAATTCAATCTCATTGGCATGCTTCGTCGACGGAAAAGCTGTTCGAAAAGCTGGGAATTGATTGGCAGGCGAAAAAGGCTGAGTTCGAGCAGTATCTAAAACAAGTCGAGGCCGGAGATCAAGAAAACCTCTATGATCCAAGGCGAATGATCACCGGCGGGCCGGGGTATATAAAACAAGAGCAAATAACATGAGTAATAAACCTATACTTATTGTTGGCGGCGGGCCGGCTGGTTTGGCTGCTGCCCATTCACTGGCTTCTGTCGGGCAAAAGTCCGTACTGGTGGAAAAAGAAGACCGCCTTGGTGGTGCGCCGATTCTGTCTGGTTATGCCAAATTGGTACCGTCAGGCGAATGGGCTAAAGACGCTATAGGCTCTATGGTTGATAGAGTAACAGGTAATAAGTTGATCACGGTTAAAACCGGGGTTTCTGTTAAAGAGTGTTCTGGTGAAGCTGGCAATTTCAAAGTGAAATTCTCTGATGACAAAACTACAACTTTTTCCTCAGCAGTATTGTGCACTGGCTTTACCCACTTTGACAGTATCAACAAACCTGAATGGGGTTTTGGCACTTATGATGACGTGGTGACCACTACGCAGGTCGAGCAGATGATATCCTCTGGTCAAGGAGTGCGAAGACCGTCCAACGGCGATAAGCCAAAACGGGTAGCGATATTGCTTTGTGTTGGTTCTCGTGACCGACAAATTGGTCGTGAATGGTGTTCCAAGATCTGTTGTACGGTTTCGGCTAATATTGCCATGGAAATACGCGAAGAATTGCCGGATTGTCATGTCTATATCTATTATATGGATATTCGCACATTTGGACTTCTAGAAACCAAATATTATTGGCGCTCTCAAGAAGAATTCAAAGTAAAATACATCAAGGCACGAATAGCCGAGGTTACTTCTGATGGTGACAAAATCATCGTTAAGGGCGAGGACACTTTGGTAAAGCGGCCAATAACCATTCCGTTTGACCTGGTGGTTCATGCGATCGGTATGGATCCGAATGTGGACAATATGTTGATCTCGTCGATTTTTGATGTGGAGCTGGAGCCTAACGGCTTTATTGACCGCAAAAATGCCTATGGTGAATTGGGCGCTACATCAAGAGCCGGTATTTATGTGGCCGGTTCCGCCACTGGCCCTGAAACTATTGATGACAGTATCGCTCAAGGAACGGCTGCGGCAATGAGTGCATTGGCCAGCGCCAATGTGCAAGTTGCTGCTGAATAGGAAGTTTTCACTTTATGCTTTCGTCATTGTTTAATTTTCGCGAGAAATCGACACCGGTAACGACCAATCTCCCGCGGTTGGAATTATCCGGGCCAGTATTGGCGGAAAGCTATCAGGCGATGGTACATGGCTGTGAGGCGTTGGGTGGGGTCGAGCGCTATGTGGCTGCTTTGAAGCTCAAGCATGAATTGTTTGCTAGGCAGCAGGTGGAGATGCTGTGCAGGGGATTACCGAAGAAACCTTTGCCGGATTATGTGCTTTCATGGGTACGGTGCGGCGGCGAATTGCGACACACTTGCACGGCGAGAAATTTATCGCCATGAAAAAGCACCTTGCTGAATTGCTTGTTGACATGAAAGCTACCAATTTGGTTGATCAGCGCATGGCCAAGTTTTGCCAGAATTTTCCCGAAGATAACAAGCATCGTTGGGTTCGTGATCTAGCAGCGGAAATGCTGCATAATATCGATCCACAGCGATACCCATTGATGAGCCGCTGGATGTGGGATCGCAAAGCCAATACCGGGGTCATTCGCGAGTTATGGCATGGCGAAGACGTTGATGGCTCGACCATTGAGCTTGCTGATGGTCACACAAGTTTTGTTGCTCTTCGGGCGGATATTGGCGGCTGGTTGTCTGAAAATGGTATCTATAACGATACTATTTATTATGTGGATTTGTTGTGTGCGCAAATTTACGCCAATTATATTTGCGCGCAAGGTGGTACTTATTTACGTGCTGATTTTGCTTCACCGCATGACCCGATGCAATACTCAAGGCGCTTGCTTGGTCTTGACGGTATTAAACAAGGTTCAAGTAGAACTAGATTAAAAGCCGAAGATGGCAGCTCGTTCGCTTTTGATATTAACTTGCTGGAAGATATGGAAGAAACCAATGGCAATTCATGAAAAAAGCTTGATCCGACCAGAAAATATCAGAACTCATGATAATCTGGTAATTGATGGTGTCGATGTTTCCGGGCATTGGTCAACTTTTATCGAAAGCCGGGTGGTTACTGATTATAACGAAGCCCTAGAAGAAGAAATTTCCGCGCTTCCGGGTGGTGAATACATACACAGATGTTGGCAGTGCGGATCATGCACCAATTCATGCACGGTAAACGCGGTAAATCCCGATTTTAATCCCAGATATTGGATTTACCTGATCCGTATGGGCATGGAAGACGAGTTATTACGGGATAAGGAAATTATTTGGCAGTGTGTTTCTTGTAACAAATGCACCTATGCTTGCCCGCGTGATGTTGCTCCTGAAGGGGTGATGAAAGCCACTGCCCATTGGCTGGAGCTAAAAGGTCATACCGAGCCGTCAAACTCGACTATATTTGATACCGAATTCACCCGCCAAGTGGTGGAAACTGGCAAGATCGAAGATGGCCGGATTTTGAAAAATTTCCTTATCAATTCCGGCCAACCTTTGGTGCAGGACTGGTTGATTCAGATGGTCAAGCAAATGATCAATAATTTACCGTTTAAGTTTTTATTTCATTTGGGCTGGGCGACTTTGTTCAAGCCAAAAACCAAAAACTGGGACAAAGCAAGAGCTGCCATTGAGGAGCACATTGCCGAAGAAAAGGCCGAACAGCGCGTGGCATTAGGCCTAAGCAAGCAGGAGGGATTGTAATGCAAACCCGCAAA
>JAESTZ010000110.1 GCA_016763315.1 Robiginitomaculum sp.
CTATGGCGGCGCGGCCATGGGCGCGGTATTTGCCGGGGATATGTTAAGCCTGTTTGTGTTTTGGGAATTGACGGCGATTACTTCGGTGTTCCTAATTTGGCGCGCGGGCACTATTGCTTCGCGTACGTCGGGCATACGTTATCTGGTGATGCATGTGGGTTCTGGCGTGTTGTTATTAGCTGGAGCGGTATTGTTGCACGCGCAAACCGGAAGCTGGGCGTTTGAACATATTGGTCTGGAAACCGGTTTGGCCGGCTGGCTGTTATTGCTTGCATTCGGCATCAAGGCGGCGTTTCCATTATTGCATACATGGCTTCAAGACTCGTACCCTAAAGCCACGATATCAGGTGCAGTGATATTATCTTCGTTTACCACCAAAATGGCAATTTATGCTTTGGCGCGAGGTTTTGCCGGTGAAGATATTTTAATTTATGTGGGCATGATAATGACTGCCTTTCCTGTGTTCTTTGCGGTTATTGAAAATGATTTGCGCAGGGTTTTATCGTTCTCGATCAATAACCAATTAGGATTTATGGTGGTTGGTATTGGTATTGGTACTTCATTGGGTATCAATGGCGCTGCGGCGCACGCATTTGCTGATGTACTGTTTAAAGGTCTGTTGTTTATGAGCATGGGCGCGGTGATGTTGCGTACAGGAACCGCCAAAGCAACCGAATTAGGTGGTTTGTTCCGGTCAATGCCGTTTACCACATTTTTCTGCCTGATCGGGGCTGCTTCAATTTCGGCCTTTCCGTACTTTTCGGCCTTTGTCACTAAGGCCTTGATTTTGGCAGCCGTTGCCGATGAAGGCCACTGGTTTGTCTTTGGTGTGCTGATTTTTGCTTCCGCTGGGGTGTTGGAACATGCCGGGATTAAAATTCCATATTTCGCATTTTTTGCTCACGACAGTGGCAAACGACCCAAAGAGGCTCCATGGAATATGTTGCTGGCGATGGGCATTGCGGCATTCTTATCTGTGTTCCTAGGCGTCAATTATGGTTGGTTATACGCTTTATTACCGTATCCAATAGCTTATGAACCTTATACCTTCGGGCATATTGTCGGGCAAATGCAATTGTTATTGGCGGCGATATTCGCTTTTGGGTTATTGGTGCGGATCGGTTGGTATCCGCCGGAAATAAAGATGACCATATTAGATGCCGACTGGTTCTGGCGAAAACCGGGCAAGAAAATCTTGATATGGTTAAATGCCATTCTTGACCGGTTGATAGCATCCATAAACAACAGTATTGGCCGCAGAATAAATGGTGTCGGTAAAATGCTGACAGCAATGCTTAGCCCGCATGGAGTTTTTGCCAAGGTGTTGCCGCGCGGAGTTTTGGTTGGCTGGACTGTTGGATTTTTAACTTTGGCTTTGCTCACTGCTTATCTGGCAAGTTAAGGCCATTATAAATATTGTTACAGTTGATACGAACTACAGGTTTTCTGTTTTCATTGCAAAATTGTTGTTTTGCGAGATATCTATTGTAAGATGATATTGCTATTGCAATGATCTATAGTTAATTTTATTAACTATGGATAAAAGAAAAAGAGCATTCATGGATGATAAGGAAATACAACTTGAGCTGACAGTCAATATTGTTACTGCATTTGTTGGTAACAATACTGTATCGGCGCTGGAGTTGCCAGAATTGATTAGTTGCACGCATAAAGCATTGTCGGAGTGTTTGCAGTCAAGTCTGACAAACTCTAACATTGCTGGAAAACCTGCTGTCCCTGTTGATGCTTCTATTTTTAGTGAATATATCATTTGTCTTGAAGATGGATTGAAGTTTAAATCCCTGAAACGCCACTTACGGGCGAAGTATAATTTATCACCAGAAGATTATAGAAAAAAATGGGGCTTGCCGGTTACTTATCCGATGGTTGCCCCGGATTATGCTAAGAAACGTTCAGAGCTGGCCAAACAAATCGGTCTTGGCCGGGGTAAGGGATCCAAAGGATAAGCTAGGGTGTTGATTTTTCTAGTTGAATAGTGTGCTATTTTTGACTCACACTTATTCAAAATCCAAGAAATGATTCCAAAAGCCAAAAAAACACCATTGGGACTCTTGCGCTGATTCCATTGGTTAACCGATATTAACCAAACGAATCACTCTCAACAAAGAGAGTCCTGATAAATCCGTGGGGGGTAATATGGCACAGCTTCATTCTATATTTCGTAGTCAGTTGGAATTTGATACTCAACGTTATTTGTTCGATTACTGGCAAACAAAATGTAATAATGGAAAGTTGCCTAGCCGTCAGGATATATCCCCTGCAGGCTTTGCCAAAGTGCTGTCTATGATTTCTTTGGTCGATGTTCATGAGAAAGACGGCTCCCGTCAATACAGTTACCGGCTTGCCGGCACGGGCTTGCGCAACCATTACCAACAGGAAATAACCGGCAAAACATTTGAGCAAATTAATAAATTAGAGGTTTGTGAGCACTGGAATGAAGTTTTTGATGAAATTGTAATGTCCAAGAAACCTTCAAATGGTTTGTTTCAGGAAGACTCTAACCCGGGAAATATTGCCCATTTTTGGCTTAGGTTACCGCTGGTAAATCAATCGGGGCAGGTGAATATGGTTTTGTGCTATGATATATTTGCGCCTTTATCCGCCTCATTCTTGCAAAGAGGCAAGCTAGCAACAATTGCGTAACGCCTATAAATACTGACTTGAAAGACTATGTTTCAAATCTTCGGTTGACATTATAGGAATATAATCCTCACCATAGGACGCTTACTATAAAGTGCTCTGTGTAACATTTAGAGGATTATACCATGAACAAACAATATTCACTTCGCCTTCATGCTGATGAAGCCAGAGCCCGCTTGAGCCGGGCATTGGTCGGTTTCGCGTTTAATATAAAAGAAACAGACTTAAGCGCGGCAACGCGGGGAAATGCCAGAGCTGCTTTTGGCCGGCAGGTGGCAATGTATTTGGCGCATGTAGCTTTTGAATTATCGCTTAGCCGGGTTGCTCATGCCTTTGGCCGTGATCGAACCACGGTATCTCACGCTTGTCACTTGATTGAAGACCGCCGTGATGATGCGGAATTTGACGATAAACTTGATGCGTTGGAAAGATTGCTTCGCGAGGTGCAAGACCCAGCATGAATGCCACAGAAAAACGCTTGTTTCGTATTCTGTCAAAGCTGGTAAAGCACCCACAAGCATTATTCAGGGATAATACTGGTGGTTATAATGGCAGAAAAACTGGCAACTCGACCATAAGAATTCCTGCTGCAATAGTTAAATATGCTATTACCCGTGGCCTGTTGGTTGTTAGCGGCGATGGATTGGAGGTCACTGATGTTACCAGCTCATGGTTGCGGCGTAACAACTCTGTAACGGACGATAAAATAAACATTGATGAGAACTTTACTGCCCAGCACTGGCAGTTGGAAGAGCGTGAGGTATTTAGCGACAAAGGAGGGTTTACCTCTGTTCGGGTTAATGTTGAAGCATCACCATTGCTTAGGATGTATCGCCAGCGTGACAAGTTTGGAAAGCGGTTTTTAACCGACAGCGAATTTGCCGCCGGCGAGAAATTGCGAAATGATTATGCCCGCTCGAATATGGGGAGGATATCCGGATCCAACTGGCAAGCTATTCGACAGGATAAATCTTCTGCTCTGTCAGCGTCGACATTTGCTGATGGCAATATTGCTGCGCTAGACGCAAAGCGGCGAGTAATGGAGGCGTTGTCTTCATCTGGGCCAATGCTGGATAGGGTTTTATTTGCGGTTCTTTTGCGTGAGCAAGGACTTAGTTCGCTGGAGATGGATCGTCATTGGCCAAGCCGATCTGCAAAAGTTGTGTTGAAAATTGCTTTGGCGCGACTGGCTTTGCACTATGGCTTGTAAACCCTAGTGTCTCGAGCCTAGGGTATGATGACCTTGTTGATATGTTCGATCATCGAATTAAGGCCGTTAGCGCGTTGTGGTGAAAGATTATCAGCCAGTCCAATTCGCGCAAATACTGCTGCTGGATCAATGTTGGTAATTTCTGCTGCGGTTTTGTTGTTGATCAAACGCAATAATACCGCAGCTAACCCGCGAACAATGGCTGCGTCGCTATCACCCTTGAACGTAAACTTTCCTTGTTGATCTTTATTAAACACCAGCCAGACTTTGCTAACGCAGCCTTGAATTTGATTGGCATCTATTTTGTCGGCTTCGGATAGAGCCGGTATGGCTTTGCCAAGCTCGATAAGGTGAGTATAGCGATCTTCCCAATCATCAAGAAAAGCAAATTCGTCTTCAATATCTTGCATAATACCGGCTTGTTAAAATAGGATATAGGCGCACATAGGATTAACTATGCTGCAAAACAAGGTTTATTTTTGATTATCTGTTTCTTTGTTTGCTTTATTCAAGCTATCCGAGGCTAAATTTATATACGTAGTTGCCAGTTTTGATGTTTCGGAAGCTGTCTTGCATATATCGGGTTGGCTGTCACAGATTTTGACAACACTATTGGCTACCTCAATCAGGGATCTGGCTGAATCTTGGGCAATTTGCCGCTGATCTTGTAAAGTATCGGGGTTTTTGGGTAGAAATAGCAGAACTACCCCGAACCAAAAACCTGCCTTAAATATGAAACCCACTGATTTACTCCGTACTGTAAGCGGTTTTTCCACCTTTATTATTACGCCGATAATGATGTTTTGACCGAAAAATGCAAGCGGTAATGGTTTTTGTCGTAAAGCAAAGGTTAGCAAATGCCGGTGGTTTTTATTAAACTGTGACTTTAGAACCAAGAACATCAGTGGTTGTTGCTCTGAATATTTCCCGATCAATACTATAATATAAGCACTGAATCGGCTGGTGTTTTAAGTATAGTTTTAATTTTTCACCTACTTACATGAAACCTTTCTAAGTAGTCGCAATCCCCAAGCGCCACATGAAAAAGTGTATGCGGTTTTTCATATATAAGCGGCGCGTAACTAATGCTTCGTAAAACCGGTATCCACTTTTACTAGGATTGCTCCGTACCCACTTTTTGGGTTTCGCGGCTATGCATTATAAAATATGTTGGGGCTTATATACCAAACTAGACAGAGCGGGAGACTGTTATGTTTAAAGTGTTAGTATTTTTAGGTTTATTTTTTCAAGTCGCTGGATTCACTAACAATAGTTTTCAGGGGAGTAATGTCCCTATTTCCATCAGGAAAGTCCATGTTGTCAATTTTCAAAGTACATTTGACCCACCTATCTTTAGCATAAACGTCTTTGAATGCTACCTTACTGTGTACGTAAAAAGTATGCTCCTCTGTTCTGTCCGATCCCAACATTATAGAGGGGCTGGGATCTACGTCAATTTCCAAAGATTCAGATGGATTGATAAGGACTTTGTTAATAATTTTGTTCCCAATTTCAGCATCACTGACATCCTTCAGAACAAGATTTATTTCGTCCACAAACGCAGGAGTCTGCCCGTGGTTTTTAATATTCATTCTTATTTTAACAAATTTAATACCGCTGTTTTCAGGAAAGCAGGGTGCAAACCCATCCACTCCGATGTACGCCCTAAGCTGATTGTGGGCGGTACTTCGAGCTGTTTCCCACGCCTTATATGCAAAGAAAGCGGTGAGACCAACAAGAAGCAAACCGATTCCACCGATCCAGTTTTGTATTTTAACAAGCTTGTTTGCTTCTTCCGTAATGTTAGCCATACGCTCTTGTAGTGCCAAATCTTTAGCACCAAAATTAGTGACGATGATTTTGTCTTCTGCATCTTGCTTTGGACTGGATGGTACGGACGATCTCGTTTTTACCGTATCATGGGGTGGATCAGTTTTGGTCTGCGCATAGCTTATACTGTAGCACAGGTTTAGCGTCATAATTACTAAGAGAACCAGCGTAAAGAATCGTTTCATAGTTCATCTTAGCATATACTAGATGTCCACAAACCTCAAAGGCGTGTCTAGTATGAAGCTGCACCGTGATTATGACATTATTGTTCAAATGGAAATGCTCGCCAAAGACTTTACTGGCCAGCGGCTTAGTTATAAATATCTCATCGTATAGGGCTCAGATCGAAAGATAATGTTTAGCAAGGAAACCAAATAAGCAATGCGTTTGATTGAAGATATTCGTAACGCGGTTACATCCGGTAGATTGAAAGAGCCATTCAGGGCGGCAGATATTAAAGCCGCCTGCCCAAATTGGGCAGATACTACGTATAGTAATTTCTTAGGAAAGCACGCCGTTGGCAACCCAAGTAAAACCACTGAATTATTTATTCGTGTGTCCAGCGGGCTTTATCAATTAAATATCCACGTCTAATTGTGTGCATATTGTAAAACAAGTTGGACATTCCAAATTCGCACCCTATATGTAAAACAAGTTTGACATGTAGCGGAGATCGAAAATGACATTAGTGGAAAATATGAGTGAGCCGGAGCGACGTAGCTGGGCAACATTGATTGTTGATGTGGCTGTGTTCAGTATTTTTTTGAAAAGCATGTTGCGCAATGGTGGAGTAGAGCATTTATCTGGTAAAGAATTGATCGAACTTTATATCTTGATAATTATCGCGTCCATTGTCTTGCATATTGTTATAGCTATAGTTTTTTCAGCACGGGCGAAAACCAGTGGTTATGAAAGTGATGAGCGAGACTTGGCGATTGAGCGTAAAGGTGCGCGAAATGGGTTTTGGGTGGTTGGTACTGCCATCAATGTTATTATTTTCATGTTTTTAATGGAAAATGGAGTTTCGGGTTACTATGTGCCAGTTCCCGGGCTGTCATTCTTAACGCCTAGCCATATGTTCTTTGGTCTGATGAGTACTATGTTCTTGGGCGATATTGTCTACCGGGTAACCATGGTGCAAGCATATAGACGAGATGCGGCATGAAGCCCAAAACAAAACCCGGCAAAGGTAAGGTAACAAACCAGATACGACGTATTCGATTGGCTAGATCCGAGTTAACCCAGGCCGAACTTGCCGAGAAAGTCGGTGCAACCCGGCAAACCATTATTGCGATAGAGGCAGGGAAATACGCGCCTTCCATGGAGTTGGCGTTTCGCATTGTTCAAGAATTCGGGGTTTCATTTGAAGATGTTTTTCAGTTTACCCAAGATAAATGAGACTAAGTGTCCACAGACCCTAGGACTATTTAGTTTTACCTGGCAAAATTATCAGTTGATCCGGTAAGAAAGCCCTCTTGATCTTTTTGCAGCACCTTAATTAGAAAATCGAAAACCAGTCTTATGCGTTTATTGCGTGATAAATCATCATGAGCAACAATCCACAAATCAACAAAGCTCTCGTAATCAGGTAAAACCCGTTCGACATTTTCTAGGTGCGCGGCTTGAATATGAGCCAGAGATCCAATACCAAATCCGCCTTCTATAGCAACTTCATGAGTGCGAAAGCTATTAGATACGAGGGCGATTTTCTTGGGCGGAACCTGAAAAACTGTAAGGTTTACCGGCCAGTTAGGGTTGCCATCACTATTCCTGCTGAATTGAATGCTTAAGCCCGTGTGTTCTTCTAAATCTTGCATGTTCAATGGGCGGCCATTTTTTTGCAAATAATTTTTTGAAGCGTAAAGGCCAAATCCGGTGGTTATAACCTTGCGAGCGATAAGCGAATTTTGGTTCCCCGGCCCTTTCCAACGCAAGGCAATATCTGCTTCACGCTTGGCCAAATTGACAGGTTCGGCATTTACATCAATTTTGAAATTTATTTCAGGGTATTGCTGATGAATTTCTTCTAATACTGCTGGTAACCAAACATCACCGATGCCCTGTGAGGCAGAAATGGTTATGTCGCCGGCCAGTGTTTGTTCTTGCGCAGCAGTGGTGCGCGTGATGGCTTCTGCTTCGTACTCCATGCGCTGGATATGATCTAATACAGCTATTCCCATTTCGGTGGGTTCAAGTCCGGAGCTGGTTTTTTTAAGTAATGGCGTGCCCATTTGCTCTTCTAAGGCGCTGATCCTGCGTCCGACTGTTGGCTGGCTCAAATTCAGGCTTTGAGCTGCACTAGACAAGTTGCCGGATTTAATTACTGCCAGAAAGACCGGTAAGTCTGACCAATTAAGTTTGTTGTTCATGCTGGATACTACCTCGGAGCAGGTTTGGTGAGTTATGAATATATAAGAGCATCTTACCGTAATTAAAGGGTGAATCCAAGAATAATACAAATTTGCATAGTGTATATGCGATAAAAG
This sequence comes from Robiginitomaculum sp., assembly GCA_016763315.1. Classification (GTDB taxonomy): domain Bacteria; phylum Pseudomonadota; class Alphaproteobacteria; order Caulobacterales; family Maricaulaceae; genus Robiginitomaculum_B. The sequence continues at coordinate 8,188 of JAESTZ010000110.1, forward strand.
TGAACACTGTTCACTTTATAAACAAAATCTAATGCGCTATATAATATTTCGATTGAAACTTTAACAATACTCCATCAGCCCGAAAAGTGGGAACCGGTTTTCGGATAAGTTGATGGATCACAAATATAAAGGAAAAATAATGACCTCCCCCAAATTTATTAAATCTGCTGTAATTGGCCTTAGTCTAGCAGTTGCTAGCTTATCTGTTGCTCCTGTGGCATTTTCCGCAGACGCTAATCCGGTCTTTGCCACTAAGTCAATTTCTAACAGTAAAATCCGTGCTGGCGTAAATGCTTTTGAAAAAGGTGACTTCACTAAAGCCGCTTTTTTCCAAAAAACTGCATTAAAGTCCGGATTGTCAAAGTCACGCAAAGTAGCTGCATATACTAATTTATGTGCTGCCGAAGGTGCTTTAGGTAATTTGCAAGATGCGAAAACTGCTTGCTCATCTGCTTTGCAGATAGCGGCAACTTCTTGGGAAGCATTAAATAACCAAGGTGTTGTTCAATGGTTATCTGGCAATACTGCTGCAGCTGCCGAACTGTTTGCAGCAGCTCAAAGTGCCGCTGGCGGTAAAGGCGAGATTGCCACGCAGAATTACCAATTAGCCAGCCAATTCAAATTGGCAGAGGCTAATTAAACTGCTCTCCTCATAAAAAATGGCTGATCCCCGTCCCCTCGGTATACAGCCATAGAAAACCAACCGGTTTTCTCACCTTAAACGCCTCGCTTCTCAAAAGCGGGGCGTTTTTATGTGTACTACATCGTCCCAAAGTTAAGTACCGGTTTTTGGATAAGTTGATGGATAGCAAAGAAAGATATACTTAAAATGCCGCTGAATTCGGTGTTTTGGGTATATTTAGCCAATCCGGTTTTTGAAATGGCAGCTCAAGGTCGCGGGCAACTGCTGCATGGGTGATCTCGCCACCTGCAACATTTAGTCCAAGCGCAAAGCCGGGGTCGGCGTTTAAGGCTTGGTGCACCCCTTGGTCAACCAAGCGTCGTAAATAGGGCAGGGTGGATTTCACCAAGGCAAAAGTAGAGGTTCTGGCCACTGCTCCGGGCATGTTGGCAACGCAATAATGAATAATTCCATCAACTTCAAAAGTTGGATTATCATGAGTCGTGGCATAAGAGGTTTCAAAACAGCCTCCTTGATCGATGGCAATATCCACTAAAACTGCACCAGGTTTCATGGTGCGAACCATATCCCTTGTCACCAGTTTTGGCGCGGCAGCACCAGGAACCAGTACCGCACCAATGATCAGATCAGCCTGCATACAGGCATTGGCAACCGCGCGTTTGGTCGAGTATTCGGTTTTTAACCTGCCGCCATAAACCATGTCCAGCTCGTTTAGCCGTTCATCGGATATGTCAAATATAGTCACATCGGCCCTCAAGCCCATAGCCATTTGCGCCGCATGGGTTCCTGAAACACCACCGCCAAGAATTACTACTTTCGCCGGCGCAACACCGGGTACACCACCAAGCAACACTCCGCGTCCGCCTTTGGAGCGTTCAAGGCAATTTGCCCCCACATGCACCGACATACGTCCGGCTACTTCGGACATTGGTTGCAATAATGGTAAGCCGCCATTTTTTCCGACAATGGTTTCATAAGCAATGGCAGTACAGCCGGATCTGCGTAATCCTTCGGCCTGTTTTTTGTCGGCGGCTAAATGCAAATAAGTAAATAATGTATGATCGGCACGCAGCATTTCATATTCGACTTGTTGTGGTTCCTTGACCTTTACAATCAACTCGGTGCGGTCAAATACTGCCTTGGCATCAGGAGCTATAGTGCAACCAACGGCTTGGTAATCGGCATCGGTAAAACCCACTCCATCACCGGCATTGGTTTGCACCATCACCTGATGACCATTTTCGGTCAAATCAGCTGCTGCATCAGGGGTTAAGCTAACTCGGTATTCGTGGGTTTTAATCTCTTTTGGTATGCCGATGTGCATGGATTTGCTCCTTTAGTGCCTATTTTCGCTTGGCAGAATAGTTTAGTTTAAACAGAATGTACTTGTTAAATCGCTTAATTTAGAGGATTATAAGCAAGAATATTATTTCTTTGTTATAAAGAGTGAAAGAATCTTCGAAATGCTTGACGAGTTAGATGTGCAAATTCTTGATCACTTACAAGCCAGCGGTCGTATGGCCAATGCCGACCTTGCCGATGCTGTGGCTTTGTCGCCATCTGCCTGTCACCGGCGGGTGCGGGCATTGGAGAAATCGGGAGTAATATCCGGTTATGTAGCATTGCTGAGCGAGGAAAAGCTCGGGCAGGCTTCTTCAGTTTTTGTGCAGGTGACACTGGAAAACCAGAGGCGGGAGAATTTAAGCCGGTTTGAAAAAGCGGTTAGTCGTTGTCCGCAAATTATGGAATGTTTTTTGATGACCGGCGATGCCGATTATTTGTTGCGCGTAAGTGTGCGTGATGCCGCTGATTATGAAAAATTGCATCATGATGTCTTAACCCGTCTGCCCGGCGTGCAAAGGGTAATGTCAAATTTTGCCATTCGCAAAGTGTTTCGCCGAACCGCCTTGCCGTTAGTGGCGTAACAGCCATTCAAAACGGCCTAACTCCCCAAATCTGGATATGATTAATTTTTTAACTTCGGTCAGATGTTGTCTTCTCCAGCGTTCAATTTCTGGATTGTCTGATCGCCAACCTGATTTTAGCCACAGTCCGTTTGAACTTCGATATAGTGCCATGCTATACAAGTAATCGTATATTTGCCCTTTGGAGGCGTCGTTTATAATATCACTGGTATGGATTTCTGCTAATTGCATGACGGCAGGATAATTTCTTTGATGAATGAAGTATTGTATGATCGCTCCATATTGTACGGGAGTAAGTGTTGACTTTGATGCTAGGTATTCAAATAAAGGATTAGCATCAGGGTGCTCTCCTAAGGCCAAAATCCAAAGTAATTTTAACTTTATTTGTTCTACTTCTTTGCTGTCTTGGTTGTCCTCTGATGGTGTTGAGGGGTAACGAAGTAACCATGGCTTTAATGGTGAGTTCTCAAAATTTATTGTTGTGAAATTTTTAGTATCGACCTCTGTGTTGTCGGTACTTTGCGTATTTAATTCATCAAAAGTGGCCAGTAAATATTGTGTCGGCAACAAAGGGGAATATGATTTTAGGTATATAGCTATATCTTTGGCTAATTGCTTGTTCTTGGTCTGATCCGGATTATTTATAATATTATCGTGTTCTATAGTCATTTGTTCTAATTGCTGAATCGGATCGCTTATTTCACCAATGCGTAAGTAAAACTGAATAGCTCTCATCCAGGGAGAATCATCCCCGTAATAATCCTCATTCACCCGTGTGAATGGCCAATCTAATAATTGAAAACTACCGTACCTATCTTTGTAAATAAACAAAACATACTGTTTATTTTTTGTAACCGTATTTCGATTGCAAGCTCCCCTAAAGCTTTCCGGGTGAGGTTTGATGATTTCTTCCGGGTCGCTGGCTTTTGTTGAGTCAATATGTATCCTGCTATATGCTTCTGTAACTCTACCAACAGTAAAAACTGTTTGAACATCGCCCTTTATTATTTGATCAAGACGGAATTTCACTCCGCCCTTCTTGCCAAAAAAAATACCTTTTCGATATGGTGTTGCCACTACAATGGCTTCTGCTTCTTCTATCAATTCAAAATTATGTAAGGCGTAATATGTACGCGAAACACCGCAAGATGAAGCTGGACTGGCGTATAGTATTATTAGAACTATGACGATAAATATGAGGTATATATTGTTGATTTTCAATTTCATGGCCTGATCTTGGTTAGCGGGTATGTTCTTGGGCTTAAGCCAAATTAAACACTCGAAATATTACTTATTACATAAGTTGCACACTGTTTATGGTGCGAGCCTGATTGTTGTGATTGCCTTCGTTTCGTGGATGCGGTAGCACTTCAATTATGACCGATGATCCAAAAAACTTAACCCAATTAGGTGGTAAAACCACACTGCCAGCTTCGCCAGAGCAGGCCACGCTTGAACGAGTCCCAAACCCGCACGTGGATGATCTCTATCTGGTACGGTTTGCCGCGCCGGAATTTACCTCGCTTTGTCCGGTTACCGGGCAACCGGACTTTGCCCATTTGGTGATTGATTATGCGCCAAATAACTGGCTGGTCGAGAGTAAGTCGCTAAAACTATATTTGGGTAGCTTTCGCAACCATGGTGCGTTTCACGAGGACTGCACTGTGGCCATTGGTAAGCGTCTGGTGGAATTGCTTGATCCGAAATGGCTCAGAATTGGTGGCTATTGGTACCCCAGAGGCGGCATTCCCATTGATGTATTTTGGCAAACAGGAATTGCGCCCAAGGGATTATGGCTACCTGATCAAAACGTGCCAAGCTATCGTGGACGTGGTTGAGAGCCGAATATTCTTTAACTGCTAAATAATTTTCCCATTGCAACATCTTTCTAGCAAAGTGTTGCGCTTGTGTCGTGAGTTTAGAGGGTGACCCAGAGTTAACCCATGTACTGGATACTCCGAACAAGTCGGAGTATGACAGAACGGGCAAGGATCAAAGCCAATGGTGAATAAGGGTCTTGCTGGCAGTGTATTTCTTTAGTGGTCGCAATCCTTTGCCGCAAAAGCAATATTGTTTCCTGCTAGCTTCTTTTGAGTTTATCCCGTGGGGAAGCATTAAAATCGCAGCAGACGTTTTGTAAAAGTGTCTGTTTTGGATAATTATACGGCTTTGTGAGGCTTTACTTGATATGGTAGATTAAGCAGGGTCAGCGATCCCGTTGTACCATAAACGCCAGTCGTTCAAACAACTGCACGTCTTGTTCGTTCTTTAACAATGCGCCGTGCAATGGCGGGATCAGTTTGCGCGGATCGCTTTGGCGTAAAGTCATCGGGTCGATGTCCTCGACCATTAACAGCTTTAGCCAATCAAGAAGCTCGGAAGTGCTGGGCTTCTTCTTCAGGCCGGGGGCTTTGCGAATATCATAGAAGATTTTCAAGGCTTCGGCGACAAGACGCTGCTTTATACCGGGAAAATGCACGTCAATGATTGCTTGCATGGTTTCATTTTCCGGGAATTTGATAAAATGAAAGAAACAACGACGTAAAAATGCATCGGGCAGTTCTTTTTCATTATTCGAGGTAATTATGATGATCGGCCGTTGTTTGGCTTTGATCATTTCGCCGGTTTCGTAAACGTGAAACTCCATGCGATCCAGTTCTTGTAGCAAATCATTGGGAAATTCCATGTCGGCCTTGTCGATCTCGTCGATTAACAATACCGGACGCTTTTCGGCCTCAAAAGCTTCCCATAATTTGCCTTTACGGATGTAATTGCTTACGTCCTCGACTTTTGGATCGCCAAGCTGGCTATCGCGCAATCTGGCGACTGCATCGTACTCGTAAAGGCCTTGCGCGGCTTTGGTAGTGGATTTGATATGCCACTCGATCAGTTCGGCGTCCAAGGCCTTGGCGACCTCGATGGCCAGCATGGTTTTGCCGGTTCCTGGCTCGCCTTTGATCAATAAAGGTCTCTCCAAGGTTACCGCGGCATTAACAGCAACCGATAAATCAGCGGTGGAAATGTAGTTTTCAGTACCGTCAAAGCGCATTTTTGATCCAATCAAAATAAAATTTGGGGTTTTGTAGCTATGATTAGCAGTCTTTTGCAAGCTTTTAGTGCTCGTTAACCATCATGGTTTAGAATATTTTTAGTAAGTTTATAGATAATCCGGCTTCTGACACGTCGGGCTTTTTTGTGGAGACAAGGCAATGCCTTTGAAATTATCACTAAAACCGGGCGAAAAGTTTGTTTTGAACGGTGCAGTTGTTCAAAACGGGGAACGCAGAGCAAACCTGATTTTACAAAATCAGGCTTCTGTGTTGCGGGAAAAAGACATTATGCAGGAGGCTGAAGCGAATACGCCAGCCAAGCGCGTCTACTTCCCGGTAATGATGATGTATCTCGATGCGGAATGCGCC
>JAESTZ010000111.1 GCA_016763315.1 Robiginitomaculum sp.
ATCATTTGACGGTATACTCTTGAACTTGGGTTTTTGTCATGTAAAACACGATTATGAATCAGTCCCATCAATGGGTATAGGGGCTGTCAATTTAGCGAGGGTGGCGCCAGATGGGTGGTCTTTTCTGGAATAAGATATTTGCAGCGGTTTTAGCAACTGCTTTGGTAGTGTTCGGTATTAAAGAGCTAAGCCATAAATTCATTCACTCCGAACAACCGGAAACGCCGGGATTTGCAGTGGTTATTGAAAACACATCTAGTGACACTGCTGTTGCCGAGATTATTAAAGAAGTTTCGTTGGCTGAATTACTTTCCGGAGCAAGCGCAAGTTCTGGCGAACGGATAGCCAAAAAATGTACCGCTTGTCATACTTTCGAGAAAGATGGCGGCAATAAAATTGGCCCGGCTCTTTGGAATGTAATTGGTCGTGATGCTGCTGCTGCCGATGGGTTTAAATATTCTTCCGCATTAAGTGCATCAGGTCTAAACTGGAGTTTTGAAAACTTGAACTTGTTTTTAAAGAAACCAAAAGAACTGGTTCCGGGCACTTCGATGTCATTTATGGGTCTGAAAAAAGCAAAAGATCGTGCTAATTTCTTGTTATGGCTGCGAGAGAAAAGCGACGCTCCAATGTCTTTGCCTGCATTTGCTGCTCCAGTTGTTGAAGCTGCTGGCGACATGTTAGACGAAGTTACAGAACAGGCTTCATCAGCGGTCGAGGCCACCGGTGACGGTGTGGCAGAAGTCTTAGAGAAAGCAGCAGATATGACAACGGTTCCAACATCTGCTAACGAGTAATTAGAGCAAATTTCGGCTCAAGAAAACCGGCGGATCGAAGTTATCGGTCCGGCGGTTTTTTCTATTCTGTTTATAGCTTCACTTACCGGCTCAATCACTGTTTTCATCGATGCGGCATTTGCATGAAGAAAGTTATCGCGACAAACCATTACGCCCACATGACCTTTCCAAAACAGTAAATCACCACGGGTAAAATCAGATGTCCTTACTGGTTTTCCCAATTGCTCTTCTTGCATATCCGAATCCCGGGGACAGCTTATGCCAGCCGCTTGCAGAGAGTTTTGAATAAGAGCCGAGCAATCAAGACCGAAACTGCTGCGTCCACCCCAGACATAAGGACTGTGCAAATAGGTTTTTGCCACTTCAACCCAATCCTCGGCGGGCGAGTTTATCGCCTGAATATCACATTTTGCAACCCAACCCATTCCAACATGACAATAATCGTCGCTGGTTTTGGAAATATGTATTTGCGAGTTTCTGTGTAAATATCCGACTATTGGTGATTTTAGGTTAGCTTGCGAAAACACCGGTGTTCGAAGCGAACTTATCCAATGATCCGGTATTGCAGTTTGTTCTTGCAGTGCGCTTGCCCGTACATAACCTACATAACCATCGCGAACAGATTGCCCCCAGGCCCAGCCGTCTTTGCTCTCAAGGCATACAAATTGCTCTCCGAATAAAAGTTGGCTTTGTAGACTTTGATCCAATTTCGGCTGTGCCAGAAGATCAGACATTTCGGTAATCACTGACAAGGTATTCCCGCTGACAAATTTTTCAGCAGTAACTATTCCTCGTAAGTGTTCTGCCGCCAAATCAGACCGCGCCGGAGTTATTCTTGGGTCAAATTGCTGACTCATGAAGCATACTCTTTTTGTAGCATTGCAAATACTGCAAAAGGCCCTTGGGCATCACCACCAACAGGGTGGCCGGGGCGGGATTTTGATGACCAACCATAAATGTCAAAATGGATCCATGGCGTATCGGCAACAAACCGTTGTAAAAACAACGCCGCAGTAACCGAGCCGGCCATAGGGCTAGACGCAGTATGGCAAATATCGGCAATATCACTATCCAACAAAGCATCATATCCGTCCCACAAGGGCATACGCCAGACGGGGTCGTTCTCAGACTTCGCCTCGGCTTCCAGTTTTTGCGCCCAACTATCAGATTTGGTGTAATATGGTGCTAGCTCCGGACCTAATGCCACCCTTGCCGCGCCGGTTAGTGTGGCAAAATCAATCATCAAGTCTGGTTGATCTTCTATGGCTCTGGTTAATGCATCAGCCAAAATCAACCGCCCCTCAGCATCAGTGTTATCGATCTCGATACTTGCTCCCATTCGACTGGGCAATACGTCACTTGGTCGATAAGCATTGGCAGAAATTGCATTATCAACAATTGGAATAAATACGTTTAAGAAAACCGGTAACTTTGCCTGCATAATCATCTTCGCAGTGGCCAAAGCATTTGCGGCTCCGCCCATATCTTTTTTCATCAACTTCATATAATTGCCGGTTTTGATATTAAGGCCACCAGTATCAAAAATCACCCCTTTGCCAACCAGTGAAATTGCCGGATTTTTATCATTTCCCCACACCAGATGTACCAACCTTGGTTGTTGATCGGCAGCCCTGCCAACAGCGTGGATTAGCGGATAGTTTTGCTTTAATAAATCCTCGCCAATAACACTACTGACCTTTGCTCCAAATTCTTGCCCCAAACTAACGATAGCCTGCTCCAAAGCCTCGGTGCCCAGTATATTTGCCGGAGTGTTGATAAGATCGCGCGCATAAGTCACCGCACCTGCTCTAAGCAGTACCTGCTCACGGTCTGCGCCGATTATTTGTAATTTTGCAAATTCGGTTTTTTTGTTTTGAAGGTTTTCAAAACGATAGCAGCCCTTTAGCCATGCCAACGCTAATTTATCGCGATCCAGAGCTTGCGGTGCAAAAGCCAAAAAATATTTATTGTGTCCCAGTTTTGCCGGTAAAACGGCAATATCAGCAGCTACTGGATTTTTTCCTATTCCGGCAATAGTCAGTTTTCTGCCGTTTGAAATTGGTAGTTTTAGCACTTCACCTAATTTACCTGAAAACAGATTGATCCTGACAATGTCAGCAGTTGCAGCAGAGGTCTGCATTAGCCATGTTTCAAGTAATTCTGGGGTTAATAAATACAACGGATCAAGTCCGGTTTCGGTGTTATCAAGCAGACAGTTTAGCATTTTGTTCTTTCAAGCAAGTTATCGTTAACCAAATATTGATAGCATTTTATCAAATTAGTGCAGTGTTAACACAAGGACTTTTTTCATGCGCCCCTATTTTCTTTTGTTATTAGCCGGTTTGGTTGCTCCAGTAGCGCTTAGCGGTTGTACAACACCGATAAGTGAGGAAGAAGCCTCTCTTACTAATTCGATGGTGCGCCAGATACAACCTCAAACCAGAGCGGCTCGAGACGCTATCGAACAGCAAGACGTATTAACCAGATCAGCATTTTGGGCAGCAGAGTATGAAAATAATCCGGCAGATCGCGAAGCGGCATTAAAGCTGGCGCGTCTGGTGCGAACAATTGGCAATCCGGGGCGCGCTGCAACCATTGGCTCGCAATCTTTGGCGCTATTTCCAAACGACCGGGACTTATTGTTAATAACCGCTCAGTCCTTGATCGAAGATGGTAATGCTACAAATGCAATTTCTTTTTTGCAGTCCGCCTTAAAACAAGACCCGCTTGATGTGGCCGTGCTGTCGGCGTTGGGTGTAGCTTATGACCAAAGTGACCGCCACGAACTAGCGATGCAAACCTTTAACAAGGCATTGGCTCTTTCGCCGGACAACTCGAAATTATTATCGAATATAGGTCTTAGTTATGCCCTGCAGGGCGATCCGGTTACTGCTGAGGCGTGGTTGCTTCGCGCTACTGCCCAGCCTGATGCCGATGCCAGGGTCAGGCAAAATCTGGCATTGGTTTTAGGTCTGCAAGGACGGTTTATAGAGGCCGAGGCAATGGCCTCCAAAGACATGCCAAACGGTATTGCCAAAGAAAATATCAATTATGTAAAAAGCATGATCACTCGTCCACAGGCATGGGAAGCACTACGAGGCGATTAAAGCACAAACATTCCGATGATAAGGTAAAAGATAAACGTCAGCCCACCACCAACTAAAGCATAAGGCAATTGTGTTCGTACATGATCCAGCAGCTCACAACCCGCAGCCAGTGCCGAGACCACTGATGTATCAGATATTGGTGAACAATGATCACCAAATACTCCACCGCCTAAAATTGCTGACATAACCAAAGATGGTGGCAACCCCATTGTTTGGATAAGTGGGACACCGATCGGTATCAATAAAGCGAATGTGCCCCACGACGTTCCGGTAGCAAATGACATCAATGCGCCAGCTAAAAATAACATTGGTACAATTAAAATACGCGGCAATGTTTCATCAGCCAGTCCAGCGATAAATTTTCCGGTACCAAGCTCACCTAATGAGCTGCCCAGTGCCATTGAAATTAAAACGATACTTACCAAAGGTAATAATTCTCCCATACCACCAAAGCCAATTCTAACCAGCTTTACATGGGTAAAACGCTTTGAGGCCAGCATCATCAAATAAGCCGTTAAACTAGCTAAAACTGTTGCATAAAGTATCGATCGTGCGCCATCGCCTTCGATAAGTTCGCCATTACCGGTCCAGAACATAAAGCCGAATATGCCAATAATAAGCACCAATAACGGCACGATCATAAACCGTGGTTTCGAGGCAACAAATTCTGGTTTGCTTTCAGCTTTAATGACGCTTTTTGCCTCGAACTTACGCATTGGGCCGTGTACTTTGTCGGTAATTATGGTGAATAATACTATTGCCAGTGCAATCCATGCGTAAAAATTAAACACCACTGAACCGATCAAAATTTGTACCGGATTTTGCAAATCATAACCGCCAAGCAAACCCAACACATAGGCTCCCCAACCATTAAAAAGCAATATAATGCAAACCGGCGCCGAGGTGCTGTCAATCACATAAGCCAAACGCTCGCGGCTAATTCCAAAGCGATCGTAAATACCTCTGGATAAAATTCCAGAGGTTAATATAGATAAATTGCTTTCGATAAACAAAACAATTCCAACACCAAAGCTAAGCAAACCTGCCTGCCTTCGGCTGTTGGTCATTTTGCGGTTGATTAGAAAGTCCACCAAAGCGGTAACGCCGCCGGAATGGCGCATATAGGCCAGTAATGCACCGATTAGCAGGCTGAACATTAAAAGCCTTGTGCTGTAGGAGCTGCCAAAAACCGCTGTAATGCGATCAATACTGGCGATAAACCCTAAAAATGGTGAAAACCCGCCATTTTGCACCAATAGCAATATTTCCGAGGTCAATATTGCCGCAAACAGAGCCAAAATTACTTCTTTACGCCAGATAACAACTGCGATCGCTACCAAAGGCGGCAATACCGTCCACCAACCCATCATTAACCCTTTTGTCCGTTTACTGACGATAGCTTAAAACATAAATGCTTTGCTGGAAATGCAAATTTTAGTACCACTTAAGCAGTATATTACTAACTAGGTGTAACTGCGCACTTTTGAGTTTGAGCCAATCGTTTACCGCGCCGTCGTAGGCGTGAGCAAAGCGAACCTGCCGCGAGACAGAACAACTCCCCACTTTTACTAGCATTGCTTATCTTTGAGTGGCGCAATCCCCAAGCGCCGCATGAAAAAGTGTATGCGGTTTTCATTACATTCCATTGTCATCACCGGCCTTGTGCCGGTGATCCAGTTTTGTTGTTGTAAATTTTAACATTATTCCCCTCATCCCAACCTTCTACCATTGGGAGAAGGAGTTCTATTGCCGCAAGATAAAATTAGCAGGATATTACTAACTAGGCGCGACTGCGCCTCGGCCGGTCAGGCCGCGCCGTCGCAGGTCATTGCGAAGCAATCTGACCGCGAGACAAAAGGCTTCCCACTTTTACTGGCAAATGCTCTATCTACGTCTGGTTACGGTTTCGATACCGGATAAATTAACCAAATGGGTGATTAAAACAATCACGACAACAAGGCCGATCATGAAAACCGGTTTCCAGCTAAACCAGTAAATTTTACCATTTGGCCGTGGTAGACTGTCACGCCAAACGGCAAAACCGGTTGCTATTACTGACAACGCTAGCAAAATGACAGTCAATCCAACACTCATGAGCTGATAGATGGTGTTATGCCGATCACTGTCAAGTGAGCTTTTACTTACATCATTAGTTTTGGTTGAAAGTTAATTTTTACACGAGAGGTTTGCGGCTCCATCGTGTTGGCAATTTTGCCAAACCGCAAACCGAACCCGTTGGAATGTTTTGTCTGACTACAGCCACCTGCGGAAAATGCCACTAAAAACAATCCACGATCCCTTGGCATAAACTGCAATGTCATCGGCCCGATACAAGAAGTAACAAAGGCAAACTCTGCCAGAGCTGACGAAGAAGCGGTTTTACCCTGTTCGGCATTAATGGTTATTGGCTGTAATAACAAAGCAAGGCTTGTTATAATTATGGTTATTTTTGAAAGCATGTTCGTGCCCCCCTTCTAAATACAAACTGGCTTACCAGTAATTATTTCTCCAGATCCCGAAACTCGCGGCGTAATTTCCATTCCTTGGAAGTAACTGATCTCTCAAGATCTGCCAGCCGATCGTCAAGGTCACGAAACTGATAGCGCAAGTTTGAAAATGTAGTTGTTGGCTGACGTTCAACTCCACGCCAAAAATCGTCTTCTTCAGGTTTCATTTTTGGTTTTTCCTTGGTGGTTCGAGATGGAATTACAAAACAAGCCACAATATATGCAATGATAGAAAACGGACCAAGAATAAAGAATGACAACACCCAGGCCAAACGGACAATAACAACATCAATGTTGAAGTATTCGGCAAAACCGGCGCAAACTCCTGCTAAACCACCGGATTGGTTAATGCGATATAGTCGATGCGGATTTGGCGGGCGCGAATATTGTTTATTCGTCATCTTTTTTTCTCCATCCCGGGCTTTCGGTATCAAGAATTGCTTCTAGTGAGACAATTCTGTTTTCCATTTTTCTGGCACTGCGCCACAGGTCTTCGAGCATGTGCTCATCATCGGCTGACAAGCCTTTTTGATCACGCCATTTGGTTATGTGGTGAAATACAATCCACACCGGCGCAACAACGACCAAAAGTAAAATCGCTAATGTTTCCATGATAATTCCCTCGTCTTAATTGTGATTTTTAAGGTTACGCTTCTGCTTTGACGGGTGCGGCCTTAGCTGGTTTTAGCTTTTCTTTTAAGGCGGCAAGCTCTTGCTCGATACTTTCTTCACCTTCAAGATCGGCAAACTGGCTTTCAAGGCTTTTTCCCTGATTAAGGTCAAAAGCATCGGCTTGAGCCTCAAGTTCATCAACTTTGCGCTCCAATGCAGCATAACGGCTAAGCGCGTCCTCGATTTTATGATCGGCAACAGTTTCGCGCACTTTCAAGCGGTTTTGCGCAGTTCCGGCACGGATTAACAATGCTTTGTGTTTGGCTTTAGCTTCATCAAGTTTATCTTGCAATTTACCCATATCAGATTCTGCCTTATCAATCGCCGAATTGATGATTTCAAGTTCGGTAGATAAAATTTCAACCATGCCAGAGGCTTTAGCTTTGGCTTGTAACGCGCCACGAGCCAGATCTTCACGACCCTTTGCTATGGCTAGTTCTGATTTCTCAGCCCATTCATTGCTGGTTACGGTAAAGTGTTCAAGTTTTCTGGTCACATCTTTTTTATCAGCTATAGCCCTAGCCGCCGCAGTTCGCACCTCGATCAAGGTGTCTTCCATTTCCTGAATTATCAACCGGGCGATCTTTTCCGGATCTTCGGCTTTTTCCAGCATGGAATTAATGTTCGAGTTAATAATGTCACCCATTCGTGAAAAAATACCCATTTTCGTTCTCCTATAAGTTTATTGTTCTGATTTAAGTGTTTATTAAAAAAGCAAACCGCCAATAATAAGTCCGGCAATAAAAAAGCCCCAGCATTCAAGTGATCTGGTACGCAAATAACGCCAGAAACGCGAACTGGTTTCGCGCCAATCATCGGCGGTTACTTTGGCTTTGTCGCGCTGTCCACCTTCATAAGGGTCATATTCATTATTCATTTTATTTCTCTTTTTGTTATTGAACCAAGCAAGCCCAAGGGCAAGTTTGGTTAATACATAGCAAGCGGCGTGCCAGTTTTGGTTTATACTATAACCCATTGTTATTGCTTCTTTATTTATGTAGGCGTCTATTTCTTTGGGTTTTAATACGTGTTTTTCACGTAAATAACTTGAATTTCACTGCTCAATATGGTTATATTCACTATGTTGAGTGAAAACACATTACCGCCGCTAATTGGTCAATCGGTCGAGTTTCTGGCCTCTCTTGATCAGGTTTCAAAAGCAGCAAACCTTAACCGGCCTTTACTCATTATTGGCGAGCGCGGTACCGGTAAAGAATTAATGGCGGCAAGGGTGCATTTTCTATCTGGGCGTTGGTCAGAAGATTATGTGACGGTAAACTGCGCCGCGCTTTCGGATAACTTGCTTGAGTCCGAATTGTTTGGTCATGAAGCCGGAGCATTTACTGGCGCTACCAAGCGACATATTGGCCGTTTTGAGCGAGCAGACAAAGGAACTTTGTTTCTCGACGAAATATCCAGTGCTTCAGTGCGGGTGCAGGAAAAAATCTTACGAGTTGTCGAATATGGGGAATTTGAGCGCGTTGGCGGCGGGCAGCCTAAGACCTGTAACGTCAGACTAATTGGCGCAACTAATCTGGATCTACAAGAGCAAGTAAAAAAGGGCCTATTCAGAGCAGACCTGTTGGATCGATTGGCGTTTGAAGTGGTTACATTGCCGCCATTACGGGCGCGGTGGGAGGACATTCCAATATTGGCGCAGCATTTCGGGCAAAACATGGTTCGAGAGTTGGGCGGCGAGCAGTTTACCGGCTTTTCGATGCAGGCCATGCAAGTATTGATGCAACATAGTTGGCCGGGAAACGTTCGAGAACTGAAAAATGTTATCGAGCGCAACATCCATTACAGCGCAAGCAGCAACAATGACGCCAACGTATTTGTTGATGAGATAAAGCTTGATCCATTTGCATCACCCTGGCGGCCTCAAGCAACCACGATCAGTAACAATGAACCGGTGGCGGTAAAGCAAAATAAAGCACTACCAGAACCGCGAATAGACAAATCATTCATTGAACAGGTATTGATCTTTGAGAGGGTTTTGCTGCGGCGGGCAATGGATGACAAGGGACAAAGTTGCGCTAATGCAGCCAGAAGCCTTGGTTTATCTTATGACCAGATGCGACATTATTTACAAAAGCACAAATTGCTCGGCAAGCGCAAAACGAACACCGGATAATTTTACCTTTGCAAAACTGATTGTTAACCCAAACCGACTATAACAGGCTCAAATAAAAAGAACTCTTGTATATACCATCGACCCAAAAATTGGGCACCGGTTTTTGGATAAGTTGATGGATAACAAAGAAAGCCATACTTAAAAGTCTATTTAATTCAGCCTTTTAAGTATAATAAAGAGCAAAATAGATGAGTGATACAGTTTACGATATTCCAACAAAAGGTGATCGCCGCAAGCGCTCGCGACACCTGTGGTTTATCAATAGCTCGTTTGATCTGGTTAATTTTGATCAGACAGTTGAGAGAATTTCCGAGCGCGACCCGCAAGCCGAATTTCGTTTTGTAGTAACCCCAAATGTCGATCATTTAGTGCGGATGCAAAAAGAACCGAAATGGATAAAGTCAATATACCAAGACGCCTGGCTTACGGTTTGTGATTCAAGAATATTAGAACTAATTGCCAAGCTTTCCGGTGAAAATCTGGAGGTAACTCCCGGTTCTGACCTTACCGAATATTTGTTTGAAAACAGCATAAACACAGATGAAACAATAACAGTTATTGGCGCTAGCGCCTCTGTTATTGATGCGGTGACAGCTCGTTATGGCTTAACTGATGTCAGATGGTATGAACCGCCAATGGGTTTGCGAAAAAATCTTGGTGCGGTGCAACAGTGCGCTGACTTTATTGCCAATAACCCGGCCAAATTTACATTTATATGTGTCGGGTCTCCACAACAAGAAATGGTAGCCAAAGCAGCTTTACGGCGCGGAGATTGCCAAGGTGTTGGCCTTTGCGTTGGCGCCAGCCTTGACTTTCTTGCCGGCAAAGTCGCCAGAGCACCAAAGTGGATGCAAAAATCCCGACTTGAATGGCTTCATAGGCTAATTAGCGAGCCAGCACGCATGTGGCGGCGTTATCTGGTAACAGGCCCAAAAATATTCTTGCTGTGGTGGCGTTGGCAAAATGACCGCAAACAAAACCGCCCCGAAAAAACATAAACTCCAAAAGATTATCGCAATAAGCTTGACCCTATCGCAACCAGATCTTACCAAGCTAAGGTCGGTTTGTTGTTGGGCTTGCCCGCAACATGACAACAGGGAATACGGTGCGAAAACTTGTTTTCAATTCCGTAACTGTGCCCGCAGCCGTAAACGGTTAGCTGTGATGCCATTACCACTGATGCCTATGCGTCGGGAAGGGGTATCAATTAGCTCTGATCCGTAAGTCGGAAGACCTGCCGACACTCGTCCGCCTATGATCCGGGGTCAGATCAGCAAGGCGCGGGTGAATTACCGTTCGTGACGAAATCTTTTGGTGCTGGCGTGGAATGAGTTTCTGCGCTGGATTTTGTCATGGAGTCTGACGATGAAATTTAATTTTTTAAGTCTTGCTATTATACCGGCAAGTCTGTTTTCAACACTTGTTTTTGCCAATGAAGTAGAAGAATTGGAAGAGCAAATTGTAGTTATTGGGTCAAGAATGCCTATTCCTGTTTCCCAAATTACCTCTACTGTAACCATAATTGATGAAGAAGAGCTTCTAGCCAGGGGTGATGAATTTGTTGCTGATGCTTTGCGGCGGGTACCGTCGTTGGCGGTGAATCGTTCAGGGCCAGCCGGTGGCTTGACGCAAGTACGTGTAAGAGGGTCAGAAGCCAATCAGGTTTTGGTGTTTATTGACGGCATGGAAGCCAGTGATCCGTTTTCTGGAAGTTTTGGTTTTTCTTCGGCAATTAGCGCCGGTATTACAAAAATTGAAGTAATGCGCGGTGAGCAATCAGCACTTTGGGGAACTGATGCTATTGGCGGAGTGATCAATATTTTAACCGAACCGGTAAAACAAGGCGACCAGTTGAAGGTCAAAATGGAAGCCGGCTCGTTAGACAGCTATTCAGGATCAATTTATGTATCTAGCGTAAAAGACGAGCGTAAAATATGGTTGCAAGCCTCTGGTCTACAAACAGCGGGTTATGACGTTTCAGGAAATTCTGGCGAGCGTGACGGATTTAATCAACGACAAGTTTTTGCCGGCTTAAACCTGCCGTTAAATCAAAACTGGACAGCTCAGTTTCGCGCTAGAACTCAAAATGCAAAATCAGACTTTGATTCTGATACAGACTTCGATGGCCGATTAAATGACACAGATAGCCAGCTCGATAATGATCTATCAATGGCGCGACTGGCCATTAAGGGTGAAAGTTTTGATGGAGGGTGGCTTAGCGAGATATATGCATCTTCTTTAAGCAGCCGGACAATTTCCGGTAATTCTACTTCTACAGGAACAAGAACTAGGGTTGGCGGACAGACCAGTGTTGTTTGGGAAAGTGGTAAGGTTTCGCATCGCTTAACCGGAGTTTTAGAGGGACGTTTTGAAACTTACCAGAACCATGCTGGTGCCGGGGCTTTGCAAAACCAGCAGCAACAAGCAAATTCTTATGCTATTGCTGGTGATTATTTGGCTAATAGCGGGCCATTGACGGTTTCGCTTTCTGCGCGCCATGAGTTTAATGATCTGTTCGACGACACCAATGCGTTACGTGCTGGCCTTGCATGGAATTTTGAAGAGCTGAACGGCAAATTTCTTGGCAGTGCAGGACAGGGAATTAAAAACCCGGGTTTTTTCGAATTATACGGATTTTTCCCGGCATTTTTTGTTGGCAACCCAAATTTACAAGCAGAAACATCAACAGGGTATGAGCTTGGTTGGCAGCAAAGTTTTGCCAAAGGAACGGCCTCGATCACCTTGTTTACAGCAGAACTTAATAACGAAATTTATACTGATTTTGGGGTGTTCCCGGCAACCGCTCGCAACCGTACATCTGCTAGCACAAGACAAGGTGTTGAACTGTCCGGAGAATTACAGTTAACAAGCAGTATCTTTGCCAGCGGCAGTATGAGTTTCTTGTCAGCCAAAGAGAACAATATCCCTGAAATACGAAGGCCAGAGTTCTTAGCCAGCCTGTCAGTGTTCTGGCGCGATGCAAGCGAAAACTGGCAGCTTAGTCTTGGTGTCGATCATAATGGTAGTATGCGTGATACTGATTTTGGCAGTTTCCAACCAGTGACATTAGCCGCATATACCTTGATACGAGCTAAGGCTTCTCGCAAAGTTGGTGATAATTTCTCGATTTATTTGCGTGGTGAAAACCTTGGCAATGCAAATTATCAAGAGGTATTTGGTTATGCCTCGCAAGGAAGGGCGTTATATGGCGGCTTGGCAGCACAGTTTTAGAGCCTGCTTGATTGTCATTATCGGCTTTTTCTGGCCGATAATGACATTGGCGCAAGACGAAGTGGTTTCAACATCACTTTGTGCGGACTCTTATGTGCTGGCTTTGGTCGAGCCTAGGCAAATCAAAGCTTTGTCATGGCAAGCAAATAGCAAATTATCCCGTGCGCCTGATGCCGTAAGAAGCTTACCTCGTGCGTGGCCTAGCCAAGAAGTTTTATTATCATTATCACCGGCTAAAATCGTTTTAGGTTCTGGGGACAATATTGCTGCAACCAGCTTGGCTGAACATCGCGGTAGTAAGGCCATGCAATTAGCACCAGCAACCGATTTTACCGCTATAGAAAACAACCTCAGCAAATTAGGCGAGTTTTTAAATAAACAAGGACAAGCCAAGACTGTCATTTCATCGCAGCGCATTCGCTTGCAAAGCTTGCAAGCCCGCAAACAAAGTCGCCATGAAGAGCCGAGCATTTTATACCTTACCCCGACATTAGGAACTGCCGGTTATGGCACTTTTATTGATGCGGCAATTATAGCAGCCGGTGCAAGAAATTTTGCCACAGAATTGGGAATTGAAAACTGGAGTCGAGTGCCATTGGAATTGCTGGCTACGCAGCAGCCTGATTTAATCATTACTAGTTTTTTTCGTAATGGCAGCCCCAGTATTTTGCAATTTAGAGCCAATCATTCGATCTTGAAAGGTTTGCAACAAAAAGTACCGCAAAAACATATTCCCGGTGGTTTATGGGTTTGCGGCGGGCCGTTACTAATTACAGCCGCAGAACAAATCGCTGATGCACTGGATCAACGATACTCCATCGACCCAAAAAGTGGGCACGGAGAATTTGCCAGCAAAAGTTTATGCGGTTTTGGGGCAAGCAAATGCGACGACTAAGATTGTTTTTGGATAAGTTGATGGATGGTACAGAAAAGTGATGCGCTTAATTGCTATATTGATGTTTGTGCTGGCAGTATTGCTATTGATTTCCTTGTGTTTAGGGGCGCAACAAATCCCATTAACTGATTTATTGGCAGCGCTTATTGGCCACGGCGATGAGATAAACCAGATCATTATTTGGCAAATTCGTCTGCCACGTTCATTATTAGCAATATTGGTCGGCGCTGGTTTGGGCGCTAGTGGCGCCGCCTTACAAGGACTGTTACGAAACCCGCTGGCTGATCCGGCGGTGGTTGGTATTTCTTCAATGGCCAGTTTATTTGCCGCCTTTATACTCTATAGCGGTCTGGCTGCTACTTTTGCATGGATGTTATATGCTGGCGCAATGTTAGGGGCTGGCTTGGCCGCGTTGTTCTTATTATTATTGGCATTTGTTCGAGCTTCGGCCACCGGCTTGATACTTGGCGGTGTTGCCATGTCGGCAATGGCTACGGCGGCCACGGCATTATTGATGAATTTGTCGCCAAACCCGTGGGCGCTATCGGAGATTGCTTATTGGCTGATGGGCTCGGTTGCTGATCGTTCCCTGTCTGATGTGTTGTTGGCGGCACCTTTGATACTGTTTGGGGTGCTATTACTGTCCAGAGCTGGATCGGGGCTTGATTTGCTAAGCCTTGGTGAAGACACAGCGGCCAGTGCCGGTCGTTCGGTTTCCAGTACCGGAAAATGGGTTGTAATTGGTTCGATGTTATGTGTTGGGGTTGGCGTTGCCAGTGCCGGAGCAGTTGGTTTTGTTGGCTTGGCGGCACCGCATCTGGTAAGACCGTTTGTAAGGCATCTGCCATCACGAACTTTAATTCCATCGGCATTGGTTGGTGGAATTTTATTATTATTTGCCGACATGGTTTCGCGCTTACTTAGCGGCCCCGGAACGCCGCTTTATCTGGGGGTGGTAACGGCTTTGCTTGGTGCGCCATTGTTCTTGTTTTTGGTCTGGAAGACCCAAAAGGAGCAGATATGAATATTTTAGAAATTACTGACCTGTCTGCCAAGCTTGGTTCGTTTAAGATTTTAGATAATGTCAACCTTAACATCAATCCGGGTTTAAATGTCATTATCGGTGCCAATGGATCCGGCAAAACCAGCTTGCTACGGGTACTTGCCGGATTACTTCCGGCAATAAAGGGGCAAATATTATTTGAACAAAATGACTTGTTGCCTATGAAGCAAAACGATCGGGCAAATATAATCAGCTATCTGGCACAACACCCGAAAGTACACTGGCCGTTATTAGTTAAAAACCTGGTGGCTTTGGCTCGAAGTAATATTCGCGAAAGTAAGCAGCAAACGAAACATATAATTGAGAAAACTATGGCTGACTGTAATGTTCTGCAATTTTCCGAAAAGCGTATGGATCAACTTTCCGGCGGTGAACGGGCAAGGGTGTTGTTGACGCGAGCTTTGGCGGTGCAGGCTGATTTATTGTTAATTGATGAGCCAACGGCAGCTTTGGATCCAGCGCAACAATTATCGATGATGAAGATATTAGCCGCCGAAGGCGACAAAGGTAAAAC
Organism: Robiginitomaculum sp.; assembly: GCA_016763315.1. Lineage (GTDB taxonomy): Bacteria > Pseudomonadota > Alphaproteobacteria > Caulobacterales > Maricaulaceae > Robiginitomaculum_B. Next base: position 14,921 of record JAESTZ010000111.1, read on the forward strand.
CGTGCTTTGCGTTATGCATGACATACCGTTGGCTGCACGTTTCGCGACAAATTTAATTTTGCTGGATAATGGACAGGTTACAGCCACAGGAAAATCAGAAAAAGTTTTGACCTCCAAACAATGTGAAGCGGCATTTAATTTGGCATTTGCCGACAATGGTCATTTGGTGTTGTAATGACAAAGCTAAGTTATGGATAAAAATGAATATGATGGCAAAATTAGATTGGGGGCGATATGTTCCTAACCGGATACAAAGATTTGCTATCGGGCAGAGCAATAAACACCCGAAGAGTCTGTTTGGTTCCTTGTGTCGCAAAATAGTGCTTAGCGGTTTGAGCAGCCCATTAGACGTTAAGTTCTGGGGGTCAAAATTTCGTTTATACCCAAAAGATAATTTATGCGAAAAGCGGGCATTATTTTCGCGAATAAATTTTGATGCTCAAGAGCGGCAAATTTTACTGGAAATGCTGCACAAGGATTTCAGATTTATCGATGTTGGCGCTAATGTTGGTCTTTATTCGTTATTTGTTGCGGGCAATGCGGGTAGGCAAGCAAGGGTGTTGGCAATTGAGCCGCAACCGGTGATTAAACAAAGGCTAAAATTTAATTTAGCTGTAAACCCCGATTGCAACATCACCCATGTTGATTGTGCTGTTGCGGATAAAAAAGGCGTGGCGCAAATGTCTATTTCAACCAGTAATCGAGGGGCATCTGGTTTTTCTTTACGTTCAGGTGATCAACCGGACGAGACATTTGAGGTGCAAACTCGCAGTTTGACAGAAATATTATCCAGCCATGATATGACCGGTGCCGATGCGATGAAAATTGATATTGAAGGCGCTGAAGATCAAGTCTTGCCAGTGTTTTTTGAAACTACAAGCAAAGATGACTTACCAAAACTACTGATCTTAGAGCGTAATCAGGACTGGTCTGTTGATTGTGTCGAATTGGCTAAATTCTGTGGATACAAGCAAATTTTGCAAGCACACATGAATGTTGTGTTGGAACTTGGTTAAAACAGCTTCATTATACTCCATCGACCCAAAAAGTGGGTACCGGTTTTTGGTTAAGTTGATGGATCACAAGGCAAAGTATACTCAAAATACTGTTTAATTTAAGTTTTGAGTATACTAAGAGCAATATATTCCATGTAATGCGCCTAAAACGGCCTTTACCTCTGTTCCAGACACGGAATAATAAACTGTCTGCGCTTCACGTCTTGTTGAAACAAAACCGTCATCACGTAAACGAGCCAGATGTTGTGACAATGCCGATTGGCTGAGACCCACCTGCTTGGCCAATGCACCAACTGATTGCTCATCTTCGGCCAATATACATAATACCAACAACCGTTTTGGGTTGCTCATTGCTTGTAACAGTGCCGATGCTTGATCAACATTTTGTTCAATATCTTGTAGGGCAGTATTGCGCATATTAGCATTCGCTCATATATGGTAGGTTAGAAGGAATCATTATAGGGTAATTATTAAAATAACCCTGATAAAATAAAGGAAGCTGATTTATGACCGATACAGAGCCAAGCATCAAGGTAAAAGCTTTTTTCGATACAGTAACTTTTACTGCACAATATGTAATTTATGATCCAAAAACTTCTGCCGCAGCAATAATTGACCCGGTGCTGGACTTTGATCCTGCCTCGGGAACTATTTCAACGAAACATGCCGATGAAATTTTGCAATATGGCAAAGACAAGGGCTTGGACTTTCAATGGGTACTGGAAACCCACGCTCATGCCGATCATTTAAGTGCGGCGCATTATTTGGTTGAACATACCAGTGCAAAGACCGGTATAGGGGCTGGAATTACCACAGTGCAATCTACTTTTGCTCCGGTGTTCGATTTTGAACCTGAATTTGCCGTAGATGGCTCGCAATTTGATCGTTTGTTTGCTGATGGTGATGAAATACCTTTGGGTGATTTAACCATTAAGGTATTGGCAACCCCCGGTCACACGCCAGCTTGCATAAGTTATTATGTTGAAAATACCGTGTTCATTGGCGATACCTTGTTTATGCCGGATTATGGCAGTGCCAGAGCAGACTTTCCCGGTGGAGATGCGGCAACACTGTTTTCCTCAATACAAAAACTGTTAAGTCTGCCTGAAGAAACAGAAATTTACCTGTGTCATGACTATAAAGCTCCGGGCAGAGATGAATTTGTCTGGAAAACTACCGTTGGCGAACAAAAACGGCATAATATTCATTTGCTACAATATCCAACTGAGGCTGATTATGTTGCTTTTCGTAATCAGCGAGATAAAGGCTTATCGATGCCGCGATTGATATTGCCGTCTTTACAAATCAATCTACGTGGTGGCAGTTTACCGCCGGCGGCAGATAACGGTATTCAATACTTAAAATTACCGCTTAACCAGTTTTCTAAAAAGAGCTAAATTACAAGGTAAAGAAATGAAAATTCACGCATTATCTGAAAAATTCTCAGTCGGTCCGCAAGTTCAAGTCGGCCAAATTCAAGCACTGGCTGATGCTGGCTTTGACACCATTATTTGCAATCGGCCCGATGGTGAAAGCTGGGGGCAACCAAAAGGAACAGATATAGAAGCGGCTGCCATTGCTGCTGGCATGAAATATGTATCAATTCCTATATCACCGCGTGATGGTGTTACTCCGCAAAAAATAGCGGCGGCTAAACTGGCGCAGGAACAATCAAAGTCCAAGGTTTACGCATTTTGTAAAACCGGCACTAGGTCTGCTAATCTATGGGCATTAAGTCAGGCAGGCAATTTATCTGCTGATCAAATTATCGCTTCCGGAATGCAAGCAGGCTATAAACTGCACGCTTTGAGGGCGTTTCTTGATAAGTGATTAACCCAAAGCCTTATTGATACTTTCGACCATTTTTTTGGCATCGGATAATAACATCATGGTGTTGTCACGATAAAACAATGTGTTGTCGATACCGGCATAACCTGATGACAAAGAACGTTTGATGAAAAATACCGTGCCAGCATTCCACACCTGCAATACCGGCATGCCATAAATTGGCGAAGTTGGGTCTTCTTCGGCAGCCGGATTGGTCACATCATTGGCACCAATTACAAACGCTACATCGGCACCGGAAAATTCTGAATTAATGTCTTCAAGTTCAAACACCTCGTCATAGGGAACATTAGCCTCGGCCAACAATACATTCATGTGCCCGGGCATTCTTCCGGCAACCGGGTGAATCGCATACTTAACCTCTACACCTTCGGCTTTTAGCAGATCAGCCATTTCCCTTAGCGCGTGTTGAGCCTGAGCAACAGCCATGCCATAACCCGGCACTATAATTACTTTGCCGGCATTTTTCATGATAAATGCGGCATCATCAGCCGCGCCAAGTTTTACATTGCGCTCAATACCATCATCATCTGTAGCTGCCGCCACTTCGCCAAAGCCACCGGCTATTACTGAAATAAAGCTACGGTTCATTGCTTTGCACATAATATAAGAAAGGATAGCACCGGACGAGCCAACTAATGCGCCGGTTATGATCAGAGCGTTGTTTTCCAAAGTAAAACCAAGTGCCGCCGCCGCCCATCCGGAATAAGAGTTTAGCATGGAAACCACGACCGGCATGTCGGCTCCGCCAATAGGAATAATTAGCAACAACCCAAAAACCAGAGCCACCACTGTCAACATCCAGAAAAGCGTTTGCGCTTGCGAGCCAGTGCCATGAGTACCGATCAGCAAAGCGATTAAAACCACCGCCACTAACAGTAAACCAAGATTTATAAAGTGTCTAAATGGTAGTAAAATAGGCTTACCGGACATGTTTCCGTTTAGCTTCGCAAAGGCAATAACCGACCCGGAAAAAGTAATTGCTCCGATAAACACCCCTAATGATAATTCAATCAGGCTTTGCATGTGCATAGAACCATCACGTCCGGCAATACCAAAAGCATCCGGTGAATACAAAGCTGCTGCCGCTACCAAAACTGCAGCCATACCAACCAGCGAGTGGAACCCCGCCACCAATTGCGGCATATCAGTCATGGCAATGCGCCTGGCAATTACGGCGCCGATTGAGCCGCCAATTACCAATGCAATTAGAATGCCGATAAAAGCATTACCGCCTTGGATTGATAACAGGCTGGTAACAATGGCAATAAACATGCCTATCATACCAAACAAATTACCTTGCCGCGCACTAGCCGGTGAAGATAAACCACGAAGAGCCAGAATAAACAGCACGCCGGAAACCAGATAGGCCAGTGATGAAAATGTGGGACTCATAAGCGTTACTTTCGTGTCTTGGTCATGGAAAAAATAATAAGCAATTAGGTTTTTCGGTGGTTAGCGTTCCTTTTTCTTATACATAGCTAACATTCGCTGAGTGACGAGAAAGCCGCCAAATATATTTACTGCTGCCAACACAGTGGCGATCAGGCCAAATATTCGTGTTTGTCCGGCTGCGGCTTCAGTAGCGGCATCAGAGCCAGGAAAAACTACAGTTGCCGCCGCGACCAAAGCACCAACAATAATTACTGATGAAATAGCGTTGGTAACCGCCATTAACGGGGTGTGCAAAGCCGGTGTTACACTCCACACCACAAAATAGCCAACAAAACAGGCCATCACAAAAATTGCTAACCGCAATACAAATGGGTCTACTGCTTCCATAATTAGCTTCCTTTTTTCTTTGCTACTGTTCGTTTGGTTGCTGGTTTTTTAGCAACGGGTTTTTTAGGCGTAGGTTTCTTTTTCTTGGCAATTGATTTTTTTGGTGCTGCCTTTTTGATCGGCGCTTTTTTGGTTACGGTTTTCTTTGTAGCCGATTTCTTCGGAGCATCTTTTTTCGGAGTCGATTTTTTAGCTGGAGGCTTTTTGACGAAAGCCTCATTGGTTATTTTTCCGCCCTTAGTCAAATTGGCACCAATTACAATTTCATCTTCCCAATTCGGAGAATAATTACCGCTTTCACCGGTTAACAAGGGTAATAGCGCCGCAAGGTTACGACCATAAAGCGCCGATGTGTCTGCGGCCAAACGGGAGGGTAAATTAGTAAATCCAGCGATGGTAACACCGTGAACAACTATTACTTCCCCGGGTTTGGTTAAAGTGCAATTGCCACCGCGTTCAGCCGCCATGTCAATAATTACAGAACCATCGCTCATCGACTTTACCATAGCTTCGTCAACCAGCTTTGGTGCGTCCCGTCCCGGAATCAAGGCGGTGGTGATAACAATATCCTGTTTGGCAATATGTTTAGCCACCAATTCAGCTTGCTTTTTTTGGTATTCTGCCGACATTTGCTTGGCGTAACCACCGGAAGTTTCGGCCTCCTTGAATTCTTCGTCTTCAACGGCAATGAACTTCGCCCCCAAAGACCCAACCTGTTCTTTGGCGGCTGGCCGTACATCGGTCGAAGAAACTATCGCGCCCAGCCTTCGCGCGGTGGCAATCGCTTGCAAGCCGGCAACCCCTGCCCCCATGACAAAGGTTTTCGCAGCAGCTATCGTTCCGGCAGCAGTCATCATCATAGGCAATGCTTTGCCGTATATGGCTGCGGCCTCGATCACTGCGCGATATCCGGCAAGATTGGATTGTGAGGATAATGCGTCCATGCTTTGGGCGCGGGTGATTCGTGGCACAAATTCCATGGCAAAGGCATCAACACCCTTGGCGGCACAGGTTTGCACAAATGCCGGATCATCAAAAGGATCAAGCAATGCTACTAGTCCCGAGCCTTTGCCAAGCCCGTCCAACACTGTTTTCGATGGCCGGCGAACTGCCAGTAATAAATCCGCGCCTAAAAGAGTTGCTTTTGAAGTTTTGCAGATAATTGCACCGGCTTCTTTTAGTGCCGCATCGCTGATGCTGGCTCCTTTGCCGGCGCCGCTTTCAATTTGCACTTTATGACCTGCGGCCACCAATTTTGTGATGGTCTGTGGTGTTAAGGCTATCCGGGCTTCGCCTGATAATCTTTCTGTTAAAACCGCAAGTTTCATTTGTCCTCACTGAAAAAAAGCTGTTGGGCAGTATCCTTATACTATTACTTTAAGTCCTGCGATATTCTGGTTAACCAAGCCCGGCAATAAACGATATAGCCAAGCTTATAATTCCGGTAAAAATTGCCAAGCCGATCATGGTTGCGTGCCACGCCCCACCGCGTTTAAGAACCATGCCAGCAACGATTGCTACTATCAAAGTACTAACAAGCGCCGGAAACCAACCAATGTTTCCTCCAAATATTAAACTAAAAAACAAGATTGGGGCGCCGAGTAAACCGCAGGACCAGACAGTAATGTCCATAACCAGTTTATAAGTATCTTGATGGTGGGAAATGTCTTGTGATCCCCGCTGGTAACTGCTCATGCTTGTGTCTCCCAAATGTGCATAAAACCATTTATCTTGGCCTACACTGCCGGCATGATTTGATCAAGCACTGGTTTATATTTTAAGTCAACTTGACGCACCTGTTTTCTTGACAAGTTCCGCTTTGCATTTTCGCCAAGCATAACGTATAGGCAAGTCTAGGGTCTGTTGACACTTTCATAATTGTCCACAGACCCTAGTATATCTGCTTTGGGCCTTTGATCCCGTTGGAGACGATAAATGTTTGATATGAATGATCCGGCAGTTCGCCGGGCACTTGACCGGTCTGTGCTTGACCTGCCCGATTATGGTGATGTTGCTAAGCGGTCAAAAATACGAATTGTTGTAGCAATGTCTGGCGGAGTGGATTCCACCCTAACCGCCGCTTTGTTAAAATTTGCCGGCTATGATGTAGTTGGCATTACTTTGCAATTATATGACCATGGCGCAGCAATTGCCAAAAAAGGTGCTTGTTGTGCCGGTCAAGATATTGCCGATGCAGCAAATGCCGCTGCCCAATTAAACTTCCCCCATTATGTTCTTGACTATGAGAGCAAGTTTTCCAATGCAGTAATAGAAAACTTTGCCGATACATACTTGTCCGGCAGAACTCCGGTTCCGTGTATCGCTTGCAATCAAACAGTAAAATTTCGTGATCTATTGGCCACGGCCAGAGACCTTGGCGCACATTGCATGGCCACTGGCCACTATATTCAACGAATTGCCGAAAAAAAGGGTGCGCAAATGCATCGGGCGATAGATAACAGCAAAGATCAAAGTTATTTCTTATTTGCGACAACTCAAGAGCAATTAGATTTTTTACGGTTTCCTTTGGGAGGATTAGAAAAGGAAGAAGTCAGACGATTGGCTGGTCAGCTTGGGCTGTCTGCGGCTAATAAGCCCGACAGTCAGGACATTTGTTTTGTTCCCGAAGGAAAATATGCCGATGTGGTGGAAAAAATACGCCCCGGCGCCGCAAAGCCGGGGAATATTATTGATCTAAGCGGAAAAATATTGGGGCAGCACAAAGGCTTGATCCACTATACTATCGGTCAGCGTCGTGGCCTCGGCATTGCGGCTGGTTCTCCACTATATGTGGTCAAACTTAATCCACTAAAACACGAAGTCATTGTTGGGCCGCGCGAAGCATTGTTAACAAAAAGAATTTATCTCGATAGTCCGAATTGGTTGATGAAGCCAATTTCCGCAGGTGAAGAAATTACGGTTCAGGTGAAAGTAAGATCAACTCGCCCACCGGTTCAAGGTCGGTTGCAAATAAATGAAAAACAACGGCTTTTTGTTGATCTGGATACATTAGAAGAAGGCGTTGCTCCGGGGCAGGCTTGCGTTTTTTACGGGTTTGGCGATAACTATTCGCAAGTTCTTGGTGGCGCATGGATAAGCCGAACTGTCGCAGCAAATAGTGATCTTGCTTGCTAATACCCCCACAAATAAGTGTATAGTTTCCTCTTTGAAGTTATTTAAAATAATAAACAGGGGCTTTTAATGGCACATATTGTAATTCTGGGCGCAGGCCTTGGCGGCGTACCAATGGCATTAGAGATGCGTCAAAAAGCCGGATCTGCTGACAAGGTAACGGTTATAAATAATCGCCCGACATTTGACTTTACCCCGTCAAACCCGTGGGTGGCAGTTGATTGGCGAAAGCCTGACGATATCAGGGTTGAATTACAACCAATGTTCAAGCGCAGAAACATTGACTTTGTTTGCGCTATGGCCAAAAGAATTGACCCTGAAAACAAGAAGATAGAATTAGAGGGTCAGCCGGACATTGAGTATGATTTTTTGGTTATTGCTACCGGGCCAGAGTTAAACTTTGGGGCAATTGATGGTTTTGGGCCAAATGCTAATACAGTCTCGATCTGTTCAACTGATCATGCAGAACAAGCCAGAACGAAATGGTTGAAATTTGTTGAAAAACCCGGGCCGATTGTGGTTGGTGCCGTGCAAGGTGCGTCTTGTTATGGGCCGGCTTATGAATTTGCCCTGATTATGGAGACAGACCTTAGGCGACGTAAAATTCGTGATCAGGTGCCGATGACTTTTGTTACTGCCGAGCCATTTATCGGCCATTTGGGTCTTGGCGGTGTTGGTGACACCAAAACCATGTTGGAGGCAGAGTTACGCAATCGCCATATAAACTGGATATGTAATGCCAAAGTCACCAAAGTCGACGCAGGGATGATGGAGGTTGAGGAAATGAACATCGACGGCAGTATCAAACAAATGCACAAACTTCCATTTGAGCATTCAATGATGATCCCAGGTTTTAAAGGTATCGATGCGGTGCAGGGAATTGATGGTTTGGTTAATCCGATGGGTTTTGTATTGGTTGATGAACATCAGCGTAATTCAAAATATCCTGATATTTTTTCTGTTGGTGTTTGCATTGCTATTCCGCCAGTTGGTGCGACTGCCGTGCCGGTCGGGGTTCCAAAAACCGGATTTATGATTGAAAGCATGGTAAGAGCCGCTGCCTTAAACATTCAGGCACTGTTAAATGGCAATGAGCCAAACCATAAAGCTAGCTGGAATGCAGTTTGTCTGGCCGACTTTGGTGATGGCGGGGTAGCATTTATTGCCATGCCGCAAATCCCGCCACGCAATGTTTGTTGGGCCAGTCAAGGTAAATGGGTGCATTACGGCAAAGTCGCCTTCGAGAAATTCTTCCTCGGCAAAGTAAAGCGCGGAGTATCAGAGTCGTTTTTCGAAAAACTCACGTTAAACTTACTTGGGCTAGCCAAGGAAAAATAATAAAACCTCTATCGCTCTCCTAGTACCAGATTCAACTCTTTGGTTTTTCCATTGCGCTCGACGATAATTGTTACTTTGTCACCGGGTTGGTATTTGCGCAGCTCGGCGGAGTATTCAGGTAAATCACTTACCGGCTGCCCGCCAAAGATTGTGATTACATCGCCAACTTTTAGTCCGGCATTTGCTCCGGCACTATTGTCGGCTACATGATCAATTTTAATGCCTGAACCATTATAAGAAAAGTCAGGGCGTGAGCCGGTGCTGGCTCTTCTTTCGCCCCGTGCAGCAGGCGCAATTGTTGTTTTGCCAGAAGCTGGTTTGATTTGGTTGGTCATTGGCTCTACTCGCCCAGCTAAATATTGAACTACCTCTTTGGTTAGTCCTGTGGCCTTCATTAAGCTAGAAAGACTTACTTGATCACCGGTATCACTTGGCCGGTGATAAGTCCCGCTGGCCGATCCAAAGATATGAATTGCCGGAATGTTTGCTTCGATAAATGCTGTATGATCAGAAGCGTTGACAGCTTGTTTTACTAGAGTTGTTTTAATTCCGGTTGTTGCACCGGTGCCCATAAAAATAAATGGCCATTCTCTGGCAGTGCTGCCACCAAATATCAAAAAACCGTCCCTGTCATTACCGACAGTATCCAAGTTCACATTGGCAAATACTTTTGCTTTAGGGTGATCTTTTGCGGTTTTTATATAATGATATGCCCCCAATAATCCGCTTTCTTCTGCTGTACTGGCTAATAAAATTATTGACCTCTTCGGAGCAGATTTTGCCAGAGATATAGCCACCTCCAACATTACCGCAACGCCTGAAGCATTATCATCGGCGCCTGGGTGTAATTTGCCTTTGTGCTCAGATCGTACATCAGGCCAACCAAAACCAAGGTGATCATAATGCGCGCTTAACACCACGCTTTGCCCGGCAAAAGCTGGATCAGAGCCTTGGATAATTCCAACAACATTTTTAACTTTAACTTGTGTTCCATCAGGGCCTGTTACAGAAAACTCTTGGAAATAACTGCCATCAGCCGGTTTAATACCGGCGGAAATAAACGCATCACGGATATAATCAGCCGCCAGATCAAGACCCTTGGTGCCAACACCACGGCCTTGATACTCCTGCCCGCTTAAAGTCGTTACGGTGTTCATCAGGCGCTTGGCATCAAATACCGGTTTTAGCTCTGCCAAAGCAGGGCGCGGTTTGATCTTTGCCGAAGAAGTGTCATTTTTGTCAAGAATAGCAACCAAAGGAGACCCAATTGCCGGCCATTCGCCTTTGGCGCTGTTGGTGGGATCATCACCCTCAAATGCCAGATAAGAGTATTTACCATAATGTGGTAGTTTACGCGCCAGCCCGGCAACTGCATTATCACTGTGGGCGGTAATGCCGACAATTGCTGCTTTAGGATTGTTCGGGTTTCTGACTACAATAACAGACGAGTTGGTTTCTAGGCTCAATTCTCTTTCACCAAATCTTACAAGATTATCCGTGATTTGCGCGTCATATACAGATAATTGTTCGGCAATCACATTAGCGAATTTATTCTTCAAACCAAAAATCCATATGGCTCTGTCGCTGGGCAACTCGGATAAATCATTGTCATTTACCACCTCAAAGTTTTCTCTTTTGCCCCAGATACTGGCCATTTTGGTATAGCGTTTAGACATTTCAGGGCTTGTATCTGATGGCAAGACCAACATTACATTTTCTGCGCCAAAAGCATTTCCCAGTGATGGCGGTATTTCTGCCCAATGCAAACGGCGAAATAAATGAAACTCCGGATCAATTTCAACTCTGACTATTGGCGCAAAACCCTTTAACTCAAAGGACTGTTGTCGCTGTTTCATAGATAAATTATGACGAGTTACTTTATCTTTTGTGTAAACCAGTATCGGTACAGTTAAGTCAAGATCATTGGTTTTTTGGATTTGCCGTACCACTAATTTCAAGCGATCTGCGTCTTGGCCTGCAGATACAATTTCTAATTCTGCCGCACCAACACCACCAACCCATTGGTTGAAAAAATCAGTTAAATCGGTATCACTTACCGCTTCAAAAGCAAGACGGATATCGTTCCAGCTTCCAACTGCGTATTTATGGTCGCGGTAAAATTTCTGCAATGCCCGTTTGAAATTTTCATCACCGACTTTTGTTCGTAGCATGTTAAATACCATGCCGGTTTTGCCATACCCTACAGCTTCGGTCGAAGCATTAGTGCGACCAATAAAGTCGTTTAATGCAAAATCAGAAGTTTCATCGACATAATTGGTATATCGCTGCAAAGTTGCTCTGCGGTATTCTTCTCCCTTGCCACGTTGTTCAGCTACCAGGTGATCGGCCATATAAGCAGTTAAACCCTCGGCCCAGTTTCCGGTTTCAAAGTCGATATAAACACTATTTCCCCACCAGTTATGTAATAATTCATGCGGATAAGATGAGTGTAAAATAAACGGAAACCGGATGATTTGCGAACCGAGCAAAGTAAATGACGGCATGCCATAACCGGTTTCCCAAAAATTCTCGACCAGAGCAAATTTGGTATATGGGTAAGGACCAACTAATTGGCGGTACATTTCCATGTATTGGGCGGTGGTCTCCAGATATTTATTAGCCATTGCTGCATCTGATGTTCGCAAATATGCCATGGCAGTAACATTGCCAGCCGGCATTTGGTATTGTGTAAATTCTGCTGCTATCAGGTAAATTTCTTCGGTAGGAGTTGGAGCAAACCAATGGTCATAATGCCCGCCCTCTTTGTCTTCATTTTGTAGCAATTCCCCTTGGGATACACTGCTCCAGCCTGCTGGCAGCTTTACTTTAATCTCATAAGTTATCAACTCGTCTTTAATAGTTGGCAGCCAATAAGTTGCGCCAGCCAAGTATACCCCGCGTTGTTCTATCAAGCCGGCTGATGATGAGAACCCTCTGGCATATTCTTCACCAAGTTGTTTAACGGGATTGTTTATTTTACCTTTAGCGTTAAAAATTATTGTATTGTCTGCATCCTCATTTAGGCCAATAAGCTCGTAAACATTAAGTCTAATTACGCTTTTAGGGCGATCATTGTCGCGATCCATGCCAGTATCTTTGGCATCACTATCCGAGGTAATTAGCTTTAACTTCACATCACCGCCTATTATGGCCAGTTGCAGATCGTTATTGATAGATATTTGTAAACCGCTTTTTGCCAATTTTGCAGGTATAGTCATTTCGTCAGTATATTCGATAGCATGGCTATTTGGCTGAATGCTGATTTGCATTTTGTGATGGATGTTTTTAATTGAGCCACTGGCTGCCATTAATGGTTCTAATTCTGAGTTTGAATTTGTAGCGCACGCACCAAGAATTACAGCCATTAAGCTGACGAAAAGTGTTTTATACATATTGTGTCCCATTCCCAAAATTATCTAATAACCCTAAGTTTAATATCTATAGGGTTTTTACCTTTTCGGCAAAAGTAGAACTGTTAAATTTTTGTCACTATTGCGATTGCGCTGTCTTGGTATAAAAGAACTGCAATTATTGTGGCGATAGCTGCAACACCGGTTTCACCGAAAGAACGTCATTTCGGTGGAGCCTTTTAAGTATATGTAGGTAATTGATGGCTGATACTTCTGAAAAATCAGAGGCAGATAATAATACTAATAAGTTTGGTCCGGTACATTTATCGCCCGGCGTCACAAAATGGAATGCCCGGACTTATGTCTTGTCAGCTTTTTGGACGACAGGGTTTTTGTCATTTTTAAGTTTCTTGCAAAATTATATATTAAAAGAGCATTTAGGGCTGCAAGAACAAGATCTTGGTCACGCGGTTGCTCGTTTAGCTCTTACAGGCGAAATAATCTTTTTACTGGTTTCTCCATTTTTTGGCGCATTATCTGACAAGATTGGACGGCGACCTATATTTGCCCTTGGGTTTTTATGGGTCGGGGTCGGTTTTGTGCTGTATCCTTTGGCCAGCAGCTTTGGAATGCTGTTATTGTTCAAAGGCTTTATGGGGGTAGGCGCGGCAGCTCTTGGCGGTATGATGGCAACGGTACTTTCTGATTATCCGCAAAACCGTTCCCGCGGTTTAATGTCAGCCATAAGTGGCTGGGCAAACGGCTTTGGCGCATTGTTTATGATATTCGTCCTTAGCCGAGTGCCGTCCTTTTTGGTGGATAATGGCTTAACTGCACAAGATGCCGGGACTTATACTTTTTGGCTGATGTCGGTTATGGCAGCGATTACTGCTGCGATAGTGTTTCTTGGCCTTAAAGCCGGCAAACCAGGGAAACCGCAAGTTCGCAGGAAAACCATTGCCCTGGTAAAAGAGGGGTTTTCAGAATCCAGAAGTAATCCACGTTTGCAATTGGCGTTTGCCGAAAGCTTTATAGCCCGTGGTGACCTACTATTGGTTGGCACGTTTTTGTCGCTTTGGTTGATCCATACCGGCACTAGCATGCATGATATGCAAATTCCCGAGGCAACAAAGCAGGCAGGGAGATTAAGCGGGTTGGTGCATTTTTCGGCTCTTATGTGGGCTCCAATATTTGGTTATATTATTGATAAGTTCGATAGAACAACCACAGTAATTATTGCCATGTTTTTGGCAATGCTTGGTTATGGCAGTATTGGGTTTATGTCTGACCCAACTGCTGCTTATGCCACTATTCCATTGATTTTACTGGGAATTGGTGAGCTATCAGCAATTATTGCGGGACAAACGCTGGTTGCACAAGAGGCTCGGATCGATGTGCGAGGTTCGGTGCTTGGAGTGTTTGCCTTTTGTGGTGCATTGGGTTTGATAGTATTGAGTCAGGCAGCCGGATTTTTGTTTTCTGCTATTGGCCCAGGTGCGCCATTTGTATTTGTCGGTATAGTAAATGGCTTGGTGATGTTGTTTGCTATTTATGTTCGCCTTAAAACCGGGTTTAAATCACCCAAAGAAAAATAAATTAAGAATGCACTTGCAACTCATTCGCAATTGCAATAAATAAGCCCGAATAACGGATCTCGCTTTGAGTCTATTTTTCTGGCTTCCATATTCAGAAGGAGAAGAAAATGATGAAATTGAAATATTTGGGACTAACCTCAGTGGGGTTGGTCTTGGCTCTTGCAGGTTGCCAAAAAAACGAAGTTTCAGTAGAGGACTCTGCCAGCGTTGGTACCGACTACTCCTTAGTGACCCCGACAAAGGCACATGAGGATGAGCTACCTATTTGGCAAATCCCCAATTTACCAGAAAGCGCCGAAGCCTATTACGCGCCGGACAGCTATCATTTAATTGCTCAAATGCAGGACCCAAAAGCGGTTCCACCATCTCATGCCAGAGCCGCTGGCGGTGCGCTTACATGGATCGCTACTGATGATGGCAAAACCAAATGGGCGGTCAATGATCGCGGTCAGGACGGCTGTTCGTACTTTATGCCTGATGGCGAGCGGGTGGTATATACATCAACCCGCGACTTAATGGATATGCCGGTTGGTAATTGGTCTGATGATGATGACTACCCGCAAGGTGCCGAGTTATATATGGCCGACAAAGACGGTAGCAACGTAAAAAGATTAACCAATAACAATGTGTACGACGCAGAAATTTCAGTTTCCCCCGATGGCAGCAAGATCGTTTTCACTCGCCAGATAGATGGCAAGCTGGACCTTTGGTTGATGGACAGTGACGGTAATAATCAGCGGCAAATTTCTTTTACCGACGACTGGCAGGAAGGTGCACCGTTCTTCCTTAGCGACAATCGCACTATAACCATGCGCGCTTGGAAACGCTCCGAAAGCGGCGAACGAATGACCAAAATGACTGTATTTACAGTAGATACGGATACCGGAGAGATCACACCTATTACCAATGATCAGTGGATGAACTGGGCGCCCTTTCCAACCCCGGACGGCAAACACTATGTATTTGTTCGCCCCTTAAAAGAAAACCCGAGAAACTGGGAAGTGTTTTTGGGCTCGATAGACGGCGCGGAGCCGGTGAGACTAACCTTCAATGATAGTTTTGACGGGTTTCCGTCGGTATCACCGGACGGCACTAAAATGCTGTTTACCCGCAGCACTGGTGAGCGTTTCATGTCCGACCTTTATACCTTTGTCATGGACATATCATCATTAAATGTTGGGCCGAAACCCAACGAGTAAGATCTGGGCAGCAATGCTGCTGGCCAGATAATTTCAAAACCTGGCCAAGACGCCTAAACAGTAAAGTTTAATAGACGAGATGAAGAATTATCTGATTGCAAGCAGCGCTCTTATTGGAGCGCTGTCTGGCTTAACAACCGCCGCTAATGCCCAAGAAAGTAAAATTGGTGCCAAACCCAGCCACTATGACGAGATCATCGTTACAGCTAGAAAGCGGGCTGAAAAAATTCAGGAAACTCCGTTATCATTATCGGCTTTTACTGCGCTGATGATTGAATATTCCGGGGTTCAAAATATGTCGGATATCGCCAAGCTGACCCCGGGTCTGTCCTTGGACGAGGATTTTGGCAGGTTTGCTTCAACCCGTCCGGTAATTCGTGGTCAGTCGGTTACTTATGGCGAGCCGGGCGTTTCAACCTTTATTGACGGCGTGTTGATCAATGGTTCCTTGCTTGATTATGACTTAAATGATGTCGAACGCATTGAGGTTATCAAGGGGCCGCAATCGGCACTTTATGGCCGCAACACTTATGCCGGCGCAATTAATATCATTAGCAAGTCACCAGCAGATGAAGCCTCGGCTAACATCAAGATCGACGCCGGATCTTTTGAGCGCTTTGAAGTGGCGGCATCAATGCGCGGCGCGTTAAGTGACGTATTTTCTGGCGGCTTGAATGCACGAATATACAGTCGTGGCGGAGTATTCACTAACATTTATGATGGTAGTGAAGTTGGACAGCAAAAATCTGCGTCGGTTTCCGGCGTGCTGTATTATGAACCGTCCAGCGACCTTAGCATACGCACAAGGTTGCGCTATTCGCGACTTGATGATGATCAGTTACGCAACTTTAATACCCCGGTTTCATTGAATAATGTGTTTCGTAATACTGGCGGAGTTTATAACGGTAATTTTAGCTATTATGCCGGTGAAATTACTGCCCGCCCGATAAATGTTGATGATGTGCGTTTGTTCGGCGAAAAAGGTTTTGATCGATCTGACGACATACAAGCCAGTATTACAACTAATTACCGGCTGAATGAAAGTTGGGATATTGAATTTATCAATGGTCTGAATTTCAGAAACTCCAGAAGTAAAAACGATATCGGCAATACAGCTGATTCTTTAAACCCGTTTTTATTAAATCTTGGTCCGGTGTTTCCTGCTTTTGCCGGTAATTTTTTCTACGGATATTTAATCGAAGGGCCGGTTGCCGATTTTGGGTTGGACACTAGAAATAGCACAACAGATTATTCTTCCGAGTTACGCTTTAATTATCAGTCTAATGCTGTAAGCGGCATGGTCGGCGGGTATTTTTATAATGGACGTGATAAATCACAAAGCTTGCGTCAACCATCACCAGAGTTTGCTGCGACCATAGAAGAAGGCTTTAATAATCAAGTTGCCCGAATGACCGATATTTGCGCGGCTAACTCGGCCACCCCATTCACACCTTGTTTTTCATCGCCCGGGTTTAGCTCTATAGTAAATTTTGGTCAGCAATTATCCGATCTAACATATAATGCCAATCGTGATTTGCTACGAGATGGCAGGCAAAATCTGGCAATTTTTGGACAAGTAGATTTTCAAGCTACAGATAAGTTGAACTTAACTGCCGAAGCCAGATACACATCTGAAAAAGTGCGATCTCGAATTATCGATCAAACGGCTATATATGATTACCTCGGCTCACAAACCGGCTTTACCAGCGCGTCAGAAGTAGACAGACAGGCCACTTTTAACAGCTTCAACCCTAGATTTACTGCTAAGTATTCATTGAGTGGTGCAACTAACTTTTACGCTATTGCCGCCAAGGGTAATAAGCCGGGTGGCTTTAATAACCCGGAATTGGTGGCGCAGGGTCTTGGCACTTATGGCGATGAAACTATCTGGAGTTTCGAGGCCGGCACGAAGAACTCGTTTAATGGCGGTGGAATTACTTTGAACCTGGCTGTTTATTCCAACACAATCACTGATTATCAATTAACCCAGTCGGTATTACTACCGACAATCGGCCAAACCACTTCAGCGATTTCAAATCTTGGTAAAGTACGAAGTCAGGGAATTGAAGCCGAGCTGAACTTTCGGGTAGCGGCAATTCCAGGTCTGTATTTTAGTGCCAATTACGCGCTAAATGATGCCTCGTTTTTACAAGGAACAGATATTACCGAGGGCAAATTGCTGGACACAGTTGATGATGGTTTGGTGAATTGTTCAATTGGTCTGGCCAATCCACTCGCAGCTTGTGCTGGTGGTGATAATGTTGTGCCGGGATCTATTGTCGGACGTACATTGCCCAGAGCGCCAAAGCATATGCTTAACCTTGGCATGAGTTATACCAAACCAATTAGCTATAACCTCAACTTTGTATTTAATGGTGATATTAGCTATGAGAGCAAAAAATATGTGCAGGTTCAGAACCTGGCATATTATGGCGAAGCATTGTTGTTAAATGCAAATATCGGCTTTGAAACCCATAGCCTACGCGTTGTTTTTTGGGCAAGAAACATAACCCAAGAAGACTCGGTAGTTGCATCATTTAGGTTTGTTGATGAAGCAAAGTCATTTCAGCGCGCCTTTGGTGGAACCCCAAGGGTGCCGCGTACACTTGGGGTAAGGGTGCAAAAAACTTTCTAAATTAAGCCATTAATCCCAACAAACACTAGCGGCTGGCAGTTTAATTAACGTCTGGCCGCTATTGCTTGGGAGAGCTTATAATAGTCTGCTTGATACTTGGTTATTCTTGCTTGATCGCGGTTTTGCAATTGATTGATCAAGTTTCCAATCTCTTGGGAACAATTACATTCTTGCGGGATTGTCCAGTTAAACTCGCCGTTACTTTCATTAGTACTACCGCCAATTCTTTGCACAACTAAGCTCAAAGCATTGCGATCAGCAAGCATTAACCGATCTTCACAAAGCTTTCTGCGTTCAAACTTGCGGGTGAAGCGATTAATATCAGAACCGGTTAATGGTCGGTTCGGCATTATTACTCTAGTTGCATCACAATTATTGATCGGGAATGTAAAGCTATTTAGAACTTTCACATATGGATCAACATTATCGTCGGCTTTGGCATTAAACCCTACAGTTACAATTCCCATAACCATAACAGATAAAAACAATGGTTTTAATTTAGTGGTGTTTTGCATTTTAATACTTATTCCTTTTATACTAAAAGCCCTGAATTAAACTGTGTTTTTAGCGTAATTTATTTTTGGGTTGATGGAGTATAACTAAAATCGCTCTAGCAGACGATCAAGATATTCCAGTTCTTGTTTTGGTCGTTGTTGCTCCGCCGCTCTTTTGCGTAATTCTTGCAGAATTTTTCTTGCCTGTTGCGGATCAATAGTATCCGGGACTAAAGTTCCATCGGCACTTTGCGAACCAGAACTGCTTTGCCTGCCGAACGGATCACGGTTTGCACTGCGCCGGTTACCCTCGCGCCTATCAAGCATTTCACCGGCTAAGGTTTGCGCCCCTTCGCGCAACTGCCCCAAGGCTTCTTGTCCAGCCGACAATGCTTGCTCATTATCACCTTGTTGCAATGCTGCACCGGCTTCACCCATGGCAGACTCTGCTTCTTTGAGGGCTGATCTAGCATTGCTTGCCTGTAGTGTGTCCGAACCTGCCAACTCGTTCAAAGAGTCCTGCAAAGATCCTTGTTGTTCAGCCATATCAGATTGATTTCCCTGATCACTTTGTTTTCCGGTTTCGCCGTTTTCTGCGGCATTATTTTGCTGTTGTGCCTGATCAAGGATTTCTCGTTGTTGGCCTAACATTTCCCCTAGCTCTTCTAATGCTTTGCGCATGGCTTCAGAAACGATGTCATTTTGTGAGCCATCGCCTTGGCCGCCATTTGCCATTTGCATCTTCAAATTTTGTAGTAATTCAGCCAGCGCTTTAAGTAAGGCTCTGGCATCATTTGTCGCGCCAATTTCTGTTAATTCTTGCAAGGCTTTTAGCATTTCTTGTAACTCATCGCCGGTCATAGCATTGCCGCCAGCTCCGCCATTTTCACCTTGCTGTTGTAAGGCCTGTTTGGCCAGAGCCTGTAAATATCTCTTTACTGCCATTTCGTACTTTTGGCTAAGCCGTTGTAGCTCCGATGGAGCGGCACCAAGCAATAACCCGTTTTGCAAGGCCTTTTCTGCTAACCGCATGGCAGCAGCTGCGGTTTCAAGCTCACCGCCCTCTGCGCGTAGGCTAATTTGCCACATTTGCAAATTCAGATCATTGAGATCGTTCCTGACTTTTGCCGTTTGTAGCTTTTGCTGTACATAAGAAAGGCCAAGCCAGACATAAGGGTCTTTGATACCAATTTCCGGCGCGCGCATTATAGAGCGCATCAAAGCTGTTGCCCGTTGAATTTTTACCGGTGCTTGTGACAAGCGAAATAATGGTTGCTCGGTAAATAATCGATCATTGCCCAACAATACTGTTGGCTGTTTGTTTGGCGGTGGGTTTGAATACTGCTCTGGCGAGCGCATGATAAGCAGTCTTTGTTCTGCTATTGCTTTGGCCAAAGGTTGTATGAATAATTTTTCCGGCAAAATCAGTTGCGCCGGTTGGCTCTGGCCGGTTTGCCCGGCACCATCAATGGCCTCTAAATGTAATGTAACCGGTAAGCCCGCAAGTAAGTGTTGTGTCAAATCGAGTTCTATTTTTTGATCAATCTGTTTAGTTGTAGGTAATGTCAGTTTAATCCGGTCAGTCTTGGTAAAATCACCCGGTACACCAGTGCCAATCAGCAGCCAGACTTGTTCAATTCCGAAATCGTCGGAGGCGGCAATTGCAAACCCCAACTCGTCCAGTATTGTTGCTTCTGGTTGTTCGGAAAATTCAATTACTGGCAAAGTATCTATTTTTTGACCAATATCCCAACTAGCTTTTGCTGATCCGGTTATTGATAATTTCACCGGTGTCTCGATGATAATGCGACCTTCAAATACTTTGTCACTTAACTCGGTAAGTTTTTGCTTTGACTTGTTTTTTCCATTTACCGATATAAACGGTGCACGGCGCACACCGGTAACCCTAATGACAAATTCCGATCCAGCCAACACCGAGATATTATTCTGAGTTTCTGTTGATAGAAATAAAGGCGGAAGGACGGCATATTCCGGTGCATTGATCCAGGCCTCTAATGTTGCATCAGAACTGTTCGTAAATAAATATCCGGGATAAAATGCGGTTTCAATCCGCTGCGACCAAGATGACCCAGCAATAATAAAGCCCGCAAACAAAGATAAAACGGCTAAAACCCGTAAAGCCAGTACATCATTTCTTGCCAATACTGAATGTGGTCTTTTTATCTTGATTCTGGCAATAATTGCTTGCATTTTCTTCTGGTGGGCAAGCCATAATGCTTGGCCAATACTGCTATCAGCTATTACGGGGTGGTCATCTAATGCTGTTATAGTTCCGGCTGGTAGCGGCGCATCTGCCTCTACTCGTTGTTTTGTTTCACCGCTGGTCGGCCAAGAGAACTTGGATAAATTTTTATAAAAAAACCAACCAAAACCAATGGTTGAAATCAATAGCAATATCAATCGCCAGGGGTCAGCTGATTGCTCAAACACTCCAAACAGAGCTAATGAGACATAAAGGGACGGAAACAATATTGCCGGAAACAACAACATCAATAACCGCTCGATGATCAGTGATAAGCGGCTCCACCACCAAATAATGCTCAGTCGAAATGTTCGCAACTCGTATCTCATAAAAGCAAGGCTAGCACATAGTGATAAAAATGTGAGGTATCAATTACTTAACAGTTTGTCATAAATTTACCCACTTATTCCGCTTGTGATTGCTCTTCTTTGTCCTGATCATCCCACATTGGTGGTGGTATCTCTGGTGCGCCGCGAACCCCGCAAGCAGCCAAAGCCAAAGAAACTATTGCGACAAACGCCAAAATTTTTGTTTTTGCCAGAGAGACAGAATTATTATCATTGATCATGTTAACCGTTCTTTCCATTTGTTGATTTGATAAACTACTTGATCCGGAGCTGTTCCACCATAAGAAGTACGACTTTTAGCAGAGTTTTGCGGTGAAAGTATGTCAAAAACTTGCCCACGAATCTCTGACTCGATGCTTTGCATTTGCTCCAAGCTAAGTTGCGTCAAGTCAACACCTTGCTCTTCTGCCAGCTTAACTATCGAGCCAGATATGTGATGAGCCTCACGAAATGTCTTACCGGCTTCACGTACCAGCCAGTCTGCAAGATCGGTGGCTGTAGCAAAACCGCCGCCAGCAGCTAATGCCATTTTCTCGCGGTTCATTTGAATATCGCCAACCAAAGCGCACATTACTCGCAAGCATAAATCAAGCGTAGAAAATGCGTCCATTACTGGTTCTTTATCTTCTTGCATGTCTTTGGAATAAGCCAATGGCAGGCCTTTTAATACCAATACCAGAGCCTGAAATGCACCGGTAATGCGTCCGGTTTTTGCCCGCACTAATTCTGCTGCATCGGGGTTGCGTTTTTGCGGCATAATCGACGAGCCAGTGGAAAATTTATCACTAAACGTACCAAAGCCAATTCCGGTAGCCGTCCAATAGACCATTTCATCGGCAAGCCGCGATAAGTTCACCGCACATATCACCGCCGCAGAAAGAGCTTCTAGAGCAAAATCTCGCGATGAAACTGCATCCAATGAATTAGCCATTGGTTGATCAAAGCCAAGCGCATCGGAAGTTTGCTGGCGATCAATGGCAAATGCAGTGCCGGCCAATGCTGCCGCCCCTAGCGGACACTCATTTAAGCGTTTACGGGCATCAAACAACCGCCCGGCATCGCGATCCAGCATTTCCACATAGGCCAATAAGTGGTGGCCAAAAGTTACCGGTTGTGCGGTTTGCAAATGGGTAAGACCGGGCAGTATTGCATCTGCATATTCTTCGGCGCGTAATACCAAGGCCTGTTGTAATTTGCGAACCATTGCAATTTGTCCGTCTAATGCTTCACGCAGCCATAACCGAAAATCAGTGGCCACCTGATCATTGCGTGATCTGGCAGTGTGTAGTTTACCAGCTACTGAACCGATTAACTCAGTTAAACGCGCCTCCACATGCATGTGAATGTCTTCGCGCTCTTGGAAAAACTCGAAATCACCGGCTTCGATCTCTACGGCGATTTGCTGTAAACCATTGGTGATGGCTTCGGCTTCGGCCTTTGTAATAATTTCGCAAGCACCCAACATTATAACATGGGCGATAGAGCCGGTAATGTCTTGCTTTGCCATGTGCCGGTCGATATTAATACTGGCATTTATGGTTTGCATTAAATCATCGGCGCTGTCTTTAAACCTTCCGCCCCAAAGTGGATTGACTTTGTCGTTGTCTTTCTGTGCCATAGGTAATCTCTTGTGAATAATATATTTAGTGGTTGATTGATGAAAAGAACTTTGAAAATTGCGATTTATGTCCTGCTTGCGTCGGGCTTTGCTGTTGTTTTAATGGTATTGGCCAGTTCTCTAATTGATCCAACCAGCAACCAAGCGAAAAATCAAACAAATAGCAACATACAACAAGCAGTTCTTGGTAAAATGATAACCCTTTCTCCACGGCCTAAGCAACCAAATGCGAAGTTTCTGAACGCCGCTGGCGAGAAACTGGTTTTGGAACAATTCAAAGGCAAAGTTATTTTGCTTAATATCTGGGCTACGTGGTGCGAACCGTGCGTCGAGGAAATGCCATCGCTTGATGCATTACAAGACAAATTAGGCGGCGATGATTTTGAAGTTATTGCAATTTCTGAAGATCGCTCGATAGAAGATGTTAAAACCTTTTATCAGGAATATAATATCGAAAACCTTACCATATATATGGACGAGAAGTTTTCAGTTGTTACCCAATTATATGTGAAAGATTACCCCAAAGGCCTGCCGATCACCATTTTATACGACCGGCAAGGACGTGAAATCTTTAGGCTCTCCGGTGGTTTTGACTGGGTATCTGATGAAGCGATTACCAGAATCGAAAAGGTAATTTTATCTTCTACTGTCAAAGAATAACATTACCAGCGCCCCAAGGCATATAGAAACCGCCAGCCATGCCACGTCTTCGGCCCAACCATCGCGCATCAGTGTCAATACAAAGCCCATTATGGCACAAGCAATCAAGATCAGAACCAATGGTAACTGGCTTTGGCTTTTTGTTGTTTGCGGACGTTCTGGCATTTTCGATCCATATCAGGACAATTTACCAGTATACCAGCAAAATCCGCGCCAAGCGAATCAGGTGGTGTGTACATTTGAGAGTAGAGCTATTGCGCGCTCATTCCGCCGTCGATTTTTAACTCAATTCCGGTAATAAATCGCGATTCATCTGCTGCCAAATAAACGCAAGCCCACGAAACATCGTCAGGCTCACCAATGCGACCTAATGGGACGTTACGAGCCAAACTTTGTTCCAGCTCTTGCGGACTTCTGGCACCCAAAGCTGCGCCCATTTCGTACATTATCGGGGTACGAACAAAAGTCGGGTGTATCGAGTTCGAACGGATATCATAACCTGCACTGGCGCAATGCAAAGCAACCGACTTTGACAATAACCAAACTGCGGCTTTGGCAGAGTTATAAGCAGCCATATTGCCAGCGGCATAAAGTCCGGCAATCGACGAAACATTTATGATCGAGCCGGGTTGGTTTTGTTTCATGTACGGGATTGCCAATTTGCAACCCAAAAACACCGAATCAACATCGACAGCGAAGACTTTTTGAAATGTCTCTAAACTTTCGTCTTCCACTGAAGCTACCGAGCCAATTCCAGCATTGTTTATCAAAACACTGATCCCGCCCATTGCGGTATTTGCCGCGCTTAACACTTGCTGCCAGCTTTGCTGGTCTGCAACATCATGTTCAAAAGCAAAAGCAGCGCCGGGATAGATTTCATTAATTTCTGCGGCTTGGTCTTTTGCGCCTTGATAATTAAGATCAGTTAGCGCGACCATTGCCCCATGTTCGGCAAATTTCTTGGCGATTGCCGCGCCAAGACCGGATGCTCCTCCGGTGATTACTGCTTTTTTGTTAGCCAGTCGGTTTTGCATTTTGGTTTTCCTTGTTGGCAAAAAGATAAAACAATAGACCGGAGACAATTACCCCTAAGGCAAATAACGCTTCTGTTGGTCGTGAATATACAACAAAAATCAATGTGAAACCGGTCAAGAGCAAATAAACTAACGGGGTTATCGGGTAAGCAAATACCCGATAAGGCCGATCCAAATTCGGTTGGCGCCAGCGCAAGACAAACAGCCCAAGAACAGTGACAAAGCTGTTGAGAGCCAATAACCCGCCAGCAAAAACCAATATGCTTTCAAAGCTGGAGGTTATAATAAATATTATAGTTACGATCGATTGCACCCAAATAGCATTTACCGGAATACCGTCATTATTGGTTTTGCCTAATTTGGTGAAGATTTTGAAATCTTCGCCGATCATTTGTAATGCCCTTGGTCCTGCCAAGATCATTGCGCTAACCGTTGATATCAACAATACAGCCAGCGATATCCCGACAAACCTAGCCCAAGTTTCTCCAAAGGCGTATTCGGCGGCAATATAGCCGATCTCAAGCTTGCCGACCATTGCTTCCATCGGTGCGACTTTTAAGAACATATAATTAAGTGATACATACAAAATCATTACCGTAAAAGTTCCGACAAATAGAACTTTTGGTAAAGTACGTTGCGGGTTGTCCATTTCACCACTTAAATAAGTCGCAGAATTCCAGCCAGTATAGGCGTATGAAACATAAATAAGAGATATGGCAAACGCGCCGCCAAAGACTAATTTGCTATCACTGGCGATGGGCAGAATTGAAATAGCTTGTGGTTCGGGGACAAGGATAATTGCTGTAATGCAAAACAATACGATCACTATGACTTTTAATGCTGTAAAACCGACTTGGGTGCGACCCGAGTTCTTTCTGGTTGATGAGTGAACTAAAGTCATGATCAGCACTAATGCTATTGCCAATAATTTTACAATCCAACTATCAGTCTCAACACCGGGCAAAACGGTAACAAAATACGTACCAAAGGTAATTGCCACTAGAGCCACCGGCGCAGAAAACCCGATAAGCGCCGAATTCCAGCCTGATATAAAGCCTAGCGCCGGATGATATATCTTTGACAGAAAATTATACTCGCCACCGGATCTTGGCATGGCTGCGCCAAGTTCGGCATAACTCATCGCCCCGCAAAGTGCGGCAATACCACCAACCACCCAAAGCAATAACAAAACAAAGACTGAACGAATATCGGCCAATTGATACCCAAGAGACGCAAACACGCCGGTTCCAACCATATTGGCAATTACTACGGAAATTGCTGTCCAAAACCGAAACTTGCTCATTTAATTCCCCTACCCAAGAGGAAAACACAATGACCTGAAGCTACCCTTCGGGCAAGGTTATGTTTGAATATAAGAAAACCCGCGACTATCTAGTCACGGGTTTAATCATAATATCGTGTGGTTATTATCTGTTTTAAGAAACGAAACCAGCAAATTTATTGCGGAACTTGGATAATCTGCCACCACGATCAAGTAATTGCTGACCGCCACCAGTCCACGCCGGGTGCGTTGCGCTGTCAATATCCAGTACCAATGAGGCACCTTCTTTACCGTAAGTCGAACGGGTAAGGTAAGTGGAGCCATCAGTATTGGTAACGGTAATGCTGTGGTAGTCTGGGTGAATATCTTTTTTCATCGGATCAACTTTTAGAATTAGGTGTCTTGGCATTGCGCCTGTCATAATTAGAAGCGGGCTTATACAAAACCAGAAGAGGTTAGGCAAGTGTGCAAATGCGGCTAAATGACTTTAAGGCTCAGACTCGTTTAATTTATCACTACGGTCTAAGTGTTGTCGCAAAAACTCTCCGGTTTCTGCCAAAGTTCTAGTACGTGTCTGCGCTCGCGATAACCAATGATCGCCACCTTGTAGCTGTATTAACTTGGATTGTTTTCCAGCAACTTTTAAAGCTCGATTCATTATTCTGCTTTGTGCTATTGGCACAACAGTATCGTCTTTGCCATGAATGAGCAGTACCGGGGCGGATACATTTTTTACATGCAAAGCTGGCGAAATATTTTCAAGAGTCGTTTTACCGTCAGATCCAGCCATTGCTTTTTGCCAATAGGTCGCGCTTTGCGAGTTTTTTCCATAAGTTTGTTGTTGATACCTTAGAAACTCTGGCGCATCGGTAAGCGGAGCAATAGCTACAGCACATTTGTAAATTTCAGGGGTAAAAGTAATTGCGGCTAATGCCAAATAACCACCATAACTAGCGCCGACAATGCAGATATTATCGGCATCAGCGTATCCAGAACGAACCAAGGCTTGAACGCCATTATTAACATCAGCCAAGACATCGGTATTCCATTTGCCATGGCCAGCAATTTCAAAATTCTGACCACTGCCGGAAGAACCTCGATAATTCGGCTGAAACACCAAATACCCCTCATTGGCCAGATATTGCGCCATATAATCCCAACCAACACTATCATAACTAGCCGGCCCGCCATGTGGCAGCACTACCAGTGGCAATTTACCGCCACTATATCCCGGCGGCTGGGTTAGAACTGCATGAATAATATGATCGCCGGCGGATTTGTATTTAATGGTGACAACATCACCGACACTTGCTTTTGGAATATCAGTGCGTCGTTTGGCAAAAACCATCATTTTGCCTGTTGAAGCAGTATAAAGCACATATCGGCCAACATTACCGTCGCCAACCACCAAAACCAACCATGTTTCAAGCTCATCACTCCAGTTAATAGGGTGCACTAATCCAAGGCCAATTTTATCAACTATTGTTTGCCAAATACGTTGCCGATCAGGGTTTAGGAATTGATACTCTGTGCCATTGGTCGAGGCAAAACCAACAGCCGATACACTTTGTTCGCGCAAAGGTGTTATTGCTAATATTATATCCGCATCATTTCGCCTTAGTACTGAGCCTGATACCTCGCCATCAGATAAATTAATTTGAAACAACCCGGCTTTGTCGGTTCCTTGATTATCAACAAATAACAACCCTGTGCCGTCTTGTGATAGACCGACCACTGATAGCGGAGCTAAATCCGTTTTTTCTTGATATATTTTATTCCAACTATTGCCGTGTTTGGTTTTAATGCTGAACAAATTATCCCGATTTGAGAAATCAATTCTGGCAACTACTTTACCATCTTTATTGGCAATAAATTCTCTGGTGTTGCTTCTGCGGCCTTTGGCATAAACTTGGCCGCGACCAGTTTTTAAGCTAACTCGAAACAAAACCCTTCGCTGTTCCACATTAAACGCCGGCATTAACACTTCTTCGGAATCGAGCAGATAACCACTTACCGTGCCTAATGAACTATTAATGCCCAGCTTTAGAGTATTAGTGAACAGACGTTTGAGTTTCTTACGTTTAATATCATAAGAATAAACGCCGCCATATTCGGTTTTACTGGTACGGAATTCTAGAATATTGGTAGTTGTGCTGGCATATAATAATAAATACCGCTCATTGACCCATTCGAGGTGGCGAACTTTTACCTTTGAAACATCTAGCCCTTGCGGACTTCTGGCTAGATCAAACAGATCCCTTATCAAAACGTCAGTTCGGCCACTTTTAACATACAGATAAGCAATATGGCGACCATTTGGCGACAATGCCATCTTGCTCACTTCTGGCAAAGCACCGAAATTTTCGACGCTTGGTTTGGCCAAAACCGCACTTGCAAAACTAAAGCTATATGCCACAAAACTAATAATCAGTAGTTTCGCAAAATTCCTCAATTCAAATATACCTTTGCGTTTGCAGTTCCGTTTAGATGGAAATTTCGATCGCTTTATAGTTCATCTATTTAATTTTTTCAATTAGCGGTTGGTCTGATGGCGCTCTATCTTTGTCATCACAGGGTTTATTTCAGTAATCGATTTTGTGCCAACGGTAATGGTTATAGAGCTAGAACTCATTCGCCCTTACTTGCCCTTGAACTACGAGGAGAAGTTTCAAACACGCTAAAGACAACCATACTTGCTACAATAATCTTGCAAATGGCTCTAACCAACAGGTTTTTATGCTTTTATAGCCCAGTACCAAATATAACACGAAGCGCGGACACTAGAGCCAGAGGTTGGTCAAGCAAGACGTGATGCTTTGCTTCAGGAATAGATATGTGACTAGGTCCTTTTGGAAAGACTTGTTTCACAAATGTCCACATTTCATCGTCTAGCAAAGATGATTGCTCACCTCTGATCAATGTTACCGGACATTGAAACTGGTTTACCACCTCAATGGCCGCTTTCATGTCATAGCGCATTTTTGGCCATAATTGTGGATCAAAACACCAAGTCCAGCCGCCATCAACTTGTTTTAGGGAATTCCTGGCAATATGATCAATCAAAAATACGTTTTTGCAAGGCTGTGACGGCAATAGCCTAAACCTCGCCAGCGCCTGCTCTAAAGTCTCATAAACCTTACCTCCTCGTGAAGGAGGAGGCGAACGACGCTGTTTATCAGC
This sequence comes from Robiginitomaculum sp., assembly GCA_016763315.1. Lineage (GTDB taxonomy): Bacteria > Pseudomonadota > Alphaproteobacteria > Caulobacterales > Maricaulaceae > Robiginitomaculum_B. The sequence goes on from JAESTZ010000111.1 coordinate 43,691, forward strand.
CTCGCGCACCGGGCTATCGACAACAACGGCACCTTGAAATCGATCACCATAGGCGGCAGCAAAAGCCATTGTAACAAACCCACCGAAAGAATGACCAACCAGCCATGGTTTTGTTTTGCTTTTGAATAATTCAGCATCTTCGGCGCAAGCTAAAACCTCGGCAGCATAGGTCGGCATATCATAAGACTCCCGCCAACTACTTTGACCCATACCCGAAAGATCCAGAGCGACTACTCGGTAATACGGGGTAAAAAACGGAGCAATAAAATCCCACCAACTTTTATGAGCAACTCCGCCATGCACCAATATCAAGCCCGGCTTACCCTTATCTCCCCATACTCGGTAGCGAATACTTGCACCCAAAACCTCTACGTCAGCATCTTCAAAAGTAGAATCAACACAGGTTTTGAACCAATTTGGAGCTGGAGGTTTAGTGCCTTCAAGCTTTGCAAGTGGCAATTCGTGCGCGGGTTTATTCTTTTTGTTGGTTTTATTTTTCATACCCATGCCGATAGCGTTGGTTTGAGACGAGGTCAATCAACAGTACTGAATAATGTCTGTACCAAATTGAACCATTAACCGGTTTGTAACCATGAAACGTAACCGGATTTTTACTGCAATCACTCATAGTGGCACTAACAAAGCTCATTAGAGAAAAATCGCACAACAGAAGGCGTGTTCCCATGACCAAAACAATATTGATTGTTGACGATGACCCGACACAGCGTCGCCTTATGCAGGCTGTCGTAGAAAAACAAGGGTTTGTCGCCGCTCATGCCGATAGCGGGGAAGCCGCAGTCGAGGCAATAACCAGTTGTGGCAACATTGATGTGATATTGCTTGATTTGGTAATGCCTGGAATGGGGGGCATGAAAGCTCTTGCTGAAATTCGTGATCGCGTTCCACATATTCCCGTTATAGTTCAAACCGGCCAAGGTGGTATTGAAACCGTGGTAAAAGCAATGCAGGTCGGAGCTGCAGACTTCTTTGTTAAACCCGTTAGCCCTGAGAGGCTCCTGGTTTCATTGCGAAATGTAATGAAGGTCGGAGAGCTTGAAGGCGAGGTTGTACGTTTGCGCAAAACCGCCACAGGAGCCTTGACCTTTGGTGATATGATCGCCAGCGCACCTGTCATGCATCAGGTAGTGCGCTTGGGAGAACGGGCTGCCAAATCCAATATCCCGATATTGGTATTAGGCGAAAGCGGTGTCGGCAAAGAATTGGTCGCCAGAGCCATTCACGGAGCGTCGGCAAGAGCCGGCAAGCCGATGATTACGGTTAATTGTGGAGCTTTACCGGAAAACTTGGTGGAAAGCATTTTGTTCGGCCATGAAAAAGGGGCGTTTACCGGGGCTATCGATAAGCATAAAGGCAAATTTCGGGAAGCTGACGGCGGGACTTTGTTTCTTGATGAAGTTGGTGATTTACCAATGGATATGCAGGTTAAATTGCTACGTGCATTGCAAGAGGGCGAGATTGACCCTGTTGGCGCAAAACGTTCGATCAAGGTCAATGTACGGATCATTTCGGCAACTAATCGCGATCTAACCGAAGACGTAGCCAATGGAAAATTCAGAGAAGATCTGTTTTATCGATTGAATGTATTTCCTTTGGAAGTTCCACCGCTTCGTGATCGCATGGAGGATCTGCCGGAACTAACTCGTCACTTTATTGGCAGGTTCAATGCTCAAGAAGGCACTCATATCTCTGGAGTAACCGCAAAAACCATGGGTTTGTTGAAAAGATTTGATTGGCCGGGTAATGTTCGTCAACTTGAAAATGCAGTTTTTCGAGCGGTGGTTTTATGCGAGGGCAACGAGCTGGAAGCCGAGGATTTTCCACACATTTCAGGCATTACTCGCCAAATTAGCGCTAATTCTGACGAAGAAGCCTTAGTGGTGGCACAACAAGCTCCAGAGGCGAGCGAAGGTCCTGTTGCGATCAACGATGACCCGGTGCATATTACCAACACAGCAGGCCACATACGAGCCTTAGAGGAAATTGAGCGCGATTTGATAGAGTTTGCGATAAATGCCTATGCTGGTCACATGTCTGAAATTGCGCGGCGTTTGGGAATTGGTCGTTCCACATTATATCGTAAGGTCAAAGAGCACGACCTTGATTCAAATGTAGAGAAAGTGGCCAGTTAAAACCGCCAAGATTATTCCTATTCGATATCGCAAGTTTCACCTGACCATTGCGGTAGATCAGGTCGTGGAGTTAATACTAGCTCCACGTCTCCAAATAATTCAGCTGCTTCGATCCATAAAGCTTTTTGCTCCTTCAGGCTCGTTGCACTTTCTAACGCCAGCAATTTATCTATGGCATCAGCCGACATACCTCGAAAAATACAAGCTAGGTCTTGCGGGCCGTTATTATTATCAATTTTAGTTGCCGTGCTCACTGCAAGTTTTGAGAACCGATCAAAATCTTGTTTAATATTTTTATTTATTACGAGAAGATCAGTTGCGGTGCCGGCTGCGTGTTCTGCATTTGATTGGCTAATACTTTGTAGTTGTTGCGCTACCTCCCTAAATTCAGAATATTCATTTATATCAGGCGCTAGGCTTTTAATCGTTTCTTCAATTGGTTTTTCTGTTCCTTTTTTTTGAGTTAATGAAAATATAGAAAAAACAATAATCAATATAATAATGCCGATGAAAAAAGTTTTGTTCATAAATACCACCTGTTAAAAAATGCTTTTGGCTTGATCCTTTGGCGCAGTTGCGGTTCAAAGGGTTATGAATGAACATGACACATTGCGCGCGCTTGCAAAAGCTGCGAACCGGATCAAAAACACCAGTTTGAGTGAATTGTTTACCGCAGATAGTAAAAGAATGGAAAAGTTCGCTGTTTCTCTTGCAGGCATGTACGCTGATTTCTCCCGTCAAAAGCTTGATGGCGAAATACTTGAGCAATTGCTCAAATATGCTGAACAAAGAAGCGTTCCAGAGTTTATCAAGAAAATGGCTGGCGGAGAAATTGTAAATAGCTCTGAAAATTTGCCGGCAAATCATATGTCCGCACGGCAAAAGAATAATAAGTCGGCAAAACTTATCAGGGAATTTGTCACAAACTTGCACCAAGGAATTATAACCGGCTTTGGTGGTCGTAGGATATCACATATAGTTCACATTGGTATTGGTGGTTCCGAACTTGGCTCGCGACTAGTATATGATGCCTTGAAACGATCCAGAGACCCCTCGGTTAAAGTGCGGTTTGTTTCTAATATCGATGCCGCTTGCATCAGTGATGCGTTAAGCGGACTGGATCCAGCCTCGACGCTGGTGTTCGTGGTTTCAAAATCGTTTTCTACTGCCGAGACTATCAGCAATGCCAAAATTGCCCGTGACTGGCTAAACCAGCATTTAGGGGGCAATGCCTATACCAAACAGATGTATGCGATTACGGCAAATTCCGAAGAAGCTCTTGGTTTTGGTATTGACCCTGAAAAAACTTTAAGCTTTGAAAACGGTATCGGTGGTCGCTTTTCTTTGTGGTCAACGGTTGGCCTTTCGTTGGCAGCTTCATTAGGAAACACCGGTTGGCAACAATTACTGGCCGGCGCCGAAGTCATGGATCAACATTTGCTGCAAACGCCGCTACAGGATAATTTACCGGTACTTTCAGCATTGATCTCATTTTGGAATTTGAACTTTCTAAAAATGCCGGCGCGGGCGATAGTGCCTTATGCGCAGCGTTTGTCGTTATTGCCGTTGTGGCTACAGCAATTAGTTATGGAATCAAATGGAAAAAGCGTTACTAACACTGGTAAGTCAGCTGAATTACTTGCGGCTCCGGTTGTTTTTGGTGATGCCGGAACCAATGCCCAACATGCTTTTTTCCAAGCCTTACATCAGGCACCAAACCCTGTTCCAGTGGATTTTATTGGTGTGGTCAAAGATAGCGAAAACTATCCGGGTCAAGCTAAAAGCCTGCTGGCGAATTTGCTGGCGCAATCAATTGCCTTGATGAACGGCAAGCAAAACAGTCAAAATACCCAAACTAATTTTCCCGGAGATCGCCCTTCAACCACCATTCTTCTTGATGAGTTAAATCCGTTTAATCTTGGTTGCTTGTTAGCGTATTATGAACATGAAACAGTTATTCTGGCTCATCTTTGTCATATTAACCCGTTTGATCAATGGGGAGTCGAGTTAGGTAAAAAACTAGCCGTTCAAATGCAAAACCGCCTAGATGGTAGCGCTTCTACGCAATATGATATGGCCACAGAAGCTATGTTAAAACACATAATTAGAAGGCATGACCAATAATGTCCAAAGCAAAGAAGCAAAAATCATTTCGCCCCAAAGCCCGTAAAGCAAAAGGCTTTGAAGATCGCCATGGTAAGTTATTGCGATCTGAAAATGCTTTGATTAAGGCAGCTAGCGATATTTTCGATGCTCATGGCTTTGAGCCTTTAAGTACACCGGCGTTCGAGTATGCCGACGCTTTGGGTAAATTTTTACCTGATGAAGAACGTCCGAATGCCGGGGTGTTTGCTATCGAAGATGATGATAAGCAATGGCTGGCGCTTCGTTATGACCATACAGCTCCTTTGGCCAGGTTTGTTGCTCAAAATTACGATGGTTTGGCAAAGCCGTTTCGGCGGTTTTCTGCCGGGCCGGTTTGGCGTAACGAAAAGCCTGGCCCGGGCAGGTTTCGCGAGTTTATTCAAGTAGATGCCGATACTGTTGGTACAAAAAGCCCTGCTGCCGATGCTGAAATGATCATGTTAGCGGCAAAGGTCATGCAGGGCGTTGGTTTAACATCAGACGAGTTTACAATCTACATAAATGATCGTCGGCTACTTGATGTGTTGCTGGCTGATCTGGGCGTTGCCGATACCACTGAGGGTTTATTGCAAAAAGGCATTGTGGTTCGGGCAATAGACAAACTGGATCGTCTGGGCGAGCGCGGGGTCGAGTTATTACTTGGCTCGGGACGCAAAGACGATAGCGGTGATTATACCAAGGGCGCGGGTTTAACTACCGCTGCCATCGCAAAAGTTCTGGCATTTACACGTTCAGGGCACCAAGATCGCAATAACACATTATCAGCAATTGAAAAATTACTTGGCAATAGCGAGCTGGCAAAACAGTCGTTAAATGACCTTAACATGATCAATGATCTGGTAACTGCTGCTGGCTGGGATGAGAATTGCGTATTTTTTGAGCCGTCAATAGTTCGCGGGCTTGGATATTACACCGGGCCGGTATTCGAAGCCAATATCAATTTACAGGCAACAGACGCAAAAGGCCGGCCAATGAATTTTGGATCGGTTGGCGGTGGTGGTCGTTATGATGGTTTGGTAGCGCGCTTCAAAGGCATAGAGGTTCCAGCCACAGGCTTTTCGTTCGGAGTTTCTAGGTTTGCTGCATTAATGTCATCACTTGATCGTCTTGGTGATCAGGATATTGCGCCGGTGGTGGTTCTGGCATTAGAGCCGGATCAAATGGCCAGTTATTTCACAATGGCTGAGGAGCTACGAGCCGATAATATCCGCGCCGAGGTTTATATGGGTACTTCTGGTATGAAAGCGCAAATGAAATACGCCGATAAGCGCGGCGCACCAGCAGTGGTTATCGTTGGTGAAGACGAGCGAATGGCAGGAAACATTACAGTTAAAAACTTAAACCTTGGCTCAAAAATTTCTGAACAAATTACCGACAATGTGCAATGGAGAAAGGCAAATGCCGCCCAAAGCACCGACAAAAGATCAATGCTGGTAAATTTAGTGCAAAAAACTCTTACCCCTTAAAAACATCTGAAAAATCCAGTAAATAAAAAACCATTAGCAATTTCTAACATTTTCCCCAGTGGATAAAACTTGAAAAAGCCAAACGAACAAGTGTTTGTTGCTATTACTAACCCTTTGCATATATCATCAAAACCCACGTTTCATTGAGCTCTTCACGTATTCACAATATCAAATAGCCGCAAGTCGGCGTGTTACAGCCATCTGCAACACCATTATAGCAATTGGAAACAAAGCGGGCATGGTTGAAACTTATCCCCGGCTGTTGATTGCTAATGAGGGTCAACGAGTGCCAAATAATGGTGCAATGTTTGCCAATTAACCCTTGGCTCAGATAACGCCTTTGCCAATGAGTGCTAATTAAGGGTTAGGCGTGAAGGGTGCGTGACCCTTGGTTTGCACCTCTATTCTGTCTCGCGGTCAGATTGCTTCGCTAGAGCATTTACCAACAAAAGTGGGAACCGGTTTTGTGGTGAGCAAATGCGACCACTAAGATTCACACGTGCGGCGAATGGTCGCCCCTCCAATCTTTAAACGGGCGCGGTCGCACCTAGTTAGTAATATTCTACAAAAGTGGAACATTGTTTGTCTTGCGACAATCGGACTACTTCTCTCGCGAAGGCGAAGGCTGGCATGTTGATAGCGAGAATTAAAGTTTGTGACGGTAAAACTGGATCACCTGAATAAATCGGGTGATGACGGTTATGCCAACAAAAAACCCGAAAGCAGGATTACCGCTTTCGGGTTAATTAGTGCTGTCGGCCACCATTAAGGCTACCGGCGCGAAACTGGTTTAGTCAGCAAGTTCAATATTGTCTGCTGCCTGTTTGCCACGGTTAGTGACAATTTCGTAGTTTACTTTTTGGCCGTCATTAAGACCGGCAATACCAGCTTTTTCCAAAGCGGTGATGTGTACAAACACGTCATTGCCGCCTTCGTCTGGTGAAATAAAGCCGTAGCCTTTGGTGGCGTTGAACCATTTAACAGTACCTGTAGTCATTTTATGCATTCCTTAGCATCTAAAGTTAAGTTTCCAGCTTGTGCTGGAAAAACCAAGAGTTCAGTAAAGTCCGTAAATAAAGGTCTTGGTGTCTCTAGAAACTGGCAGAAATGATTGCAAGCTAGTTAAATATTCTAAAGTCGGATCCTCAAAGCGGGAGCAGTAACGTTCGTCTTGCCACGCCATATATAGGGTTGGACTTAAAAAGCAAGCCGTTTTCTAATACATACTCCTGAAAAATGGTTACCGGTTTTCAGATAAGTGTATGGATAGCTAAGTTAAATTATACAAATCTTGGATTTTCAAGTGTTTTGAGTGTATTTTAAATCAAACAAGTATGGTTTTGCTATTTGGCACACTTACCAGAAAACACCGCTATTTTTCTTGCTTACTCCAATAAGAAATACAGGGAATTTTTGTAACATCACAACGTGAAGAATACTTGGCAGCTATTTGCGTAACCTCATCCAATAAGCCTTGTTCCAAAGTTATCGGCTCTAGCCCTAAACCCAGCAAACGGCTGTTTTCAACCCGAAGTTCGTTTTCTGCATCTTCATTGCGCGGGTTTTCAACATAGGCAATTTCTGCTCCGGTTTTATCGGCAATGATTTTAGCCAAATCACGCACCCGATGGGTTTCCGTCATCTGATTATAAATACAAACTCGTTCGCCAATTTGTGGCGGGTTTTCCACGGCCAGCTCAATACATCTTACCGTGTCCTGAATATGGATAAACGCCCGGGTCTGGCCGCCAGTGCCATGAACCGTTAATGGATACCCGACCGCCGCCTGCATCAAAAACCGGTTTAACACCGTGCCAAAATCGCCATCATAATCAAACCGGTTGATCAATCGCTCGTCTTTTCTGGTTTCTTCAGTTTGGGTTCCCCAGACAATTCCTTGGTGCAGGTCGGTAATCCGTATTTTATCATTCTTATTGTAAAATGCGAAAAACAACTGATCCTGAGTTTTGGTCATATGGTAGATAGAGCCAGGATTAGCCGGATATAAAATCTCGGTTTCAATCAGATCACCGGCTTCATTTTCTATTTTTACAGTAAGGTAACCCTCGGGGATTTTAGCGCCAGCCGTGCCATAACCATAAACCCCCATAGTACCCAGATGCACCAAATGCGAATTAACACCGCTTTCAACAATCGCCGCCAGAACATTATTGGTGGCGTTAAGATTATTATCGACCGTATAGCGTTTATGCCAAGCAGACTTCATCGAATATGGTGCGGCGCGTTGTTCGGCAAAATGCACAATGCTGTCCGGCTTTAATTCATTTAGCAAAGCCAATAAAGCGCCATATTCTGCCGCCACATCAAGCCTAACGAACGAAATATCATGACCGGAAACTTCTTTCCATGCGGCAATGCGCTCACTCATTGGCCGGATCGGAGTTAATGAGGAAACCTCTAATTCATTATCAATATTTCGTCGTGATAAATTATCAACAATGGTTACATCATGGCCTCTGGCTGAAAGGTGCAAAGCACTTGGCCAACCGCAAAATCCGTCACCGCCTAAAATCAATACCCGCATTGTTATCTTGCCTTTCGCTTACTGGTTTTCTTGTAACGCATCTTCAAAAACTTTGCGCGCTTCATTGCCTAATTCTGAATTGCTTAGAGCAAAATGGGCAATGGCTCGCAAATAACCCAACTTGTTTCCGCAATCAAAATCCACACCTTGGTATTTCAAAGCATAAAATTCCTGATCTTGCATCATTGTGGCCATAGCGTCGGTTAATTGAATTTCCCCGCCGGCTCCGGTTGCCTGATTTTCCAACAGACCAAAAATTTCCGGCTGCAATATATAGCGACCGGTGATTTTCAAATTAGACGGAGCCGAACCAATATCCGGCTTTTCGATCATGGCTCTCATCTTGTAAATATCACCATCTTGAGAAACCGGATCAATAATTCCGTATTTGTTTACGTCTTCGGCCGGAATCTCATCAACAGCGATAATATTGCCACCGGTTTTATCGTAAACTTCAACCATTTGCGCCAAGCAGCTAGTCTTGGCTTTGATCAAAACGTCTGGAAGTAAAACCGCAAACGGCTCATCACCGATAATATCTCTAGCGCACCAAACCGCATGGCCAAGACCTAATGGTGCTTGTTGGCGGACAAAACTGGTTGATCCGGCTTTGGGCAAATTGCGCTGTAACTCGTCCAGTATTTGTTGCTTGCCTTTTTGCTGTAAATTTTCCTCTAGCTCATAAGCCTGATCAAAATGATCCTCGATTGCACCTTTGCCTCTACCGGTAACAAAAACTATATGCTCGATGCCGGCGGCTCTGGCTTCATCAACCACATATTCAATTGCCGGACGATCAACCACCGGCAACATTTCTTTTGGGATTACCTTGGTTGCCGGCAAAACCCTGGTGCCCAGACCAGCCACTGGTAATATTGCCTTTTTAACTTTCTGCATTGACCCGACTTGTCCTTGTATTACTTCTATGATCAGCATTTAATGCAGGTATAGCCATGTGGCAACTGTTAGTGGATAAGACTTGTATTTAAATAATAAAACGATTTTTTTGAGAATAAATAATGACTAAAATTAAATTTGGCACTGATGGTGTTCGAGGAACGGCAAACGTCTTGCCAATGGATCCGCAAACTGTGTTTCATATTGGCCAAGCAGCCGGGCAAGTATTAGGTGACGGCGGCAAAGCAATCATCGCCACTGATGGCCGCAGGTCTGGCGAAATGTTACAAGCTGCATTAACAGCAGGATTGGCCAGCACCGGTGTTGATTGCAGTACCGGCGGGATTTTACCAACTGCGGCTCTTGGGCTAGCTGTGCAAGAGACAAAAGCTGATCTAGGCGTGATGATCACTGCTTCACATAATCCAGCTACAGATAACGGTGTGAAATTGTTTGCAACCGGTGGCAATAAAATCTCTGATGCGCAACAAAGCAAGATAGAAACCCTGATCAATAACCCTCAAGAAATCAACCGCAGCCAACCACAGGATATTGGACATATCATCACCGATGATAACGTTGCCGGAGCCTATATACGATTGGTAGAAGGGCTTATCAAAGACAAGCCGTTGGCCGGATTAAAGCTGGTGGTTGATTGCGCCAATGGCGCCGCTTCTAAACTTGCCCCTGAGCTATTGGTTAGGGCCGGCGCTGATGTAATTGCCATTTCAAACAGTCCAAATGGCGATAATATCAACCAAAACTGTGGCTCTACCTATCCACAAGCATTGGCCGAACAGGTAATTGCATCAGAAGCTGATGCCGGCATTGCATTTGATGGTGATGCAGATCGGGTGGTGCTGGTTGATGAAACTGGGGAACTAATTGATGGCGATCAAATACTGGCTCGTTTGGCCACTGACTGGAAACAACAAGGAGTTTTGCGCGGTGATCAAGTAATTGCCACCGTTATGTCTAATATGGGCTTGCAAAACTATCTGCAAGGCATCGGCGTTTTACTTGTTCGCACCCCAGTAGGCGATCGCCATGTGGCCGCCAAAATGAAAGAGCTAAACGCCAATTTAGGCGGCGAGCAATCAGGTCATATCCTGCTGCCAACTATAATTGCCTCCGGCGACGGGCTAGTTTCTGGCTTGTTACCACTTATCTCTCTGGCTAAATCAAACCGTCCGGCAAGCCAGCATTTACAATGTTTTACTGCTAATCCGCAAATTTTGCATAATTTACGCCACAATGGCGGTGATCCATTGGCTAATGCAGCAGTTAAGGCGGTAATAAGTGATGTTGAAAAAAATCTTGGAACAGCAGGACGGGTATTGGTTCGGGCATCAGGAACCGAGCCGTTGATACGAATTATGGCCGAAGCAAAAACTGTTGAGGCCGCACAAGCAACTATTGATCAAATTGCCAAAGTTATTACTAGCCCTGAATAATTAGTGACCACCATCTTCGCCACTATGGTCTTCGCGTTTTGGTCTTGGTTTTATTTTTTCTATACCGTCATCTTCTTCTATTTTTGCTGTGCCCTGCCGGCGAGAACCCTGACCTTTACCTATCAAGGCGTTACATGAAGGATTGTGCAGATCTTCCGCCACAAACGGTATTGGTGTCCACATAACGCCGCCATCGCCGGTCTTTGGTATGCTACTGAGGTATTTGCGCATAGAAATGGGAATAATGTTGCCACCATATATCTTACGCCGTGGATTAACATCGTAGCGCTCCATCCAGTGCCGGGCTTCGGCATAAGAGTTTCCACCAGTTTCATATAATTGCACGGCTAAAGCAGCTTGTGCTTGTGGCCAATTGGCGTTGGCTGCCCGCCGGTATTGGCGTAAGCCCTCGGTTAAGATGCTCTGCGGACTATCCTGCCATTTGAAATTATGATCAGGGTCGTCATCCTCATCTGGCTCTTGCCATAGTTTTGCTGCTAATGGCGCGCACTTTCCAGCTCGAGCCGCCGCCACTTCCCAGCCATTGCCTTGCGAGGCCAGACAAACAAATACCGGCATCGCCGAAGCACAATACCCTTGATCAGCCTGCCTGATTGCCACTTGGAAAGCCAATTCCGTTCTAGTACCGCCAGCTGGCGGTTCTTTGCGATCAAAGCTTGCATTACTACTGCATGAGCTAACCATAAAGCCAAAACTAAACAAAAGAGTTAGGCTGTGCCATTTCATGATTTCTTGCCAATAGCGTTCAATACTCGCAATATAATAAATACCGGAACCACTAGAATTGCCCCCAATAATAAATAATCAACAGCCCAATCGGCCATTTCCCAACCTTTTGCCCAAGCCTCAGCAATCGTTCCAAAAAAATCACTCCACACCCGCCTAGGGTCAATGTTCAAAATAGCCAAAATAATCCCGACTCCAATACAGGCCAATATTAGTTTGACTAGGCCTGAGGGACTAAAGGTAAAAAGTCTTTGCACAAATGACTTCTTTGGTTTTGATTGTGTTATGCTTGGTTCTTTCATGGTCTTACTTTCATGTTTTTCATATTCTAGCGAGACAAACGAATGATGCAAGTAAGCTATAATTCACCGAATAGGGGTGCTTTTAAGTTTTGCGAGCAATCAGTAAATTTAGAATATTAGGCAGCTTTGTGGCAGCAATTGGTTACTCCTTGCTTATGTATATAATAATATGGGTGTCGCGAAATGATATGATTTTCCCATTCTTTGCTGGCTTGATATTATTGCCGGCAGCCATCGGTTCATTCACCACCTTGCTTTTTGATCCTTATCTGAAACATTCCTTGGGTAAAAGTATTGGCTTCACTTTCGCCGTTATGGGGGTTGCTGTTTTATTAACGGTGATATTTTTTGCTGAAGGCTTTATTTGCATAATAATGGCTATACCGTTTTTTGTTCCCGCCAGCATGGGTTCGGTCTGGTTAACAAGAACAGCTTTAAGCCCCTTTCAGCCAGAGAATAAAACCAAACATGTGGCACGTTCGGTGGCCTTTATTCTTCCATTACTAATGTTGCCGATTGATGGACTATTAAATAATGAGAGCGAAACCATCTCTGTCACAACAAACTTTACAATAAACGCTCCCAAAGAACTGGTTTGGCAACACACAACATCTATTGCCGAAATAAAGCCCGAAGAGCGAGTTTGGAGCATCAGTCATAACCTTGTCAGGGTTCCAATGCCGATAGATGCAAAAATGCAAGGATCTGGAATTGGTGCTGTTCGCCATCTGCGCTGGACAAATAATCTAAACTTTCGCGAAGTCATTACCAATTGGGAAGAAAACAGCAAACTGTCATGGAACTTTGAATTTGATCAAGACTCAATCCCAGCGACTGTCGAAGCGCACATTGATGTAAAGAGTAATTATCTTGATCTATCAAATGGCGAATATGAGTTGATAGCAATTGACCAAAACACCACCTTGCTGCGCCTGACCACCACTTACAAAATCACCACACCGATCAATAGCTATAACCGCTGGTGGGGTAATTTGTTCTTGGAAGACTTCCACAATGGCGTGCTAAGCGTAATTAAAAATAGGTCTGAAACTCATTTCCAAGCGATAACTAGTTAGTATCAACCACTCATCGCTTTTGAGATTTCTTGCAAATAATCAAGTTTTTCTTGAGCATTGGCTTTTTTATCATCACCTTTGGCATCAGATAGGTCTTCTTTGGCATCTGTAATGTCTTGCGCCAATTTAGCCGGATCAATATCAGCTAGTTCAACCGCTTCTTCGGCTAAAATCGTTAAGCCCTCGGCAGTTACATCAGCAAAACCGCCACGGATATATATCCGGCGCTCAACTTCGTCATTCATTACCGAAATGGCTCCCGGACGAATAGTCGTCATCACCGGCATGTGCTGTGGATAGACTCCGAAATCACCCTCGGAGCCGGGAACAGTGACGCTATCAACACCACCGGAAAAAAGTTCTTTTTCCGGTGATACCAGTGAGAAATGTAATTTATCAGTCATTGGTAATAGCCAATTCCTTTAAGCAGCTTCTGCGGCCATACGTTCGGCCTTTTTGATCGCATCGTCCATATTGCCAACCATGTAAAAAGCCTGTTCCGGTAGGTGATCATATTCACCTTCGACCAAACCTTTAAAGCCCGCGATAGTATCTTTGATATCAACCAGACAGCCCGGTGATCCGGTAAACACTTCGGCCACGTGGAACGGCTGTGACAAGAAGCGCTCAACTTTACGAGCACGACTTACCACCAATTTGTCTTCTTCGGACAATTCATCCATACCCAAAATAGCAATAATGTCTTGCAACGCTTTATAGCTTTGCAGAATTTCCTGCACCGCACGAGCCGTTTGGTAATGTTCCTCACCAATAACTCTTGGCTCCATAATCCGTGAAGTACTATCCAGTGGATCCACCGCCGGATAAATACCTTTTTCGGAAATTGCCCGGTTAAGCACTGTGGTTGCATCCAAGTGAGCAAATGAAGCGGCAGGAGCGGGATCAGTCAGATCATCGGCTGGCACGTAAATCGCCTGTACCGAAGTGATCGAGCCTTTGTGTGTAGAGGTAATGCGTTCTTGTAGCTGACCCATATCGGTAGCCAAAGTTGGCTGATAACCCACCGCAGATGGAATACGGCCAAGTAGCGCCGATACTTCGGAACCAGCTTGAGTAAAGCGGAAAATATTATCAACAAAGAACAGAACGTCTTTGCCTTCTTCGTCGCGGAAATATTCGGCCTGCGCCAAACCGGTCAAAGCAACCCGTGATCTAGCACCTGGAGGCTCGTTCATTTGGCCATAACCAATGAACAACGGCTTTCGCCACCGCCGCCTTCGACGTTTACATTACTTTCGATCATTTCCCAATAAAGGTCATTACCCTCACGAGTACGTTCGCCAACACCGGCAAACACTGAATATCCAGAGTGAGCTTTGGCAATATTGTTGATAAGTTCCATAATAAGAACGGTTTTACCAACACCGGCACCACCGAATAGGCCAATTTTACCACCCTTGGCGTAAGGGCAAAGCAGATCGATAACCTTAATACCGGTTACCAGCATTTCTGCTTCGGTACTTTGGTCAGCAAACGCTGGCGCATCTTTGTGAATGGAGCCACGAAACTTGGAAACAATCGGACCAGCTTCATCAACCGGCTCACCGATAACATTCATAATCCGTCCCAAAGTAGCAGGGCCTACTGGAACCATGATCGGTTCGCCACGGTCAGAAACTGGTGCACCTCTGACAAGACCCTCGGTCGCGTCCATAGCAATACAACGAACAGTGTTTTGACCAAGATGCTGGGAAACTTCTAGCACAAGGGTCTTACCCTCATTGGTGGTTTCCAACGCGTTTAAAATATCTGGCAATGTGCCGGTAAACTCCACATCGACAACTGCGCCAATGATCTGGGCAATGCGACCAGTTGCTTTGAGAGCCACAGGCTTTTTCGCTGCGGCTTTCTTGGCTGGAGCCTTTTTAGCTACAGTCTTTTTTGCAGCAACTTTTTTTGCCGGAGCCTTTTTAGCGGCAGCTTTCTTGGTTGCTGGTTTTTTCGTGGTGGCCATATCTTTTCACCTATTCCTAAATAGCTTCTGCACCGGCAATGATCTCGATCAATTCAGTCGTGATCATGCTCTGGCGTTTTCTGTTATATTGTAAAGTAAGTTTATCAATCATCTCGCCGGCATTGCGCGTAGCATTGTCCATAGCGGTCATTTTAGCACCCATTTCTCCGGCAACATTCTCCAATAATGCCTGAAAAATTTGAGTCGTAAGGTTTCGCGGCAATAAAACTTGTAAAATTTCTTCCTCGTCTGGCTCATAAGTATAACAAGCCCCGCCGAGACCTGTTAATTCGACATCACTATCAAGCGCGTCCATCGCCGGTATCAACGTCTGAGCCGTTGGAACCTGGCTCATCACGTTTTTAAACTGCGAATAAACCAAAGTGCAGACATCAAACTCATTTGCCTCAAACATTTCTAATATTTTGCTAGAGATTACGGCAGCATGCCCACTGTTAATAACCTTGAATTCACGCAAAGAAATCATATCAAGCATTTGCTTTGAATATATTCGCTTGACCTGCTCGTAAGCTTTACCACCGACACAAAGAATTTTTACCTGCTTACCTTCGCTAATTAGCTTGGAAATAAGCAATTTGGCTTTGCGGGCAATCGCGCCATTAAAGCCACCACAATGGCCGCGATCGGCACTAGCAACGACTACTAAATGGGTTTTGGTTTCACCGGTGCCAACCAATAATTGCGGCGCGCCAGGTTGATCAGCCATCGATCCAGATAAGTTTGCTACAACCGTATTCATACGATCAGCATAAGGACGGGCGCTTTCAACAGCCTCTTGCGCCCGACGCAATTTAGCCGCCGCCACCATTTGCATGGCTTTGGTGATCTTTTGCGTTGATTTTACGCTATCGATCCGATTACGAAACTCTTTAAGGGAGGCCATGACAGGTTGTCCTTACAATCGTCTTTAAGCAAATGCAGCGGTAAAAGTATCAAGCGCGGATTTAAGACGCTTTTCAATATCCGCACTAAGTTCACGAGTACTGGTGATGTCTTTCATAACGTCAGCATGGTCAGCGTACATGGTACGAAGCAACTCAGCCTCGAAACGACCAACGTCCGCAACAGGAATTTTATCTAAATATCCACGGGTTCCGGCATAAATCGAACAAACCTGTTCTGCCAAAGACAATGGCGAGAATTGTGGCTGTTTTAACAATTCGGTCAAACGCTCGCCACGAGCCAACATGGCTTGGGTAGAGGCATCTAAATCAGAACCAAATTTGGCAAAGGCAGCCATTTCACGATATTGCGCCAATTCACCTTTAACTGGACCAGCAACTTTTTTCATTGCCTTGGTTTGTGCAGAAGAACCCACACGACTAACCGATAGGCCAACATTTAACGCCGGACGGATACCTTGATAGAACAAGTCGGTCTCAAGGAATATTTGGCCATCAGTGATCGATATCACATTGGTTGGAATATAGGCAGATACGTCATTGGCTTGGGTTTCAATGATCGGCAAAGCAGTCATTGAACCAGAGCCGTTTGCTTCATTTAGCTTGGCTGAACGCTCAAGCAAACGTGAGTGAAGATAAAACACATCACCAGGATAAGCTTCACGACCCGGAGGACGACGAAGAAGTAATGACATTTGACGATAAGCCACCGCTTGTTTTGACAAATCATCATAAACGATAAGTGCGTGCATGCCTTGGTCACGGAACCATTCGGCCATAGCACAACCAGAAAACGGTGCTAGATACTGCATCGGAGCCGGCTCTGATGCAGTAGAAGAAACCACGATAGTGTAATCCATCGCCCCGTTTTCTTCGAGTGTTTTTACAATCTGGGCAACAGTTGAACGCTTTTGACCAATCGCCACATAAACACAATACAGCTTTTGGCTTTCGTCATTGCCTTCATTGATTTTCTTCTGATTGATAATCGTATCAATCGCAATCGCTGTTTTACCGGTTTGACGATCGCCAATGATCAATTCGCGCTGGCCACGACCAACAGGAATCAGAGCATCAATAGCCTTAATCCCAGTCGACATTGGTTCATGAACCGATTTACGTGGAATAATACCAGGTGCTTTTACATCAACCCGACGCCGGTCTTTAGTTTTAATCGCACCCTTGGCATCAATCGGATTACCCAAAGCATCAACAACCCGGCCAAGCAAAGCCCGTCCAGCAGGAACGTCAACAATTTCACCAAGGCGCTTGACTGTGTCGCCCTCTTTAATGCCGCGATCTTCACCAAAGATAACCACGCCGACATTGTCGCGCTCCAGATTAAGAGCCATGCCCTTAATGCCACCGGGGAATTCGACCATTTCACCGGCCTTAACCTCATCAAGGCCATATACCCTGGCGATACCATCACCAACGGAAAGAACCTGGCCAACATCGGAAATTTCCGCTTTGGCGCCATAACCTTTGATTTGCTTCTTCAAGATTGCGGAAATTTCCGCTGCCCGAATATCCATGGATCTCAACTTTCTTTCATCGCGAGTTTCAGCCCCTCAAGCTGTGTTTTGAGGGAACTGTCAAACATTA
>JAESTZ010000112.1 GCA_016763315.1 Robiginitomaculum sp.
ATCACCTACAACAGGTATCCTCAGTCTTCACACACCGCTTGGTAAGAACACCAATATCGGAACCAATATTATCTACGACAAAACAAGTTTTGTTTCTACCGTAAATGCAAAATTGGTTTATGCGCATGACATTAAACTGGCCTCCGACCATCAACTTACGTTAGGCTTGGGCGTTGGAATAAACAGTACACAATTGAACCTATCGGATGCAATTGTAGAAGATCCAACAGACATATTGCTTGCCAATGGCAACATAAGCAGCACCGTGTTTGATATGGATGCAGGTGTGCGTTATAGTTGGAAAGGCCTTCTCGAAATTGGCGTTGCAGCACCACAGGTTATAGAAAGCGTGGGAGAAATAAGAAAGAAGGAAAAGGAATTCAGCTACGACCTTTCGCGGCATTTCCGATTTTATGCAGGCTACGATTTTTGGATAAAAGACAAGTGGTTGATCGGACCTTCTGCCTTGGTGCGTTGGTTACCGTACAAGACCAATCTGTCTTACGATGCAACTGTTAAGTTCGGTTACAAGGATTTGGTTTGGGCATCTTTTACGTGGAGAGCGGAAACGGGGCCTGTTGCAGGTATTGGCTTCAAGGTTGCGGATAAGTTCATTTTCGGTTATGCCTACGATTTCACGTTGAATGGAATTGATGGAAACCCAGGAGCACCTTGGTCCAATGAGATAATGATTGGATTCCATTTGGATGGATTCAAAAAGAAATTCAAAAAACTGGAGGACGACATGGATCAGATAAAGCAAGACAATGAATTGCTTTATGAAAAAATGGATTCGCTGGAGAATGAACTCGGTTCTAAAATGGATTCGTTGGAAACCGAAGTTGGTGGAATTAAAGAAGATGTGGACGGTTTCAAGGAATCTCAGATTAAGCAGGATGAAGACCTCCAGCGATTAGAGAAGGAAATTGCGAAGTTGAATGACGAGATTGCTGATGTCAACAGCAGAATGATTGACACCAATATGCTGAAGGGGATGCTGCAAAAAGTAACGCCTTACCGAGGAGAAGATGGCGAAATCGAAATACGTAAGGAGAATCTTGAAAGCGGTTATTACGTGGTGATAGAATCTTTCAGAAAAGTGGAGAACGCTTGGAAAGCCGTTGAAATTTGGAAGAAGAAAAAGCGTGATGCCATTATCGTTTACAACGAAGAGCGTAAATGGTTCTACATCTACTCTACCAAGTTTGATAGCCTCAAACCTTCGCTGAAAGAAATGCGCAAAACCCGAAAAACAGGTGTGCCGGATGCGTGGGTACATAAATATAGAATTGACGCAGAAGACCTGAAAAAGTAAACTATATGTTAACTCCAATTAAAGAGGCCAACCTGAAATTTGAACAGGTTGGCCTTAATTTTATTAAAATGCTCGGCTTTGTAGGTGCCGAGCTTATAGAATACACAGAAGACAAAACGGTTGTTCGCGTGCCGCTTAATACGAATACAAAGAACCATTTGGGAAGCATTTATTTTGGCGCATTGGCAGTTGGTGCAGATGTAACCTGTGCGTGGATAGCCTTTGACCTTATCGACATTACCAAGAAGAATGTCTCGGTTGTTTTCAAGGATTTGAGCGTGAAATTTTTGAAGCGTGCCGATGGCGATGCACATTTTACCTGTTCTGATAGCAGAAAAGTTGCCGAAGCATTCCATCAGACCATTGAAGATGGCGAGCGGAAGAATATTCCGTTGGAAGTAATTGCAACCGTTCCTTCAAAATATGAGGACGAACCCGTTGCGGTTTTCAATATGACGCTGAGCATGCGCTACAAAAAGCCCTGAACTACCTGATAACCTAATTTGAGGCCTAATAGACAAAAAGGAGTCTCGAACCTTCTGTGATTGTTGCTACCATTGGCGTTGATTCAAATTTAAGGTCATGAGTAAAAAAAGTGCTTACACTGTTGTAGTTCTATCACCAAAAAAGTAGGATTCAGAAATGGCAAACAGAGGTATAAATGCCATGCTTGTAAACGTCAGTTTTTAGGTGGCGAAAGGATTGATTCGAAGTTGGTCTGGAAGGAATATTCGGATGGAAAACAGACCTATATTCAGCTGGCAGAAAAGTATAATTGTTCTTCTCGGACAATACAACGGAAGATCGATTCTGTGGTGGTCACCATACCAAAAAAGAGTCCTCGTAAGGTCATTATCCTGATGGACACGACCTACTGGGGTCGGAATTTTGGAGTGATGCTTTTCAAGGATTCACTTACCAAGGAAAACCTTTTGAAGTACTATGTGAAAAACGAGACCAATGCACTTTATATCGAAGGCATAAAAGAGCTGGAGAGAACTGGGTTCACGGTTATTGCGATTGTCTGTGATGGCCGTAAAGGACTGATAGGATCCTTCGGTAGCATACCCGTCCAGATGTGCCAGTTCCATCAGGTGGCGATAGTGAGAAGATACATTACTAAAAACCCCAAACTCCCTGCCGCCATTGAGCTTAAAGGAATAGTGGCTCTTATGAAAAACACGGACAGAGAGTCATTTGAAGGCGCGTTGAATGACTGGCACACCAAGTGGGAAGCCTTTCTGAAAGAAAAGACCCTGAACCCCGAAACGGGGAAAAGTCACTATACCCACAAACGGTTGAGAAGTGCTTATCGAAGCCTGAGAACCAACATGAAATGGCTTTTCACTTGGTACGATTACATTGAGCTCAACATGCCGAATACGACCAACGCGATAGACGGCCATTTTTCAAACCTGAAGAACAAGTTGAGAAATCACAATGGACTGTCCATCGAAAGAAAAAAGAAATTCATTGATGGGTTTTTTAAGGCATGAAGGCTTCAGAAAATATAGAGGAGACCACTAAAGCAGCCTCCTCGATCCGACATTTTCGTCAGCCACCGCAACTGTCCCTAAATGGGTTGCTCCCCAGCAGAGCCTATCTCCGTTCAGTGCGGTTTTTCAAAGATAGATTCAACCCATGAATCTTGTGAAAAACAACCAAAAAAAACAGACTCCTTTTTGTCCACTTGAAAGAAAGCACTCAAAAACAGACTCCTTTTTGTCCATTACACCAAAAACATGGATAAAAAGTGAGAGACCGAGAACTGCGAGGTCGATCGTAAGTCGGTATATTCGCAACCGATGGAAAAATTAAGAGCGCATTTTAGTATTTGGCTTTCCAAACTGGTTACAGCGTATGCTGGAAAAACCGGTTCTCCGTGGCTCATTAAACAGATGAGAAGGCTGACCGGAACTCAGGTAAC
>JAESTZ010000113.1 GCA_016763315.1 Robiginitomaculum sp.
ATTATACCCAAGCGGTTGCTACATGTGCCTTTATTGCGCGATGTTGAACAGCCGTAATGGGTTTTAGAAATTTTTGAGTAGCCACCGCCGCATTCCCCACATTTAAGAAGAAAAGAAAATAGTTTAGGCGGACGTTGCTTTGCAAAAAAATTTGGTAACCGATCAAGACTTGATTGCTTAGCTTTTACTTTGTCCCAAAGTTCTTGTGGCACAATGCGCATTTCGGGGACATCTACAGTGACAATGTTTTCAGGATCATTTGGCCTTGAAGTACGCTTGCCCGTATCAGGGTCTTTTACAAAGCGCATGCGGTTCCAAATAAGTTTTCCAATGTATAGTTCATTGTTCAGAATACCATTGCCACGTTTGCGGTTGCCGTTAATCGTACTTTGCGACCAGCCCTTATTTGTAGGGCTAGGGATTTTTTCTTTATTAAGCTCAAACGCAATTTTTCTTGGCGACTTGCCTTTAGCGTAGTCTTCCATGATACGAATAATAACAGCAACATGCTGTTTGTTGATTTTACGGCCACCGCGAATTGGCTCGCCATCTGCACCCATTTTATGAACCACATCATAGCCATAAGCTTTTCCGCCTGCATTCTTACCTGCGAGCGCACGACCTTGCAGTCCGCGATGAGTTTTACGAGCGAGGTCTTTTAGGAAAAGCTGGTTCATTGTACCTTTAAGGCCAATGTGTAATTCGTCAACTTCACCTTCGGAAAGGGTGATTAAACGGCAATCTGCATATTTAACCCGTTTATAGATATGGGCAATATCTTCTTGATCCCTGCTCAAGCGGTCAAGAGCTTCGGTTAGGACAATATCAAATTCGTTGTTTTGGAGAGCTTGTAACAAGTGCTGAATGTCTGGGCGCAATAAACTTGCTCCTGAAATTGCATGATCAGAATAGACCTTCGTGACGCTCCAACCTTCGGATTCGGCGCGATCCATACATGTACGGATTTGGTCTTCTATTGACTTATCTGTCTGCAAATCTGATGAGTATCTTGCATATATGGCAACCCTATTCATAATTGTTCACCTTTTGTTTTAAGGAACTATAGGGAATCTTGCCTGTCTTTTGAAGCTTTTTATAATCATTTTCGGCAGCAATGCGGGCAAGGTGTCTGATAAGAGCGTCAATATTGGCATCAAGCAATGAGGCGGAGCAGCTAAATGCGTTCCTCATTTCACCTTCAATCAATATTTTGTCTTTATCTTTCATATGCCTTGTAACCCTTGCTATTACTCTATTTTACCATGTTTTTAGGTGTATATTTCCCACTTTCTATGCTGCACTGCACAAAATAATTGGTGTAAATTCTCGAACATATTGAAATATATAGCAAATATAGGATCAAGAGTTTTTACCTTTTTCTTCATTTTGTTGCAGTTTCAAGATCACTATATCCTTGAAACCCTTGTTCTGTCTTGTTTATGGCTACTCAAAATGAGATGAAGTGAGCATGTTTGAGCAAGGAAATAGTGATGCATTATAATGGGGATTTAGAGCAAAAAAGAGCTTTGATAAGCGCTTTAAAGTTGCTGCATAAAAAAGGCGTTAGCGATGAACAATTAGAACACGCAATAACAAAGGCGCGGCGCAATGGAAAAATTAGAGGGTTTCAAAGGGATGCAGGTGCGAGCGTGTCACGAGCTACAATTCAGCGTTATAGAGAAAAATATGATGCGGAAACAGCTAAAATGAAACACAGCTCTGCTGGCCTCATGTTTAACTTCCTTCTACAGAGCAAGGAATTTGAAACCCCTTTATTGATAGATTCCATGCTCACGGATACAACCCATAAGCTTTCGCCTTTAATTAGCCATTTTTTGGATAATTTTGGCGCACGAAAAGGGATGTACGATGATGAGGTTTTAGATAGCTTAGTCGGCACTTTCCATGTTTATAGAAAGGCGTGGTCGTCGATTGAATCAAAAACGTACATTCGCTCAATCTTAAAATTTGAGCGCCACGGTAACGCACTGATATATACAGATGAACAAGAGTATTTTGATCCTGTATCTAATACAAAAGTCAATCAATCTGATACTGGCTTTGTGGTGCCTTTTAATATGAATGTTGTGATGGTAGGACGGGGAAATAATAATGAGTTGCTCAAATTCGGCACCTTGCATGGGTTTGCGCCTTATCCAAATGGGGTAGAGCAGCTAGAGGCATTTTATGGAATATATCTTGTCATATACAGCACATGGCAACAGCTAGGAACCACCCTCTACGCTAAACGTGTGCCAGCAGATAAAGCGAGGAGCGAATTCTATAATGAAGGCGAACTTGATGCGGATATTGAGCGCCGTCTTTTATCGGAGATAAAGAAGCAAGCAGAGACGCAATTATAGTATTAAATTGAGCGCAAGATGTGTGTGGTAGTACCACACTTCTTGCCAAAGGGAGGGCTTAGACGCCCCCCCCCTGTTGGATACCCCCTGCTAATGGTGATGTTCAGGCCATATAGGCACTCACAACACCATGACAACGCTTGGCCGTTGTATCACCATTCAAGGGAGCCTTCGCGCTCCCCTGAAAACCCCATGACAAGTTCCTTGAGACAACTTCATTGGGACAAATTCTTTGAGACAATGCCATTGAGGCCAACCCTACGCGGATTGGATACACGCCAACCTCATCGCAGTTGGATTACGACTAAGGGAGATGTCGTCTCTCCCCTAGACCCCATAGAGCAGAGCCTGAAGAATGATCTTAACCCGAAACACACCATGATTAATCCCGCTCTAAAGTTACCCTGGTAAAATGAAGGAAATATTGTTATAGTTTTTTTACTATGGATTTAAAACATACGACAGGGTAGCATTTAGTTATGGGTACCAAAAATTTTATAGATTTATTTGCTGGATGTGGCGGGCTTTCGCTTGGGTTGATCAAATCTGGTTGGAAGGGTGTCTTTGCAATAGAAAAAACACCTGATGCCTTTACCACGCTCAAACATAATTTAATCGATGGAAAACAACGTGGCTTTGATTGGCCTAAATGGTTGCCGTGTAAAGAGGTTACTACATCAGAGCTTTTGAACGACTACTCATCTGAATTGCAATGCCTACAAGGGAAGATTGATTTGATCGCTGGCGGGCCTCCTTGTCAGGGTTTTTCATTTGCTGGTAGGCGAAACCCTTCAGACCCCAGAAATAAACTTACAGAAGAATATATAGAGTTGGTCAACATTATTCGACCTAAATATTTACTTTTGGAAAATGTAAAGGGGTTTTAAACGGCCTTTAAAGGGGCGAAAAAACCACCTTATTCTGAAGTTGTTAAAGAGATTTTACGCAATCTGCGCTGGGGCGGTTATCATGTTTTCAGCTCAATGCTAGACGCTTCTGATTTTGGCGTTCCTCAGCCCCGCGCGAGATTTATCATGATTGCGGTGCGGTCGGATTTAGTAATGAAAATCTACAAAATCCATTTGCGGATTTAAATTCTTATAGTCAAAATTTTAGAGATACAAAAAAACTTAATGGCCATGAAATCACTGTTAAGGAGGCTATATCAGACTTGGAGGTTGGCAAACGTAAATTGATTGACAGCGTAGACACAAACGGGTTCAAACAAATTAATTACCGCCAACCAAAGAAAATGACATCTTTTCAAACCTTGATGCGCCAAGATGTGACAGATACTCAAAAACCAAATAGCTTGCGAATGGCAAACCATAGAGAGGCTACTAAAATAAAATTTATTAAGGTTTTAAAAACTTGCCCTAAGGGGAGGGCATTATCTAAGGAAGATAGAGAGAGGTTTAATATGAAGAAGCAATGTTTTACCCCGCTTCACCCTAACCAAATAGCAAAAACTGTTACAACATTACCCGATGACTTGCTTCATTATAGTGAGCCACGAATTTTAACTGTACGCGAGAATGCGCGCTTACAATCGTTCCCTGATTGGTTCGATTTTCAAGGAAAATATACAACAGGTGGCGCAAGACGAAAAGAAGAGTGCCCCAGATATACGCAAGTTGGCAATGCTGTCCCGCCATTAATGGCAGAAGCATTAGGAACTTTAATTTTGAGTATTGGTAAATAGGATGACCGTGCCAAAATATTCATTTAAAGCGAATGTCAGACTCAAGGACATAATCGGTCAAGGATTAATCAATAATAGTAATATTGCGATTATCGAGTTAATAAAAAATGCCAGAGATGCGAATTCTAAGAGTGTCAATATTCATTTCAGTGCTGCTGATAATATAGATAGTTCTTCTAAACTCGTAGTCCAAGATTTTGGCAATGGAATGAGCTTTGATGATGTGATCCATAAATGGCTCAATATTGCTTATTCAGAAAAAAGAAAAAATTCTACCGCTAGCTTTGCAGGTGATAAAGGCATTGGTCGTTTTTCATGTGACCGCCTGGGCAAAACACTAGATTTATATACCAAGAAAAAAAATGGCGATCTAATTCACCTAGCAGTAAATTGGACTGACTTCGAAGTAGATGACATTGAAAAGGAAATTTCATCTATAGAGTTGTTCCCTGCAATCATCAGCGATGCAGAGTTTACAAAAAAAACAAAATTAGAGAAGTTTTCTTCAGGAACGTGCCTTGTCATCAGGAATTTAAGAGAGAGTTGGGGGAGGAGTGAACTCCCAAAATTAAAGAAAGAATTGGAACGATTTATTATTGACCCAAATGAAACTTTTAAAGTTTATCTTCGATCCGACGACATCACAAATAAGAAAGGCAAATTAATTTATAATGGGCCTATTCAAAACAAACTTGCGACAAAACTTGATGATAAATCTATATCTGTGCGTGCTTCAATATCAGAAGACGGAAAATTAATTAAAACAGAGTTAAGGCATTACGGAACTATTATTTTGAGTTATGAGGAAGATAACTCATATTCAGAACTGCGGAATATTAAAGCACATATTCATTATTTGAATCCACCAAGTAAGATATCATTTAAAAGTATCACTGGTTATAAATCATTTGAATATGGCTCTGTAATGCTGTTTTTTAATGGGTTTAGGGTGATGCCATATGGTGATCCAAAAGACGACTGGTTGCAATTAAATCAAAGAAAAGCCCAAGGAACAATGCGAAACTTGGGAACGCGGGAACTATTCGGAATAGTAGAAATTAATGATAATCGTAGAAAATTCTCACCCGTTTCTAGCAGGGAGGGCATGGAGAACAATTTAGCTTTCAAACAACTTGCAGACCTTTCTGAAACTGAAGACCCTAAAGGAGCATTGGCATTTACTCCAAATCTAATTCGAGTATTAGAAAAATTTGTTGTCGAGGGAATCGATTGGGATCGAGTAAACCCTAAATCTGGTAATTATTCACGAGATGAAATTTTAGCAGCTCTTGATTCATTTATTTCTTCTCAAAAAAGAAAAACTTTACTTAAAAACATTTACGTTAATGAGCGTAAAATTTCTGAAATAGCCAGCCAAAAAATAGCTGAGTATGATGAATTTGTTCATGACCTAACTGAACGTGTCAAAGGTAAATCAGTTTATGAACTCACGCCAGCTGAGAAGCGGGACATAAAAAAATATGTTGTACGGCAAGATGCGATAGTAGTTCAAAAAGAAAAAACTAATAAAGCCTATAAACGGCAAGTGGTTGTTGAAACTAAAAAACGTATGTATGCAGAGTCTCACTTAAAACCTGATTCTGTTCGTTATAGGGAGATGACACATCACATAGGCCATTTGAGTAAGGAAGTTTATAGAGATTTAAGAAAAATTCTTCAAAATTATAATGAAAATAATGACATATTGGTTGAAAGCTTAATTGAAAAAATTAGGTCCTCGTTTTTTCAGGTAGAGAAAATCCGTAAACTCACCAAAATCATAACAAAATCTGGATTTGATATGATGAGTGATATGCACAAGACTGACTACTTTGTCGGTATTGAAGAATATATTAATGAAATAATGAATGTCGGGGTTACTTGGGAAGTTCGTGTACAGTATGAGAATGCTTCCGATATTAAGCTTATTCTTAATTTCAGTCCGTTAGAGCAGGCCATGTTATTAGATAATGTTTTGGAAAATTCCAAGAAAGCTAATGCTAAAAAATTAATTGTAAAAGCCCACCAGGATGCGGCCTCCTATTATTTAGATTTTAGCGATGATGGTCGAGGCTTGAACGCTAAATATGACGTAGAACATTTGTTTGAAGCTGGGATCACAACCACCAATGGTGCAGGAATAGGACTGAGCCACATTAAACAAATTACCGAGAAATTAGATGGCAAAGTATCAATTTTCAATAATAAAGAAAAAGGGTGCACATTAAGGGTTCAGTGGTCGAAATGAAGTTACAATACAACATTCTATGCATAGACAATATCATATCTTCTTTGGTCGAGACTAAGTCTGATATTACTGAGTTTAATGATAATGTGGGAATCAATGTCGAGTTTCATGATGTAGAAGTGTCAATAGGTGCTCGTGAGGAGGATGATGACTTTAGGCTTCGTATAATGGAAGAAATTGAAACGCATTTTGCTAAAACATCATTTGAGTTAATACTTGTTGATCTTCACATGACTGGGGGAGTGACAGGCGATGATGTTATTTCGGTAATCCGAGAATCTCACTCAATGTATCGACCAATAATCTTTTATTCGGAAGGAGAGCCAAGTGGTGATGATGTGGCTGTGCAGGAGCTTACGGCGGCAGCGTTATCGGCGGGTCTTAATGGGAAGAGCATTTTTATATCTGGGAGAGATAATTTATCTGCTCTGGCTTTTGGAATTTTTAAAGAAATGCACAATGAGGAGCATAAGGTAAACCGTGTCCGAGGTTTGTTGATGGACAGAGTCAGTGAGTTTGATGCTAAAATAATTGAAATAAGCAAAAATGAGGGCCTTTGGAAGCAAATCCCCAAGGAAAATAAAAATAAAATTGTTACGGAGTTCAAAAGGTTTTTAGCGAAAGACAAAAAAGATGCGGATCAAATTTATAAAAGAGTAAACCGTATGGATATTGATGAAATTCAAACTCTAGTTTCATCGGATTCAAGGGATATTAGCACTTTTAGAAAAGGAAGCCTCTTACGCGCCCTATTTAGATACATTGAAAAATTTAAGACTAATGGAGATGTTTTAAGCGATGGGATCAATGGAGACGATTCAATGATTGGCATTCGAAATACCTTCGCCCATACGACAAGTGAAGATTTAGGTTTTGAACAGTCACCTGAAACGTGTAAACACATTCGCGAAATGTTATGCCACCAGTTAAAAAACATAGATGATATATGTGAAAAAATATGAAGGTTGTGCTTTTTGATATTGATGGCACGTTAGTTAATATTGAACATCGCAGGTCAATTCTTCAAAACGATCCACATGACTGGAAAAGTTTTTTTGCCGCTATGGGTGATGACACTCCTAACACGGCTGTAGTTAACCTTTATCTGTTGCTATGGGCATCAGATGAATATGACTGTATTATACTATCGGGACGCCCAGAAAACTATCGCGCAATGACTGAGCAATGGTTCATATGGAATGCAATTCCTTTTGACCGCTTGATTTTGCGTTCTAAGAATGACAATCGAGCTGATCATATTGTCAAAGAAGAGATTCTCAATACCCTATTAGCAGAAGGTAAAGAAATCGCCTTTGTAGTGGATGACAGGCAATCAGTCGTTGATATGTGGCGTCGAAACGGACTTACATGTTTTCAGTGTGCTGAGTATAAAAGTTGAGTGTATAATCGTTATGAGTCGTAAGCGGTTAATTGACGTTGTTTCCCTCTTGTTTTGAATTTGCGCCCTTTTATTGGCTGCTGTCGAGTTCACAACTGATCTTCCGCTCCTAGAGACGCTGCGCTTTCCGTGAAGACAGTTGCATCCTCTCCCTAACAGCCAGTGCTCACTTCTTGTTCAAAACAAGGAGAAAACAATGACAAACATTTACCATGCAACACCATACGATATTTCAGTATCAGGTTTCTATTTCAATACACTTGCTGAATACCAAGAAAGATCAATCAAACACCGTAACGAATACGGCGAACCCGTTGAGGAATATGAAATCCAATTTATTGATGGAGATAATTATCGTTTATTTGGTTCTCTAGGCGTAAACCAAGCCAATCTTGACAAATGGTTTTCTGATTTTGAAGAACTTGAAACAGATGAAGCTATTAAAGCAATATATCTATCTGAAGATTTAGGCTATGCAATCGATGACATTCTTGACCGTCTAGGTGACGTTAGCTTGTTTGAGGGTACTGCACTTGAATATGCTGAAAGCTATATCGAAGATACAGGTCTGTTAGAGCAAATCCCTGAAAACTTACGTTTCTATTTTGACACTGAAAAATTGGCCCGTGATATGGTTCTTGGTGGTGATATTTCCAGCATCGAAATTGATGGTACGAATTACATTATACAAGCCTTTTAGGCCTGTATAATTTTGGTAATTAAAAGCAAGGTGGTTTTGGCCGAACAATTCTATTGTAACGGATTACACGGGTAATATTTGCCAGTGTTGCTAAGATGGTTTTTGCATCTTTGCTGTCTGGGTATGTTGTCGCAAGCTCGTTCTTTAACTGATGATACATAGCGAACAATTCTTGTTCTGAATATAGCATCAATTCTTCTGTAGAAATAGATATTTGCATTTTGCCTCCTTCATTTTGACCCAAGCTGTTCAGGTCTTTCTTGAAGAAAACGCAGTTCATGAAATGGTAAGGCGACACCCTCTTAGGGCGTAACAAAGTGGAGCAGGGCTAGGGAATGCCCGCCCTTGTCGCTACAAAGCCGTATTGTGAAAAAGTTTGAATAAAGCCCTTATAGATTTGAGAAATTCAGGTGGTTAAGTGCTATAAATTTTAGAAGGTTGATATGTGCAGGGAATTTGAGTGATGTCTCATTGGTTAGCTTGCTCCGTTTTCTATGCGAAGGCTCCTGACCATCCGCAGGCAATTATCAATACCCAGCCCGCGCCAAATTACGCCCAGAATACTCTGTTCTCCATTCCCAGCAGCCTTGAACCTATTCTATTTTTACAACCATAATGCTGGCAATGAAATTGGTGAACGGAATGATGTTTTGATCAACGCTGGCGGCCTCTAATGCTGACATATATTCGTCCCGCCGTTCAACGGGTATAACCGTCCACGGATATCCACCAGATGCCATCATGACGTTCATTAGAAAACGAGCGGTTCTGCCGTTACCATCTATGTATGGATGAATATAGACAAAAATGAAATGACCCAGCACGATGCGAACAGAAGCATCGGTTTCAGCTTCCAGCAATTCAAACAAAACAGGCATGGCATCTCGAACAGATTCGGCGGGTGGTGGGACATGCATTGAACGGCGGATGAAAACTGGCATATTTCTATAGCCTGCTAAATCAGCTAGTTTTAATATACCTGCTGTTGCGCTAGGTGCAAATAATTCCCTATACCACGCCGCATGGTCGTGCTCTGCAACTTGGCCAGCATTTTGCCCTTCTAAACATTTTTTTACACTTGTTCGAACTTCCTGAAAAGCAAGCCAATAACCTCGCGCCGCAAGTGTGTCTTTGTGCCCTTTATCAGCTTTTATTGTATCTGGATTCCAATCCCCAGAGCGTACCCGTTCGATAAGTTCAGCATTAACTCGGTAGCCTTCAATGGATAGGGAGTGGTAGGCATCCGTCACATAAATATCATC
>JAESTZ010000114.1 GCA_016763315.1 Robiginitomaculum sp.
ATTAACGGCAATTACCGGTGAAGTCTCGGTAACTCCATAGCCCTCAAGAATAGGAAACTTGTATTTTTTCTTGATCATTGATCTGGTTTCGTCACGAACCCTTTCTGCACCACAAACCGCAAATCGTATGCTGTCCATATCACCTTGGTTGCCGGCTCTGGCGTATCTGGAGATAAATGTATCGGTAGCAAATAAAATAGTTGCTCCCGTAGAACGAATTCGTTCAGGTATGGTTTTTGTATGCAATGGAGATGGATAAAGTGCGGCTTTCATACCGGAAAATAATGGCAACAATGCCCCACCTGTTAAACCAAAGCAATGAAATGTCGGCAATGGATTAAATACAATGTCGCTGGTGCGCAATTCAATGTGCGCCCGAATTTGCTCAACATTCCCTACTACATTGGCATGTGAGAGCACCACTCCCTTGGGGTCTCCTTCAGTGCCGGATGTAAACAAAACCACCCCGGGGGATTCCCAGTCTGTATGAGCCATGAAAGCCCAAGGGAATATAGGGCCAAGAACGGCATATAGTTTGTCTTTAATATTCATTTCTTCGCGCAAATCTTCTAGGTAAAGAAAATCAACAGTATCGGTTAATGTGCCAACCAATTCGTCCAGCTCAGCAAGTTTGATAAACCGGTGCGCTGTGACAATGGATTTAACTTCTGCGGCTTTACAGGCTAGTTTCAAATTTCTTGTTCCAGCAGTAAAATTCATCATTGCCGGTATTCTGCCCATTGATAAAATGGCAAAAAATGCAATTATCGATCCAACTCCCGTTGGCAGCATTATACCAATTTTTTCACCCTTTTTGCTGTGTCTAGCTAGGACGCTGCCAATAGCAAAGCTACCTCGGATAAGGTCTGCATAGGTATAGGCCTTGTCGTCTGCGTCAATAATTGCATCGGTTTTTGCGCCATATCGTGATTTAGCTCGCAACAATGCGCTAAACAAGTTCCTGTGGGCTAGTTTGTTATTAAAATCACTCATTTATAAAACCAAGGGTAAAGAAATAGGTTGTTCATGATAATCTCTAAATTCCTTATTGTCATCATTACTGTGCAAATAGGTTAGGAACAGGCTTTATTAATTAACAGTTATAGAAAGTATCCGTAAATCTTTTGCCTGTAACTAAGTAGTTGCTGTTATGTTTATATTCAAAAATTGTTTGAAAGCTACAGGTGTCTTATGAATTATGAAAATGTACGGGTTTGTCTTTTTGACCCAGCGCGTCATAATTTAATGATTACTCGTGTTTCCCTTGTGGAAATTGGATACTCAAATATAGAGATACTCACTGATTTTGCCAATTTCTCTGAAGCAACTGCAAAAAATACTTATGATTTGATCATCGCTGAATCACATGAGGCTGGCGGAGCTATTGCCGAGCTAATGCGTAAAATCAGAGTTGGAGAGATAGGAGATAATCCGTTTGTTGTGACTATTACGACTAGTTGGGATCGCGACAAAGAGCATGTCCAAAGCTTGGTAAATAGCGGGATTGACGACATTCTTCTTCGCCCCTTTTCTACGGAACAGCTAAAGAAACGCTTGCAAGCATTGGTGGTTAGGCGAAAGGACTTTGTAGTTACAGGCGATTATGTCGGACCAGATCGCCGTCATGGTCAAGCCCGGGGCGTAAGTGCTGCAAAGTCATTCAAACCACCCAATACTTTAAAATCAATTGCAGAGGGTGATCGTGAGGCACTGGAGACGGTAAAGGGTGCTATCATTGATATGAAAGCTGAAGTTGCCCGTGAAAGGATCAAAAGGCTGGCAATGAAAATTGTTGTTTCAATGCAATTAATGCTTGATGACCCTGAGGTAGGGAAGGCTCTTGATATGGAAGAAATTGATTCTATTGCCCGGGAATTGCGGCGACGATTGCGGGGGCACGGAGTGCCCGATGCTGTAGAATTGGCTAGTGCATTAACAGAGATGACCACTGACATCATAGATCCAGATGAGCATAACCCTAATCAATTCAAATTAGTAAGGGAATTGGCTTTAGGAGCGTATACTGCTTTTGCCGGCGGTGAAGAATTCGGAGCTGATGGCGATGAAGTTAAAAATACAGTTTCGACCCTTCGGAATAAATTACAGAAACAAATGATTGATGACTGGCAATCTGCATAAGCTTGGGTTAGTAAGTGCCACTTCTCTTTCGGGTTTTCCGAAGTATTCATTATCTATTTGAGATTTTTTTATGACTTCCGTTTTATTGACCATTCATTTTTTGATTAGCGTGGCATTAGTCATTGCTGTTTTGTTGCAACGTTCTGAAGGCGGAGCGTTAGGTATCGGTGGAGGCGGCCCAGGTGGCTTAATGTCGGGACGCGCTGCTACCAGTATATTATCTAGGGCAACCGGGTTTTTAGGTGCAGCTTTTTTTGCTATGTCTATATTGCTAACCATTGTTCCTAATTGGGGTAATGATGGTGCCGATAGTGAAGTTGTCGGTAGTCAAATTGAACAACCTGTTGCTGATGTTACGGAAGAAAAACCTGTGGAAAACTCTGAACCAGAGTAATACTTTCCAAACCTTTCCCTTTTCAAAGCATGCGAATCTAAGGTAGGGTGCAAACCCATGTCCCGATATATATTTATTACTGGTGGTGTGGTGTCTTCCCTTGGAAAAGGGCTCGCTTCTGCTGCGCTTGGTGCTTTATTGCAGTCCAGAGGTTATACTGTGCGCCTGCGCAAACTTGATCCTTATTTGAATGTTGATCCTGGAACAATGTCACCATACCAGCATGGTGAGGTGTTTGTAACCGATGACGGCGCAGAGACCGATCTAGACCTAGGACATTATGAGCGATTTACTGGTGTTGCTGCTTGTCAGAGCGATAACATAACCACTGGTCGAATATACCAGCAGATAATCGAAGCCGAGCGTCGTGGTGATTATCTTGGTGCAACGGTGCAGGTTGTTCCGCATGTTACGGATAAAATTCGCGACTTTGTTTTGTCCGATGCCGGAAATGTAGACTTTGTATTGTGTGAAATCGGTGGAACAGTTGGTGATATTGAAGCTTTGCCCTTTTTTGAAGCGATTCGTCAGGTTGCTTTGAAAATCGGTCGAGCAAGGACGCTTTATTTGCATGTTACTTTATTGCCTTATATTACTGTCGCCGGAGAGTTAAAGACCAAGCCAACCCAGCACTCTGTAAAAGAATTACGTTCAATTGGCATCCAGCCTGATGTTTTGTTGTGTCGTAGCGAGCGAGAATTACCTGATAGTGATCGCCGCAAAATCGGATTGTTTTGCAATGTCATGGAGCGGGCTGTGATACCGGCCTATGATGCCAGCTCGATCTACGATGTTCCTCTAGCATATCATGAACAGGGGCTAGATGACGTGGTGCTTGAGCATTTCAATATGTTAGAAGATGCGCCTGCGCCGGATCATTCCATGTGGGAGGAAATTTCTCGCCGGATAAACCAACCTGATGGAGAAGTCAAAATTGCGGTTGTTGGTAAATATACCGTGTTGCCTGATGCTTATAAGTCATTGATGGAGGCTTTGGTTCATGGCGGTATTGCCAACACTGTCAAGGTTAAAATCAAATGGATCGAGAGTGACAGTTTTGAAAACGATGATCTCGCATTAAAAGAGCTAGACGGGGTGCACGGGATATTGGTTCCTGGAGGCTTTGGTGAGCGCGGCGCAGAAGGTAAAGTAAGTGCAGCTAAATACGCCAGAGAGCGGAAAATTCCGTTTTTCGGCATTTGTTACGGAATGCAGATGGCAGTTATTGAGGCCGCACGTAATTTAGCCGGCATTGAAGACGCAAGGTCTAGTGAAATTAGCTCTGCCGGGGTTATTGTCGTGGGTTTGATGACCCAGTGGGATAAAGACAATAAAATTGAAAGTCGCAACAAGGACGGTGATCTTGGTGGAACCATGCGGCTGGGCTCATATCCTGCTGTGCTGAAGCCCGGCTCAAAGGTTGCCGGCATCTATGGTGCAACCACGATAGAAGAGCGTCACAGGCATCGCTATGAAGTCAATATCGATATTGCCGAGCAATTGGCAAAGCATGGTGTTACGTTTTCAGGCTTATCTCCTGATGGAAAACTACCGGAAATTGTCGAAATCGCTGATCACCCATGGTATATAGGGGTTCAATTTCACCCGGAGCTTAAATCCAGACCATTTGAGCCACACCCTTTGTTTGCAAGCTTTATCCGTGCGGCAGTAGAGCAAAGTAGATTATTTTAGCTTTTGCTTAAGTAAAAACAGTCACGTCCACGTTTTGTTTACTTTTTAAGCGCTTCATTCTGGCTGTACGTGTTTAGTGAAAATGTGCCATGCAGAATATCAAAGAATTACGCAATCAATTGTCACGGGTTATGAATGAACCTGTGCGGCCAACTGTAATTTCAAAAATGCAAGTTTCTGATAGTAAAACTGTTCAACCGGCAAAAAAAATAAATACTTCCAGCTCAACAGCCGCCAATACTGTGGATAATGATCTAGTCTGGAGAGATGTCGCGCAAATTGCGGATGTTCATTCAATAATTTCATTTAGCGATCTTGCGGGTAACATTACCCAGGTAAATGAAAATTTTGTACGGCTTTCTAAATATAGCGAGAGTGAATTAATCGGTCAGCCTCATTCGCTTTTACGCTCTGGTTTTCACCCCAAGTCATTTTTTGATCGTATGTGGAATACCATCGTATCAGGAAACAACTGGAAGGGAACAATCAAGAATAAAGCCAAAGATGGCAGTCATTATTGGGTTAAAACCTTGATAACTCCAATTAAAGATAATTCCGGAGAGATAGTTTCATACGCCTCCATTAGAACCGATGTTACAGATTTAGTGGAGATGAAGTCACAAAAACAACAACTAGAACATAAAGCCAATAATATTGAAATATTGAATCGCATCTATGGAATAAGCCGTCAAAACAAGTCATTGAATGATATTGTTCTGGAGGCTTTAGGCATAATATTTAGTGCCAGAGGATTGGGCGGTTTGCAAAGCGGCGGAGTTTACTTGGCAGATAAGGGCGAAAAGTCGCTTAAACTAATTGCCAATTATAATATGGAAGCGATTGCGGCAGAAGAAGTCCGGCAAATATGTTTTGAAGACTGCACTTATGACCAAAACTCGGTAGACAAGACGCTGGTTATTCCTGTTAACATTAATGAAAACTCCGGTAAATGTTTTGCTCACTCTAGTCAGTATGGCAGTATAAATATACCGATCATGCTCGGTGATGAACTAATTGGCGTATTGGTTGCGTATCTTGATGATGCTTCCATGCCTAATCAGTATGAAGAAGAGTTTTTAACGGATTTTGCTCATGTATTAGGGGTTATTACCGGCTTTAAGTTGCGTGAAGATGAGCTAATGTTAGCTCGCCAGTCAGCGGAGCTTGCAGCTAAAAAGGCGCATGAAGCAATGATTGAAGCGCAAGCCGCAGAACAAGCCAAAACCAATTTCCTGGCAACCATGAGCCATGAATTACGTACTCCGCTTAACGGTATTACCGGCATGTTATATTCAATTCAACAGTCTCCGTTAAACCCGGAGCAGTTGGAGGATATGCAGATTGCTATTTCTTCCGCTGATTTGTTGGTGAGCTTGCTAAGCGATGTTTTGGATTTTTCAAAGTTGGAGTATGGGGCTGTAACGCTTGAGATTTTGCCAATAGACATTCGTCAACTGGTTAAGGAGACACTCGTACCGTTTCGAGGTGCGGCTCAAGAGAAAGGTTTGCGATTGATTTACGAGCATTCCGAAGAATTGCCAAATATATTGTTAGGGGATCCAACCCGTTTGAAACAGATAGCAACTAATCTGGTGTCAAATGCGATTAAGTTTACCGAAAGTGGTGTAATTCATGTTTCGATAAATTATTGTGAACCGCCTGGAAATGATAAGCATGACACAAAATGGGCGATCACACGAGTGACTGATACCGGCATTGGTATTCCTTTAGAGGCACAAGAGCGCATATTTGATAGATTTAGCCAAGCTGATAACAGTACAACCAGACAATTTGGCGGTACTGGTTTGGGTTTGGCCATTTGTAAGCAATTAGTCGAGAGAATGGGCGGGGAAATCGGCATTACCAGCGAACCGGGTAAGGGTAGTTGTTTCTGGTTCAAACTTCCGGTAATTCCGGCTGATTAGCATGGTGCTAATTTGAGAAAGCACAAAATAACAGTGTTGTTATCAAAGAAAAACCTTAGAAAAAAGATATTGGTTGTTTTTTGATTTTACTCAGAGGATAGAAACTAAAAAGGCTCAACAGGAAGCGATGTTGTTTTTACACATGACTAAAGTAACATTTCGGAAAAACCCACGTTTCATTGAGGTGTTTACGTATTCACAATATCAAACAGCCGCAAACAGATAGTTTATGATCTGCTGCAAAACCATTATAGCAATCACGGTTGTTGCGGGTATCTTCTCGTTTTATCCCCATTGTTCAAGGGTGCAGTGTTTGGCAGGTGATTATTTATGTTTGCCATTTAAGTGCCAATGAGGGTGAACAAGGGGTAGCCCTTAAGGGGCAAGTGCCCTTGTTTGCGACCTTAAGGTAATTTTTAATTTCAAACCCCGTCCGGCAATAGTTGTTGAAAGCGAATTTTTAAGAAAATAGTTTGATTAACTAATCGACATCTAATAAAGGTGAAAACGATGGTATATATAAAAATATTGGGGCTGACATCAATAACCTTTTTCAGCTATCTATGTCAGCCCCTTACAATAAAAAAGTATACAATGAAATGTGTTGGGAAGCTTTTTTGCCTATTATGGGAACAGCCCTGAGGAGGTTCAGCAACGGCTAAATCGCTTACAGAAACATACAAACAATTTAAGAATGAAACTTGAATTAGAATTACGGTAAAAATTATTAGAGCTTATATTATGCGGATAAACTAAAACTATGATTAGCGCATTACGATGACCAACAAAGATAGACCATTCACCCTTAGCTTTCCCTGCAAAACTGGATATCACCCGAATGAATCGGGTGATTACGGTAGGTGGTGGCATTGTGATCGCCATTAAAACGGTGCTGTGGAGCAAACAGGCATGCCAAATGAAACCGCTGAACCAATCTGAATGAATTTGTTCATGAACGGTTCAGTAGCTAAGTAATAGTTTTGTTTTTGAGAACGGGGCTCGTCATTTCGTCCCTCGCATGAGCGCCGGGTTCAGAACAGGTTGGTAACAACCAAATTAACGCCAGTTCCAGAGTATCGGAGCTGGCGTTTTTGCTTTTAATCGCAATCAACTGTTTCTCTTTTGCAAGCAATAAGCTAATCAAGTTGTTATAATTATATTCCATCAACCCAAAAAGTGGGCGCGGAGCATTTGCCAGTAAAAGTGTATGCGGTTTTGCGGCAAGCAAATGCGACCACTAAAGAAATGCATAGCTAAGTAAAAGTGTATGCGGTTTTGCGGCAAGCAAATGCGACCACTAAAGAAATGCATAGCTAAGTAAAAGTGTATGCGGTTTTGCGGCA
>JAESTZ010000115.1 GCA_016763315.1 Robiginitomaculum sp.
CAAAATGCTCAAGCAAACGAAGCTGCTTAGCCCAAACAATTCTACTCTTCCTCATATATCCCATTTACAACACCTAATCGGCGTTATCTAGGACAGCCCCATATTTTTTATCCTCCACCTTTATGGGGGAGGTGAACGCGAAGCATTCGGAGGGGTGCAAAATTGATTGTTAATTTCCACCATTCACCATGCACCACCTACAGGGTATGGACTCCGGGTCAGCACCCGGAGTGACGGGGGTAACTATGGTGACGATCTTTGTTATGCGCCCTTGTTCTGTCTTACGCTGAGACCTAAAGTACGACACCGTTATGGCTAAAAATACTTTTATATGTACGTATATCCAACCAAACAAACCACGACAATACAGACAAGATGAATAAACAAAAGCCAATGGTTAGAAAAAAAACAGGTACGTTTCTTGTTTTGCTGGTTTTATTATTTGTTGGATCCGCGCTGGTAATCAAACTTAACGATACCATGTTTGCTAAAGTACCAACGGTAAATCATATTGAATTGACACAAACTAGTCAGGACCTTTGGGTAAAGATTGCCAAATCAGATGCTATATTCCTTGCTGTATTGACGGTTCCTGAAGCAACAATCAACCAAGCAGTCAAAAATGATCAGCATTCATATGTGAACATTCCTGCAAACATATCAGAACATCTAAAGGGAAAGCCTAAAGATTACCCCGCAAACATCAGGCATTATACAAAAGACAACTTTTATAGAGTGACCAACAATCATCTATTCGCCATGCACGGAAAATCTGTAATCATATTTGCAGTCATGGCTCAAGGAGAGTATTATTTCACCCGTCTTGAGAATAAGTCTTTGCAAATAACTGACCCACTGCAGATAGATAAAATAAAATCCGAAATAATTCGACAAAAGACAATCACTAATAATTGGATACCAAACAAACAACTTCCATTATATGATCGTGTTGCTGAATTAATAGAAATCGCCAGTAAGAGTGGTAAAGAAGCCTATTCTTTTCGGCAATTAGAGAACTTAGGCACCGGTGCTGTGCCAGCAATTATTGCACAATTGGATAATCGACGGCGATTAAATCACAGATACATAACCCTTAAAAATCACTCACCGGATCGGTTTGAAGCATTCCGCCACTACTCGCCTAAACTTATGGTTGATGCTTTGACTGCTATTTTAAGTCAACTTACTGGGCAATCCTTTGGTACTATTTATAATGGTGCCACAGATGAAAAACGCACCAACATAATAAATGGATGGCGAGTCTATGCAATGACTCACCCGGATTTTGAAAATTTACGAGCTTCATCAGGAAACTGATCCAAAAACTCAAACGCCGCGCATGACCTTTTCACTAATAAAATATTCCATTTTCAAGGATCCAAATCATATATGCGATGAAATGCACATGGACAGAGTGCGCAGTTGGTTGTAATTGCTTGTCTACTTTGATTGTGCATTTAAGGGCTGAACAATGAACAAATTGGCAGTGGTGTTTGGTGGTTCCGGGTTTTTAGGCCGGCAAGTGGTTCGCGAATTATGTCGCCGAGGTTGGCGGGTTCGTGTTGCAGTACGCCGAGCGCATCAAGCAATAGACCTTCGGGTTGAGGGCGATGTTGGACAAGTGCAACTGGTACAGTGCAATATCCGCTCCGAAGCTTCTATTGCCAATGCAATGAACGGCGCACAACTTGTCATCAATACAGTTGGAATACTGTATGAAAGCGGTAAACAAAAATTCGACGAGTTACACTCCGAAGGTGCAGCACGCATTGCCCAAGCCGCCACTGCACTTGGCGTACAACAATTAGTTCACGTTTCTGCACTTGGTGCTTCTGAACAATCTGCCTCAAAATACGCCAGATCAAAGGCCAAGGGCGAGACAGCCGTCTTAAAGGCCTTTCCCAATGCAACAATTTTGCGGCCATCGGTTTTATTTGGCTCTGGCGATGGCTTGTTTGAACGCTTTGCCGGCATGCTTTGCCTAACTCCGGTAGTACTATTACCAATGGCAGACACTAAATTACAGCCGGTATTTGTTGGTGATGTGGCGGCGGCAATTCTTGCTGCTATACAAAACCTTGACTCTGCGGGCGCAATTTACGAACTAGGCGGGCCGCAAACCTTTACTCTTGGTCAAATCGTCGAAACTACTGCTGGTTGGATTGAGCGAAAACGAGTGGTAATTGGCTTGCCAAATATTGCTGCCAAGGCAATGGGTGTTGTTGGTGACATTGTCGGGGCGGTTCCATTTGTAACTCCACCGATAACCAGTGACCAAGTTAGGCTATTGGCTACCGACAATATAGTTTCTGACAATGCTCTTGGGTTTGCCGAATTGGGCATAAACCACCTTGAAACCGTAGAGGCCAATGTGCCTGTTTATCTCGAGCGGTTTCGCAAATATGGCCAATTTCATCAAAAACCGGCAACTTGATAAATTTAAACCAGCACAAACCACAAAATAATCAGCCCCATGATGATCCGGTAAATTACAAACGGTGTGAAACCTATTTTCTGCACCAGATGCATTAGCAAATGAATTGCTACCCATGCGGTTACCGCTGAAAGTGCGGCTACGATTAACCCATCCACTATTCCAGGTGCGCCAGCAACTGGCTCGCTGATCACCAAATCAAGCAAAGCTGCTGCGCCCATCGCTCCCAATAAAGGGATTGACAACAACATCGAAAACCTGGCCGCCTGTTTGCGGTTAATTCCAAGAAACCTAGCGGCGGTCATGGTAATACCAGATCTAGAAGTACCGGGAATAAATGCCAGAACCTGAGCAAAACCAATCCAGACCGCAGCTGATAGTTTGTGATCTTCCATATTGGTTGCGCTTTGCAAGGCACGATCACTAAACCATAAAACAATCCCAAAAAATATTGTCGCAATACCAATGATCAGCGGATCGCGTAAATACTCCACCCAGCCAAACACAAATAAAACCGCACCGACCACCAAGGCAAATGGTGTTGCAACCATAATATGGATCAATAATGTACTCGCCGGATTATCTTTACGACCACGTAACAGATCAAACCCGCCGCCGGCCATTGCCAGTAAATCGTTGCGAAAATATAACATGACCGCCAACAATGACCCCAAATGCGCCATTACATCTATCAATGGCCCTTGGTCTTGTTCACCGGTCACCCACGGTACTAAAATAAGGTGCGCCGAAGAAGAAATTGGCAAAAACTCGGTCAAACCTTGAATTACCGCCAATAATGCAAGCTGGATAAGTGTCACGATAGATATGTTCCTGTATTTACACCCAACAGACAATTGGCAGGTTTATTCATAAGCGGCAAGCAAATTGCCATTTGACCCGCATTAAATCACACCCTATTTCATTGACTATGACTGACATCAATAAAAAAGTTCATGGGCCGGGTCGAACCGAACCTAAACAAGCCGCCAAAATAACCAAAGCCATTACCTGGGTATCGGTATTGGTAGCTCTAGTGCTGATGGTTTCAAAATTATTGGCATTCATAATTACTGGGTCAGTATCATTGTTGGCCAGTTTTGCTGACAGTGCGCTGGATCTATTTGCCTCTATAACTGCCTTTTTTGCTGTCCGTTATGCTGCCGAGCCAGCCGATGAAGAGCACCGCTTTGGCCATGGTAAGGCTGAAAGCTTTGCTTCGTTATTTCAAGCCATGCTCGTTGCCATTTCTGCAGCTTTGGTAGCTCGTGAGGCGATTGATCGGTTATTGAACCCGCAAGCAATCGTTCACGGAAATTTGGCTATCGGCGTAATGCTGGTCTCGATAGTGCTGACATTGGGGCTGGTCTGGTTACAAGGACAAGCAATAAAAAGATCCGGCTCAATAGCCATCACCGGCGATCAGGCGCATTATAAGGCCGATTTATTAGCCAATGTTTCTGTAGTTATCGGCATATTGATCGCAACTTATGGCGGCTTTGGGATTGCCGATGCTATTGTTGGAATTGCAATTGCAATTTGGTTGATGTTCACGGCATGGGGTGTAGCAAAAGGTGCTCTGGATCAAATGATGGATCGTGAATTACCGCAAACCGAGCGCGACATGATCAAGAAAACGGCTTTAAGTGTTGATGGCGTTTACTCAATCCACGAATTACGCACCAGAGCCTCTGGTGTCTATATTCACATGCAATTTCACCTCGACCTTGATCCCGATATGACATTGGCAGAAGCTCATAAAATAGTAGTTGCTGTTGAAAGAAAATTACTTAAAACTTGGCCGGCTGCTGATATTTTAGTTCACCCCGACCCAAGAGGAAAAGCTGAACCGCACGGGATTGAACATTTTCGCCGTGAAGAAGAAACATCATGAAACGCACCTTGTTCCACTGGCCGTTAGACCCCGGATCGCGAGAGGTTCGACTGGCACTTGGCGAAAAACGACTGAGCTTTACTGCGTTTGCGCTGCAAATGCCCAATGACACTGAAAAACTGAGCAAGCTTAATCCATCTGGCCGCCCTCCGGTCTTGCAAGAAGGAGGGGCACAAGACTTACGAACTATTTGCGAGAGCCGGGCAATCCTTGAATATTTGGAAGAAACCAATACTACTAATGCTTTAATGCCAAATGAACCTATAAAACGCGCCGAAGTTCGCAGGTTAATGAGCTGGTTTGGCGATAAATTTCAAAGCGAGGTTTTAGGATTATTATTGTATGAACGGGTGGAAAAACCTGTTCTGGGGCTTGGTGCACCAGATGCGTCCAACATGCGCCATGGCAAACAATATTTACGATGGCATTTGAAAATGCTGGAAGAACTGATTGCCGAACGCAACTGGCTAGCTGGCGATGAATTAACTTTGGCTGATATTTCTGCTAGTGCCGCTCTTTCTTGTCTTGATTATTTTGGTGATGTTCCGTTTGAAGAATTTCCATTGGTCAAATCATGGTATGTTAGATTAAAATCCCGGCCATCATTTAGACCAATATTACAAGATAATTTCCCGGGGTTTACTGCTGCTGCACATTATGCTGATCTGGATTTTTAAGCGGTGCAGGGCGATCTAAACCCAGAATTTTTAGCAAAGTTAAACCAATTAGCAACCGAGCTTGGCTTTGCCAAACCGGGTATAACGGCAATTACTGCTCCCTGGCCACAAAGCGCGTATTTACATGAGTTTCTTGCTCTGGAGCATCATGGGCAAATGCAATGGCTGGCCGATGAGGCACACCGGAGGCAACACCCGACAGATCTATGGAGTGAGGCAAAAACAGCAATAGTTTTGGGTTTTAACTATGGGCCGGATCATGATCCAATGCAAAATATTGCCCATAAATCACATGGCAATATTTCAGTTTACGCCAGAGGTCACGATTATCATGATCTGGTCAAAAAACGCCTGAAGAAAATTGCAAACTGGCTACATAAATACACAGAAAAACCGTTAAAGGTTTTTGTCGATACCGCGCCATTGATGGAAAAACCGTTGGCCGCCAAAGCTGGTATTGGTTGGCAGGGGAAACACACCAATTTAGTTTCACGTGAATTTGGATCATGGTTGTTTTTGGGAGTGATCTTAACTGCCGCCGACCTGCCCGCTAATACCCCGTCAGATGATCATTGTGGTAGTTGTCAAGATTGCCTTGATATTTGTCCGACCAATGCCTTTACCTCACCATACAAATTAGATGCCAGAGCTTGCATTTCTTATCTTACCATTGAGCATAAAGGTCATATTGAGGTGAAATATCGCCAAGCTATCGGTAACAGAATTTATGGTTGTGATGATTGTCTGGCGGTTTGCCCGTGGAACAAATACGCGAAAATTTCCAAGATAAGTAAATTACACGCAAGACCAGAGCTAACCATGCCGATACTGGCTGATTTGGCCGCATTAGACGATCAATCTTTTCGCGAAGTATTTACCGCCTCACCGATTAAACGCACCGGACGAGATCGTTTTGTAAGAAATGTAATGATTGCTATTGGTAATTCTGCTGATTCAGGGCTAATTCCTTGTGCAGTAACCGCACTTAATGACAGATCAGAACTGGTAAGAGCCATGGCAGTTTGGGCATTATCTAGACTATCACCAGCAACAGAATTTGCCAAACTACGCCAACAGTATCTTCCGAATGAAATCGACGAACAAGTAAAAATAGAATGGTTTCTGTAGATATTACCTAGCAGCTATTCGTTTTGCTTCACGCCATTGCCCGCGCAATAATAATACATCAAGCTCGGTAGGCGCTAATGCCATTACCCGATTAACATCAACACCAGCATCATCAAGGCGCTGCAACTGGATCAAAATAGTCGCCCGTAAAGTTAGCGCCAAAACATGATTGGGGTTTTGGTTTATTATAGAGTTCAGCTCTGTAAGAGCCTGTTCGAATTCTTCTTGTCCCTCAAGCGCCCGCGCCTTACCAAGCCGTAACTCAAGATCATTACCGCTCAAGGCAGCCCCCGTGTCAAAAGAGCTTA
This sequence comes from Robiginitomaculum sp., assembly GCA_016763315.1. Lineage (GTDB taxonomy): Bacteria > Pseudomonadota > Alphaproteobacteria > Caulobacterales > Maricaulaceae > Robiginitomaculum_B. Next base: position 6,439 of record JAESTZ010000115.1, read on the forward strand.
TCGCCCGTTCGAAATCACCTAATTGCAAAAAAGCCTCGCCAGACTGATAAAAAATTCTCGCCCGTAAACCGTCATCTTCAATATCAGGTGCATAGCCAAGGCTCTCCAACCGTTCGGCAGCTCTTTGTAACTCACCAAGACCTAACAAGGCCGAAGCAATGCAATGGCGAGCAGCTGATCCGCCCTCTTCGGATTGCCAAGCCAAGCCCTCTTCATAGGCAGCCAGTGGTTGCTCCAAAACTAATTTCATACATTGGTCATAACGTGTTTCTTGTGCCAGTACCGAGCCGGGTAAACCCAACAAAAATATTATTACAAAACCGCGCAACATAAACTTCCCTCTTCTTTGTTACCGAATTGTGCTCTTTGTTGCTTATTCTAGCAAGTCAATATCCCAAATAGGGTAAATAAGCTGGTATTATCTAGCTCAAACGGTTTCGGTTAGCTCTTGTAATACGCTCTGCAAGCGCGACAGATCACTCTCAGCAGATAAACTATGATCCCCGTCTTTGACCAATGAAAACACCACATCAGTACTTTGTAGTTTTGCGACCAGTTTCATTGCATGCTGCCATGGCACGTCTTGATCAAGTTGTCCTTGTAAAATACGTACCGGCCCGGCAAACGAAATTGCCTCGCCCAGCAATAAGTGCTTTTTACCATCTTCGATCAGGCTTTTAGTAATCGGCACTTCCCCATAAGGCGATGGTTGCATCCAATGACCCTGCTGCGTAATTTCATCTTGCACTTTCTGATCAAATTTGTCCCACATTAGCTTTTGCGTAAAATCGGCAGCCGGAGCAATCAAGACCAGAGATTGCACCCGATCAGGTCTGGCCAATGCCGCCAGCAAAGCCAGCCAACCGCCCATTGACGAACCCAGCAAAACCAGTGATCCGCTGGTTAAGTGGTCAATAACCTCTAATGCATCTTCAAGCCATTTGGATATTGTGCCGTCTTTAAAGTTTCCCGAAGATTGGCCATGGCCGAAATAATCAAAGCGGATAAATGAGCGGCCATTTTCTCTTGCCCATTTATCAACAAACTGTGCTTTGCTGCCGTTCATATCTGAGCGAAACCCGCCGAGCCAAACCACGGTTGGCCGAAGACCAGAGGTAACAGAGTAGCAAATTGTTTCGCCGCTCGCAGTTTTATGCTTTAGTACTTCTTCCACTGGCAATTTTCCTTTAGGTTCTGGACTTCATTGATGCCAGAACATAGCTATTAAATCCGGAACCACAAACTTGAAAATCGTCCAAATCATACCTGAACTTGCTGCCGGTGGTGCTGAGCGTACCACGCTCGATATAAGCCGAGCAATTATCGCAAGCGGTGGCAGCTCATTAGTGTTAACCAAAGGCGGCAGGCTGGTTGAGGAATTACAAGCAGACGGAGCAGCATTTTACTCACTGCCGCTGGACAGTAAAAACCCGCTAATTATGTGGAAAAACATTACCGCCATCGCCGAGCAAACCAAAAAATTTGGTGGTGAGATAATTCACGCCAGATCCAGAGCGCCAGCATGGAGTGCGCTGGCAGCGGTTAGACGTTTGAACTTACCATTTGTAACCACTTATCATGGAACTTATAATTCAAGCTCTATCTTAAAAACAAAATACAATTCGATTATGACCAAGGGTGATCTGGTGATTGCCAATTCAAATTTTGTCGCCGCTCATATTGCCAAAACTCACAATATTGATCCCAAAAAAATAAGAGTGATTCCCAGAGGGATTGACCTTGATGGCCTAAGACCTGAAGCGATCAGTAAGAAAAGAAAATTACAAGTTTCCAGCAGGCTTGATATAGCACTTAACAAGGATATTCCGCTGATCCTAATGCCCGGTCGCCTTACCCGCTGGAAAGGACAATTGGTAATGGTCAAGGCCATGGATATTTTGCGGCAGCGAGGTATTGCCGCGCACCTTGTCATGCCCGGAGATGCCCAAGGACGAGATGACTATAAAACCGAATTACAAAACCGGATTGCGGATTTAGGGTTGGAAAAAGCTATCTGCTTACCCGGACACATAACAGATATGGCGGCAGCTTATAGTATTTCAAATATTGTAGTATCGGCAAGCATTGAACCAGAAGCATTTGGGCGGGTAGCCGTTGAAGGACAAGCAGCAGCCAAACCGGTTATCGCTACCGCTCATGGAGGCTCATTAGAAACCGTACAAGATAAAAATACTGGCCTGTTAGTGGAAGCTGCTGATCCCACTGCAATGGCTGATGCCTTACAAACAATTTTATCATTAACAAAGAACCAGCAAGAAGAATGGGGCAAAAAAGGACAGAAATGGGTATCCCAACAATACTCAAGAGAGCAGATGTGCGCGTCAACATTGGCGGTTTACCAAGAGGTCTTACAACAAAGAAACTAATATGGGGCTGTCCTAGATAACGCCGATTAGGTGTTGTAAATGGGATATATGAGGAAGAGTAGAATTGTTTGGGCTAAGCAGCTTCGTTTGCTTGAGCATTTTGTATCCGGAA
>JAESTZ010000013.1 GCA_016763315.1 Robiginitomaculum sp.
ACAATACCCACAAACACATCCATACAACTGGCCAACCATTGGTCATTTGGTAGATCTTGATGCTGCTGATGTTGATGACCTGAAACGATTCTTCTTAAGATGGTACGGGCCAAATAATGCGGCACTTACGGTTGCAGGAGATGTAAACCCATCCGAAGTTTTGGAATTGGTGAAGAAGTATCACGGAACCATTCCGAAAGGCGAAGAAGTAGTTACAGACAGTCAGGAAAGAGTTGTTTTGGAAGAAGACAGATACATTTCTTACGGAGATAATATCCGTTTCCCACTTATTCAATTCTCTTACGCTACTGTGCCTAATTATCATGCAGATGAAGCACCGTTGGACATTCTTGCAGACATTTTGGGAGGAAGCAAAAACTCACTGTTCTACAAGAACTTTCAGAAGAATCAGGTTGCTATTCAAGCCAATGTTTCGCATCCATGTCAGGAGTTGGCAGGGCAGTTTCAATTGACCGTGCTTCCTTATCCGGGAAAAACGTTGATAGAAATGGAAGAAGGAATACGCGCCACGCTTGTTGAGTTTGAAGAAACGGGAGTTTCCGAAGATGCGCTTGCGCGATTCAAATCAACCATGGAAAGTCAGACCATCAGTAGTTTAGAAACAGTTTCGGGTAAAGCATCTACGCTTGCGCGATACCAATACGTACACAACAATCCGAATTATGTGGCGCAGGATCTTCAGCGTTATATGGATGTAACTGCCGAAGATGTGATGCGTGTATTCAACACATACGTGAAAGATCAGAAGGCCGTTATTCTGAGTGTTTATCCTAAAGGGCAAGAGCAATTGGTTGCCAAAACAGACAACTTTGTTTACGAGCGAGACACAACATTGGAGGCCAATATGGCGCAATACGAAGGATTGGCATACAGCAAACCAACGCCTGAAGTCGATGGTTTTGACAGAAGCGTTAAGCCAGCCTCAGGGCCAAGCCCGGTTATTAAAGTTCCTGCATACTGGAAAGAGAATTTTGAAAATGGTTTGGCAGTAATCGGAGCAAAGAATGACGAAATTCCGAAGGTTTACCTAAGAATTGGCGTTAAGGCCGGACACAGATATGAGGATATTTCTAAAGCAGGAATTGCCAGTCTGTTCGGCTCTATGATGGGTGAAACCACCGAAGGTTACACAGCAGAACAACTTTCTGGCGAACTGGAAAAACTTGGAAGTTCCATTAATGTTTATGCAGGACAGCAAGAAATTGTGATTAACATGAGTTCGCTTACCAAGAATGTGGATGCCACATTGGCGCTTTTGGAAGAAGTGATGATGAAACCAAAGTTTACCGAAGACGATTACAATCGGTTAAAGTTTTCGCAGCTGGAATCCATTGCCAATCAGGTTAATCAACCAACTACACTGGCCAACAATCAGTTTAGGAAAGTGCTTTACGGAGAGGATCACATTCTTTCCATTCCATCTATGGGAACAGAAGAAAGCCTTGGCGGTGTTACTCTTACCGATGTGCAGGAATACTATGAGAACACCTTTGCGCCCAACATTACCAACTTGGTAAATGTGGGAGATATTGAGAAGGATGAAATTCTTGGCAAATTGGGTTTCCTTAAAAAGTGGGAGAAAAAAGAAGTTTCTTTCCCAGAGGAGCCAGCCACGCCAGAAGCAAGTGCAACAAAAATCTTCTTGGTTGACAAGCCGGGTGCGGCACAGAGCGAGATTAGAATGGGGTATATGAGTCTGCCATTTGATGCAACGGGAGAATACTACAAGGCCAAGCAAATGAACTTCATACTTGGAGGTGCATTTAACAGCAAAATCAATCTTAGCTTGCGCGAAGACCATGGTTGGTCTTACGGTGCGTTCTCTTACTTTAATGGTAACGAGTATGTTGGGCCGTTTACCGCACAGGCAGGCGTGAAGAAAGAAGCCACGGACAGTTCGGTTGTTGAATTCATCAATATAATGAAGGATTATGCTGAGAACGGAATTAGCGAAGAGGATCTTGCCTTTACCAAAAGTTCTGTTGGGCAGAAAGATGCGTTGAAATACGAAGCTGGTTATCAGAAAACAGGTTTCTTAAACAAGATTCTACGTTTTGGTCTTGACGCTGATTTCACGGATAAGCAGAGCGATATTCTTCAAGCATTGACCAAAGCAGACATTGATGCACTTGCTGCAAAACACATTGATGTTAGCAAAATGGCCATTGTTGTTGTGGGCGATAAGGAGACCATTTACGAAGGGCTGAGTAAATTGCCTTACGAAATTGAGGTGGTTAATCTTAGTGTAGATGTAGCCAAAGACTAAATAGTTAAAACACCGTTTGAGAAAGCCGTTCGGGAAACCGAGCGGCTTTTTTATTTCCGCTTCTTTTTCCGCTTTTTCCTATTGAAGTTACTTGACTTTTTGGGGTTAGCGCGCTTATCCACCCCTCGTTCTCCAAGGTTGAGCGCTCGATTAGCCAAAAGGAAAAGTTCAATCATCTGACCCGTCTTTAACTGGGGCGCGAGATCTCTTAGTATTTCATTCCCCATTTCAACATTAATAGCTGACAGTTTATACGTAAATCCTTCTACGAAATCAAAGAGCAACTGAACATTCGAATATTGAGGTCGATGCCGACTGAAAAACTCAAGTAATTCAACTGCATTAACTTCGATAGTAAATCCCGTCTCAAATATTCTGCTGTATGCGCGTGCTAAGGTGTAGTGGTCATTTTGTAGCAAAGCGAACCATCCTTGATTGAGGAACACATATATGTGGTTCGGCTGAATGAGTTTAGCTTGATCAGTATAGCGTTTTGCATCTGCCACCATACCAAGCTCAAAACTCAAACGGGCCATTTGAATTAGGTTTCCAAACGAATTTCCGGAGTTCACAAATTGTTTTTCGCAACGAATAAGTAATTCTAAAGCTTGCTCATAATTGGTCTGATTAAATTTATCCGTGGAAACTCTGGAGAAGAGGTCAAGAATCAAAGTGGCTAATCTTCCCGCAATTAAATTATCTGGTTTAAGGGAAACGGTCTGTGCAACAATATCCAATTGATGCGCCTTTAACTTTGCATTTTCAATCTTAAAGATTGATTCAAGAACACTCAAGGCGGGCTCAAACTTTCCAAGATAGATTAAATAAATCCCACAGTAAACCAATATGGTCTCCACCAAACTTTCTTTAACCCTTTCTTTGTCAATAAGGTCATTACTGTATAAGTCAACTAATTCGGTAACAGAACAGTATAAGTTTTGCTATGCGAATAAACACGAATGATATGACCTTGCAACGGAACTACCTTGAGAAGTTCCGTTTTCTGATGAAGGAGTATGAACAAGTGAAAGCAAAGACCCACCCAAAGTTTAAACGGGTCGGTGAGTTCTACAAGGCACATGATACCGAGCGTAAGAATTTTCTCAAGTATTACAACCGCCACAAACAATCGGGAAAGGACATCGACCTTTTACCCCAGAAACGCGGTCCGAAGTATAAGAGCCGAAGACCACTTACCTTTATCGAGAACAAGGTTACTGAGCTACGGGAGAAAGGGAACAACCGTTATGAGATTGTCAACATTCTCAGACCAAAGCTCAAGTCCAATACTCCTTCACCTTCGGGGGTGTACAACATATTGAAACGTAAGGGAATGAACCGCCTTACACCTGTAATGAAGAAGAACAAAAGGAAGATTATCAAGCAACGGGCAGGAGAGATGGGACACATAGATGCCCATTATCTGAGCAAGAGCATTGTAAAGGATCAAAGTAGAAAACGGTACTTGGTCTGTATTGTTGATGACTGCACCCGTCTGGCCTGGGCGGAGATTGTGTATGACATCAAGAGCATTACCGTCATGTTCGCGGCACTCAAATGTCTCAACATACTGGCCGACAGATACGATATACGTTTTGAGGAAATGCTCTCCGATAATGGCCCTGAGTTCGGCCCCAGAACAAGTAAACAGAAGGAACATCATCCTTTTGAACGGCTATTGATCGAGTTGGAAATAAAACACAGATACACCCGACCTTATCGTCCACAGACCAACGGAAAAGTGGAGCGAATCTGGAGAACAATAGAGGATGATATGCTACGCGACACCCACTATGACAGCGATGAGGAACTCAAAGAAGAACTTCTACAATATATGTATTACTACAACGAGGTAA
>JAESTZ010000116.1 GCA_016763315.1 Robiginitomaculum sp.
CTGAAAATAAAGTCTTGCCAAGCTAAGTATGACTTTCTATAACCCGCTCTATCACGCACGAAGAGTCGGGTTGTACAAGGATCATCTTGTATTTATCCATCCGGTGCCGCATTTGCGGAACAGGCTTTTCGGAGGCGAACCGGAAAAAGGATAGAATTATGTCACTGCCACAAGTAAGCATGCGCCAACTATTAGAAGCTGGTGTGCATTTTGGTCACCAAAAGCACCGCTGGAATCCAAAGATGGAGCCCTATATTTTTGGTGTCCGCTCTAATATTCATATTATTGATCTTTCGCAAACCCTGCCATTATTTCATCAGGTTTTGGTTAAAGTTCGTGAAGTCGCCGCGCGTGGAGGTCGTATTTTGTTTGTCGGCACCAAACGCCAGGCTTCAGAACCTGTTAAAGTTGCGGCAAAACGTTGCGCTCAGTATTATGTGAATCACCGCTGGCTTGGTGGTACAATGACGAATTGGACTACAATTACCAATTCAATAAATCGTTTGCGTAAGTTAGAAGATATGCTTTCAGAAAATTCTGATACAGGACTTACCAAGAAAGAGTTGATCCGCTTGACTCGTGAGCAAAGCAAACTTGAACGTTCTTTGGGTGGTATCAAGGATATGGGTGGCTTGCCTGATATGCTGTTTATTATTGATACTAATAAGGAAGTAATAGCTTTAAAAGAGGCTCGAAAGCTTAAAATTCCGGTTGCTGCTGTAATAGATACAAACTCGGCACCTGAAGATGCAGATTTTCCTATTCCGGGAAACGATGATGCAGCTCGAGCGATTTCACTTTATTGCGAATTAGTTGCTGATGCGGTTCTTGATGGCATGGCTGATGCCCAAGCTGACATGGGTGTTGACCCTGGTGCATCTGTTGACCCGGTGGAGCCGGTACTTGCTGGTGGTGCTAAGCAGTCGCCCGTTAAGAAAACTGCAGAAGTTGATGCTAAATCCGAGGACGCGGCAAAAGCTGCAATAGCTAAGACCGAAGGTGTTGAAGCAGAGAAACCAGCAAAAACAGCCGTAGAGAAAAAAGCTGGTGTTGAAAAGAAAACTACGAAAGAAACTGTTTCCAAGGAAACAACGGCAGTAGAGAAAAAAGAACCGGCAAAGAAAAAAGCAACACCTAGTAAGGATAAGGCAAAAACTGATACAGTGAAAAAAGAAGTCAAAGAGTAAGGCTGTAGCAGTTTTTTTTGTAAAATACCCGGCTGGTATTTTATGCTTTAATATATCGAATAAATATACGGGGTTATCCCGGTTTATAGTTAGAAGGAATGTACCTATGACCCAAATTACAGCGGCTTTGGTTAAAGAGTTACGCGAGTTAACTGGCGTAGGAATGATGGATTGCAAAAAAGCTCTGGCGGCAAGCGATGGCGATATTGAAAAATCTGTTGATTGGCTTAGGGCAAAAGGTTTGTCCAAGGCTGCCAAAAAATCTGATCGTATTGCTTCTGAAGGAGTGATTTCTTTGGCCAGTTCCGGAACAGATGGGGCAATGGTTGAACTGAATAGTGAGACAGATTTTGTTTCACGGAATGCAGAATTCCAAGAATTTGCTAGTAAGCTTTCCACGATTGCAGTTAAAAACGATGGTGATTTGGATCGTATTTTGAATTCAAACATGGAAAATGGTGAAACTGTTTCGTCCAACCTAACGCAACTTATTTTGACTATTGGTGAGAATATGATGGTGCGGCGTTCAGTTGCATTAAGTGTTAGCCAAGGGGTTGTGGCAACTTATGTTCACAATGCAGTTGCCGATAATCTTGGTGGTATTGGTGTTCTTGTTGGTTTGCAAAGCTCGGGTGATGCGAATAAACTAAATGAAATTGGCCGCAAAGTTGCAATGCATATTGCGGCTACGTCACCTTTGTCCTTATCTGTTGATGATCTTGATGCTGCTGAGGTTGAGCGTGAAAGGTCTGTATTGGTTGATCAAGCGCGTGAGTCCGGTAAACCTGACAATATAATTGAAAAGATGGTTGATGGCAGGATTAACAAATTCTTTTCTGACGTTGTCCTGCTAAAGCAGTCTTTTGTTATGAATCCGGATATAACAATCGAGACGTTTATTGAAAATTCCGGGAAAGAAATCGGTGCAGAAATTAAGCTTGTCTCATTTGCACGACTTACTTTGGGCGAGGGCGTTGAGAAGAAAACCGAAGATTTTGCGGCTGAGGTTGCCTCATTGACCTAAGCTTTGTTTCTTTTGACGAACACAAGCTTTGAGCCAAAGGCAACAGTTGAGTATAATGGCAAGAGTGAGTCGGGAATCAGGAAGGAAGCGAAATGGTAAAATTGACTGAACCGCCGGCTGGAATGAAATATAGCCGTGTTCTTTTGAAACTGTCTGGCGAATCTCTTATGGGGAAGCAATCCTACGGGATTGATAATAATGCCGTTCGGCAAATTGCCAGTGATATTTCTAAAGCCCTATCAACAGGCGTGCAGATCTGCTTGGTCATAGGGGGTGGGAATATTTTTCGTGGTCTATCTGCTTCGGAACAAGGAATGGATAGAGCTACTGCCGATTATATGGGTATGTTGGCAACGGTTATGAATGCTCTTGCTATGCAAAACGCCTTGGAATCCGCTGGTATTGAAACTCGGGTTCAATCAGCAATTCCTATGATGTCAGTATGTGAACCATATATACGGCGACGGGCAATTCGTCATATGGAACGAGGTAGAACGGTTATTTTTGCTGCTGGAACGGGAAATCCGTTTTTCACAACAGATACAGGAGCTGCATTAAGAGCTGCTGAAATGAATTGTGACGCTCTGTTAAAGGGCACTCAGGTCGATGGTGTTTATTCAGCTGACCCAAAAAGCAACCCAAATGCTGTTCGGTATGACCGTTTAAGCTATAGTAAAGTATTGGCAAAGAATTTACGTGTTATGGATGCAGCAGCAGTTTCAATGATGCGTGATAACAATATTCCAATCATTGTTTACTCTAATCGAGATTCCGGTAGTTTGCAGACTGTTCTGTCTGGTACAGGTGTTTGTACCGTTATTGATAATGGTGAAGATTTATAAGGATCCAAAAATGGAATATGATATAGATGATATTCGCCGCCGTATGGATGGCGCTTTTAGTGCGGTAAAGCACGAGTTTTCAGGTTTACGTACCGGGCGAGCAAACGTGGCAATGCTTGATACTGTAATGGTTGATGCTTATGGCAATTCAACGCCAATCGTACAAGTTGGGACTATAAATGTTCCTGAGCCGCGTATGTTATCGGTATCAGTTTGGGATAAGAGCCTTGTCGCAGCAGTAGAGCGGGCAATCCGCAATGCTGATCTTGGGGTAAACCCCATTGTTGACGGACAAAATATTCGCATACCGGTGCCGCCGTTGAACGAAGAACGAAGAATAGAGATGACTAAGTTGGCAGGAAGATTTGCTGAGGCAGCAAGAGTTGCTGTTCGTAATGTCCGTAGAGATGGAATGGAAACCTTAAAGGCTATGGAAAAAAATAGTGAAATAGGTGAAGATGAGCACAAGCGTTTGAGTGACGAAGTGCAAGCTGCGACAGATACAGAAATTGAAAACATAGATAAAACCCTTGCTGCCAAAGAAGAAGAAATAATGCAGGTTTAGGAACGTGTTACCCAATAAGCGATCCTCCTCAACACAAATCCCAACTCATGTTGCCATAGTCATGGATGGAAATGGGAGGTGGGCGCAAAGCCGAGGGCAATCACGAATTAAAGGTCACCAAGCAGGTGTTAAAACTGTTAGAAAAATAGTAGATCATGCTGCAAGTGTTGGTGCAAAATATCTTACACTTTACAGTTTCTCTACTGAAAACTGGAAGAGGCCTGCCGAAGAAATACAGGCTCTTTTTGGGCTATTAAAAACTTTTGTTGGGCAAGATTTGGAACGGTTAAACCGCGAAAATGTAAAAGTCCGAGTTGTCGGCAGTAAGGTAAATCTTCCTGCGGATATTTTGAAATTGCTGGATAAAGTTGAAACAGTAACCAGTAAAAACACCAAATTGAATTTGAATATTGCGTTTAATTATGGTGGTCGTGATGAGATTGTCAGGATGGTTCAAAATATATCTAGGAATGTGAGTGCTGGTAAGTTGTCACCAGAGCAAATCACCGAAGATGTCGTAGGTGCAAATTTAGATACAAAAGGACAACCAGATCCTGATCTAATTATACGCACAGGAGGTGAAAGCCGAATTAGTAATTTTTTATTATGGCAAAGTGCTTATACAGAATTTGTTTTGTTGGATGTTTTATGGCCTGACTTTACTCCTGACGCTTTTGATGAAGCATTGGAAATTTTTAGTACTCGTACTCGCAGACTGGGTGGGATTTAAATTGTGAGTAAAAAGCCTAAGTTTAATTTCCTTCAAAATCGCAGCTTCCATATTAGGGTTCTTTCAGCTGTGATTTTAGTTACTATTGCTTTGGTAGCCGTTTTTCTGGGTGGTCATTATTTTTCTTTGATTGCAGTAGTTTTTGGTTTCTTGATGCTTCTAGAATGGCGCAATATATCCGATAAAAATGGTAATTTTTTACCTGACTTACTAAACATTTTTGCTTTACTATCAACGTCTTTATTAGTGATCACGGGAGCAATAACGACAGCTGGAATTGTATTATTTGCGTTTGTGTTGGTGAATAGTTTAGAAAGATCCAGAAGAGGAAGCGCATGGCGAGCTGGATTTGGCTTACTTTATATGTTGTTGCCGGTTCTGCTATTAATGCTGTTACGTGGAGTTGATGGCGGACTAGGACTTATTTTATTTATTTTCTCAGTGGTTTGGGCCGCTGACTCAGGGGCTTATCTATTAGGAAGTATTATTCGTGGGCCAAAGCTTTGGCCGGAAATAAGCCCGAATAAGACTTGGTCAGGTTTTTTTGGTGGTGTGATACTGGGAACGATTGCGGGATCTGGCTTAGCATTTCTTTTAGGGCGCGATCCTGTTGCCTATGGCGGATTGGCATTTATTCTCACAATAGTTGCCGCAGGTGGTGATCTATTAATATCACGATTAAAGCGCCATTTTGGTGTGAAAGATACCGGGGATACTATTCCGGGACATGGCGGAGTCATTGACCGTATGGACGCATTCTTGGCTTCTGTTCTGGTTTGTGCCGCACTGATTTATCTTTATCCAGGAATTTGGGGTCGCTTCTAAATATTATGAGTCAAAAGACAAAGACAGTAACAGTGCTAGGTGCAACCGGTTCAGTAGGGGCTGCTACACTAGATATTGTTAGACAACAGCAAGTTGCTTTGGGAAAGAAAAGCGTTTCGATAAAAGCACTTACCGCAGGATCTAATTGGCAAGAATTAGCAAAGATATCTATAGAATTCGAACCAGATTTTGTTGCTTTATCTGATGTTAGTAACGAAAAAAAATTACGTGCAGCACTATCTGGAACTGGTATACAAATTGCTGTTGGAAAAAAAGCAATAGAAGAGGCCGCCCAATTAGACGCAGATTGGGTTATGGCAGCTATAACAGGTTCAGCTGGCTTACCTTCAATTTTAACTGCGGCTAAAAGAGGCTGCACTTTGGCGTTGGCAAATAAAGAATCGCTAGTTTGTGCTGGGCCGCTGTTAATGAGTTTATGCGCAGATAATGACACGACCTTATTGCCCGTTGATTCAGAACATAATGCTATTTTTCAAGTTTTTGATGCTACTAGGAGAAATACAGTAGAGAAGATCACCTTGACTGCATCGGGTGGGCCATTCCGCAATTGGAGTTTAGAAGAAATAGCTTTAGCAACACCGGCGCAAGCAATTGCTCACCCTGTCTGGTCAATGGGAGCAAAGATATCTGTTGATTCTGCTTCCTTGATGAACAAAGGCTTGGAATTAATCGAAGCTCGCCATCTTTTTGACGTAAGTCCGGATAAACTCGAGATTCTTGTTCACCCGCAATCAGTGGTTCATGGAATGGTACAGTATAAGGACGGTTCAATATTGGCTCAGCTTGGGCCGCCAGACATGAGAGTTCCAATCGCATCGGCTTGGGCATGGCCGGATCGTATTGAAATGTCCGGTGATAGACTATCACTAGCAAAGCTAGGACGTTTGGATTTCGAAATACCTGATGAAACACGATTTCCAGCTTTGAGGCTAGCGCGGTACGCAATGGAAATGGGGGCAAATGCTTGTAACGCCCTTAGTGCTGCGAACGAAATAGCCGTGGCCTCATTTTTGCAAGAAGAAATTAAATTTGTTGAAATCAATGAGGTCGTTGACTTTGTGTTGTCTTGCATAAACAAGAACACCGATATGTGGTTAGGAGAACCAGATTGTATCGAGGAAGTTTTTGAAATTGACAAGATTGCTCGACGTACGGCTCAACAATTTATTATAGATGAAATTAGGTAATTCCATATGAGTTTGTTTGTGTTTTTATTAGGTATTCTATCATTTCTTGCAGTTTTCACTACAATAGTATTTGTCCATGAAATGGGTCATTTCCTAACTGCTAGGCTTTTGGGGTTTAAGGTTGACGCTTTTTCAATCGGCTTTGGTAAACCGTTATTACAATGGAATGACAAACATGGAACTAAATGGCAAATATCAATTTTGCCTTTAGGGGGGTATGTAAAATTTGCGGGAGATACTGGTGCTGCAAGTGTGCCGGATAGTGACACTTTACAGGAGATGAGGGACAATCTTGATGCAAATGAAGCCACCGGAATTTTTCATTTTATGCCGGTATGGAAGAGGGCTCTGGTAACTGTAGCCGGGCCGGTAATGAACTTCATATTCGCAATTTTGATTTTTAGTATATTATTTATGTCATTTGGAAAACCGTATACTCATCCGGTAGTCGGCTCTGTTGTTGCTGGTGGTGCTGCAGAAGAGGCTGGTTTTTTACCCGGTGACAGAATACTGTCGGCCAATGGCGAAGAGATAGAAAGTTTCTCTCGATTAGCGATGATCACCTCTATAAGCGCACGGGATCCTATCCGGTTTATGGTTCTGCGTGGTGACCGGGATATTGAAATTATAGCCATTCCGAGACCAGAAATAGTAACTGATCCTTTGGGTAAGCAGGCCGAGGTTGGTAGATTAGGAATTGGTGGACGCCCAAACCCACAAGTCATTATACAGGATTTCAATTTTTTTACAGCAGTTATAGAGGCCAGTGCCGAAACCAAAGAGATCATCACCGATCAAATAGCATTTGTAGGACGGTTGTTTAGAGGCAAGGGCACACCGGAAATGCTAGGTGGGCCATTACGAATTATGTACATTTCTGGTAAAGTCGGAGCTGGTGACCTTGGAGATGCAGAGCGGGCTGATACCAGAGATTTTTGGGATAGAGTATTGGGTTTGATACGGTTAACAGCTGTGTTATCAGTTGCAATTGGGTTGATTAATCTTGCACCAGTTCCGATGCTCGATGGGGGACATCTCGTATTTTACGCTTATGAGGCGATTTTTAAGCGACCTTTAAGCGAGCGGATACAGATTTTTGGCTTTAAAGTCGGTTTATTTGCAATAATATCCTTATTGGCCTTTGCCACATTCAACGACTTGCGCTATTTCAACATATTCGGATTTTTCGGATAATTGTTTTTCTAGATACAAAAGACAGGGTTAGTAAAAATATGTCACGCTTTGGCTTGCTCATACTGGTTACGTTCTTGACGGGTACTTCTGTCGGCAGCTTCAGCTCTGCATCACTTGCACAATCTGTATCAGGACAGCAAGGGGAAGCTGTCTCACGCATTCGCCAAGTTGTAGTTTACGGAAACCAACGGCTTGAGGTTGGAACAATCCAGTCTTACTTATTGCTAGGTCCTGGGGATCCGTTTAATCCGCAGCTAATTGATTTATCTTTGAAAACATTATTTGCTACTGGATTATTTGCCGATATCTCTATTAGTGAAAACAATGGCGCACTGGTGGTTTCTGTTGTTGAAAACCCGATTATAAATCGTGTTATTTTTGAAGGCAGTAGAGCACTAAAAGAAGATAAATTGCGTGATGAGGTTGAGGCTCAACCACGGGCTATTTTTACGCGAGCCAGAGTGCAAAGCGATGTTCAGAGAATAGTAGAATTATACCGACAGGCGGGTAGATTTGCAGCAACAGTAACCCCTAAAATTGCGGAACAACCACAAAATCGGGTAGATTTGATATTTGAAATATCCGAAGGGCCGGTAACCGATGTTCGTCGAATAAATTTTGTTGGGAATGTTATATTTACAGATTCCGAATTGCGTAGAATTTTAGCTACCGAAGAATCGCGCTGGTGGAAGCTTCTTACTTCTAATGACAATTATGATCCAGATAGAATGGAATATGACCGGGAACTGTTGCGCCAGTTTTACGGAGATAAAGGTTATGCAGATTTTCGGGTGGTTTCTTCGGTAGCGGAGCTTACTCCGGATCGAAAAAACTTTTTTATAACATTCACCATAGATGAAGGCGTGAAATATAAATTTGGAGATATATCCGTTACTACAGAACTTGATGCTTTAGATACTGAAATTTTGGAAAGCCTAGTCTCTATAAAGCCAGGGTCATTATACAAGAATAAATCTATAGACAATGCTGTTGATGGCTTAACCTTTGCTGCTGGTGCTACTGGATATGCCTTTGTTGAGGTTCGCCCCAACCGAAAACGAAACCGCGATGAACGTACAGTTGATTTAACGTTTGCTGTAAATGAGGGTCCGAGAGTTTATCTGGAACGGATTGATATAGTTGGCAACACCAGAACTTTAGACAAAGTCGTCCGTCGTGAAGTGCAATTGGTCGAAGGTGATGCTTTTAACCGTGCATTATTAGATAGATCAAGAAACCTTATTCGCAGACTAGGTTTTTTTAAGGAAGTCGAAATAACCGAACAGGCTGGATCTAGGCCCGATCGTGCTGTTGTTGTGGTTACTGTAGAAGAGCAACCAACCGGAGAACTTTCTTTAGGTGCTGGTTTTAGTTCAATAGATTCTTTTTTACTGGATATTTCTATTTCTGAGAGGAATTTTCGTGGGCGAGGGCAGTTTTTGCGATTTGCAATAACTGCAAGTACCAGACGCCGTAGTGTTGATATAAGGTTTACTGAACCCCGCTTCTTAGGCCGAAATATGTCTGCTGGGTTTGACTTGTTCAATATACGATCTAATTTTTTACGTGAAGCAAATTTTCAAACGGAATCTTTCGGTGGTGGCGTTCGCCTTGGATTGCCTATAACAGCAAATTCATCATTATTTTTGAGATATACACTTCGAAATGATACTATAACTGCACCTAGAACTATAAGAACCGATGTTTTTGGAAACCCAGTTCGTGATGCAAATGGAAATTTTACATTCATTTGTACAGCTTCTGCACAAATTTGCTCGCAAATAGGAGCGCGGCTAACCTCACTTGTAGGGTTTACATTACGTTGGGATCGGAAAAACGATCCGATTTCTCCAACTCGGGGATTTGATCTTTCTCTTGATCAGGACTTCGCTGGATTTGGCGGAGATGTGAAGTTTTTACGAACAAGAGTACAGGGCAATGTTTATCGTGGGTTAATTAAAGACTTTATTTTAAGTGGACATGTCGATGCTGGATTTATTACTGGCTGGGGTGGTAGAGATGTACGTATTAATGATCGCTTTTTTAAAGGTGGCTTATCTTTTAGGGGATTTGATATTGCAGGTATCGGCGCAAGGGTCGTTGAGCTAGTGCCAGACGGAAATGGCGGCTTTACTCAGGTCGGTCGCGATGCGCTCGGTGGTAAAGCCTATGCAATTGGCTCTGTTGAGCTTGAGTTCCCAGTTGGGTTGCCGGAGGAATACGGAATTAGAGGCGCACTCTTTAGTGAATTTGGTACTCTAGGTTTATTGGATGCCAGTGATAAGGTCGTAGCTAATTCAACAAGATTTGTTATTGAAGACAGATTATCATTAAGGGCTACTGCCGGGGTTAGTATATTTTGGGATTCACCATTTGGCCCTGTTAGATTTGACTTCTCGAATGTATTCAAGAGCGAAGCATTCGATGATGTTAGAACATTTAGATTTTCACAAACAACCAGGTTTTAATTATGAAAACACTATATCAAATTATATTGAGTACTTTATTTCTTGCTGCGGCGACTTCGACCGCTCATGCTGAGGTGAAAGTAGCCGTAATAAGTCAACAAATTGCTTTGATACAATCAAAAGTCGGGATTAGCATAGCCAAGCAAATTTTGGCAATTGACAAGCAGATTGATAATGAATTTGAATCTGAATTAGCTCCATTAAGAAGTGAGGCGCAACAACTAAATGCAGAGGTTTCTGCTCTTTCTCCGGAAGCTTTACGTACAAGAACCGACCTCATGCGCCGAGATCAGGTATTAAGACAAACTTTATCAGAGTTAGGTGATTGGAAGAAACGGCAATTAACCGCCACTAGTGAACAAGCTAGAAAGCCTCTGTTAGATGCTTATGAAGCTGCTGTGAATCAGGTTATTCAAGAAAATAATATTGATATTTTGCTTGATGGATCCACTGTGATGTTTAGGAATAAACAATCTGATATTACAGAGCAGGTCGTAGTTAAAATGGACGCTGCAATTACTTCATCTGTTGTTGTACGAGTCAGGGTGCCTCGTATAGCACCACCACAGCAACCTGGCACGCAGCAGCCTCGTTAGAAATAAGAAGGGCAAGGATGGTTGATCCTAGATTTTATACTGTAAAACCGCCGGTTTCTTTAGAATCGGCGGCTGAAACATCAGGTTCAAAAATATTTGTTGGAAATGCCCAGGAGCAAATTTATTCTGTAGCATCATTAGAGCAAATCAAATCATCAAAAATTGCATTTCTAAAGAACAAGATATTACTTAAAGGCTTTAATCCGAAATCAGGGGTTTTAATCGTCAATGAAAATTTGTTGGATAGTGTAAAAGAATTCCCGATTTCTATTTTGGTTCATGCAGATCCGGACTTTGCTTTCTCACTAATTGCGGACTTGTTAATTGGGCATAGACGTTCATTAGAAATTACGATGAATATTTCTAATGACACCAAAATACATAAATCCGCTCAATTATCGGCCAATGTAATAATTGGTGATGGCGTTGTGATAGGTAAAAATACTTTTATCGAGCCTAATGTAACAATTGGCTGTGGAGTAAAAATTGGTGAGGATTGCGTGATTGGAGCCGGAGCGCACATTTCATTTGCCGACTTGGGGAACAGAGTAAAAATTTCTGCTGGTGTTGTGATCGGCGGCGATGGTTTAGGCATAGCCAAATCTGATGATCAACTGATTGATATACCGCATTTTGGAACAGTTCAAATTCATGATAATGTTTCTATTGGCTCTAACTCAACAATTGATCGCGGTCAGTTTACCAAAACAATAATTGGTGAGAACACAAAAATTGATAACCTTGTTCAGGTGGCTCATAATGTCGTTATCGGTAGGAATTGTATTTTTGCAGGCCATGTTGGTATATCTGGAAGCGTAAAGATTGGCGACAACGTATTGATGGGTGGTAAAGTTGGAATTGCCGACAATCTTAATATTGGTTCTGATGTAAGTATTTATGCATCCAGTGGCCTTATGAATAATATTCCTGATGGAGAGATTTGGGGAGGAACCCCTGCCGTACCTTATAGAGAATTAGCTAGGTCCGTTGGTATTATGCGAAAACTTGTAAGGGAAAGTAGAAGCGGTAAAAAGAAAACATGAACTCATCAAATTCTGGCTTAATAGAAATTGATGAAATTAAGCAATGGTTGCCTCATAGAAAACCAATGTTGCTTATTGATTTTGCATCCGAGTTTATCAGCGGTCAAAGTTTGGTTGGACACCTTAGTCCTACTGTTGATGATGGTTGGTTTGATGGCCATTTCCCAGGAAGACCTATAATGCCAGGTGTGTTATTAGTGGAGTGCATGGCGCAATCTGCGGCATTATTAGCTTCTAAAACGTGGAGTATTAGCCCAAAAACACATACAATAATGTTTACTTCGATCGATAAAACTAAGTTTCGATCTGCTGTGTTTCCAGGGGATGAATTAAATATTCCCATTGAAATTATATTACGCAAACGTAATTTCATTCAGTTTTCTGGAAAAGTTATTGCCAATGGTAAATTAGCCGTTAGTTGTGTATTTTGGGCCAGCTCAGTAGAGAGGAAATGATGGTGAAGCCGCTAATTCATCCGACAGCCATAGTATCAAAAAATGCTGAAATTGCGAATAATGTAAAAATTGGGGCATATAGTATTATTGAGTCTGGAGTTATCTTGCATGACAATACAATTGTTCACCCTCATGTACATATTTGCAAAGGTGTGGAAATTGGCGCAAGAAGTGAGGTGTTTTCATTTGCCGCTTTGGGTCATTCGCCACAAGATAAAAGCTTTAACGGAGAGGCTACACGCTTAATTATCGGTAATGATACAATTATAAGAGAACATGTAACTATGCACCGCGGAACGACCAATGGACGCAGTGAAACTCGTGTCGGAAGCCACGGCTATTTTATGGTGGGTTCGCATGTTGCACACGATTGTACAGTCGGTAATGACGTCATACTAGCTCAAAACTCCGCAATAGGTGGGCATGTTAATATTGGCAATGGATGTAATATTGGAGCAATGGCGGGGGTTCACCAATTCTGTCATATCGGGAAACATGCCTTTATAGGTAGTATGTCAGCGGTAACAACGGATGTTATTCCTTATTCTACGGCACTTGGTAATCATGCTCATTTAGCTGGGTTAAATGTTATAGGTATGAAAAGAGGAGGGATTTCTCGACCAACTATTTTGAGTACCCGTTCAGCATATCGCGAATTATTTGCGAGTAATGGAACTTTAGAACAACGAGTTGAGAGTGTTAGGGAGAAATATAGTAAAGTATCTGAAGTTTCTGAAATAATTGATTTCATACGTAGTGATCGAAAACGTTCTTTGTGCTTACCAAATGTTAAATGAAGGAAAAAGGCTTAGAGGCATCGGTAAGCTTGGTCTTATAGCGGGCGCAGGTGATCTACCTTTGTTAATATTAGAGCGGGCGAAAAGTTTACAAATACCGGTTCATACTGTCTTACTTGATGGTGTCTCGGACGAAGAAAGATTCCCAGATAATAGCTTATGTTTTCCTATCGGTTCTATAGGTAAAATAATAAAATCATTACACGATGCAGAATGTAAAAGTATTTGTTTTGCTGGACAAATTAAACGCCCTGACTTTAATAAACTGGAGTTGGATGCTTACGGTTTGAAGAATTTACCTTCTATATTGCTTGCTGCAAGTAGAGGCGATGATTTTTTGTTACGGGCCATTATGAAGTTGTTTGAAAAACAAGGCTTTCAAATTATTGGTCCTCAGGAAATTGTTGACAACCTTATCGCCCCGACAGGTTTACTTAATAACATCTTGCCGTCAAAACAAGATTTATTGGACATAAGAAAATCTCATGATATTGCACGCGCAATAGGTGATCTAGATATTGGCCAAGGGGTTGTGGTTTGTAATGGTTTGGTTCTTGCTGTTGAGGCTCAAGAAGGAACAAATAAAATGTTACATCGATGCGCAGAGTTAGATGAGAATATACGCGGCACTTTAACAAATCGAGCCGGTGTACTTGTTAAATGCATAAAGCCCAATCAAGAAGAAAAGGTGGATATGCCGACTCTTGGAGTTAAAACTGTACAGTTGGCTATAGAAGCAGGTTTGGCAGGTATTGGTTTTGTTGCCGGTAAAACCTTCTTGATTGATAAACACTCAATGTGTTCTTTAGCAGAAGAAAACGGATTGTTTTTGTTAGGAATTAATGAGCAAGATAATTACGAGAATAATTGATTATGACGGTTACTAGAAGGGTTTTTATTTTAGCAGCAGAACCAAGTGGCGACCAATTAGGAGCATATTTAATTCAAGAGTTGAGAAGACTCTCACCTGAGAATCTAGATATAAAAGGAATTGGGGGCTCGAAAATGACGGGTCTTGGAGTTGTAAGTCCTGTAAATGTAAGTGCGTTAGCTGTTGTAGGGTTGATCGATGGATTACGAATTTTACCCAAAGTAAGAAGACTAGTAAACGAAACGGTCAAAGAAATAATTCTACATAACCCTCAGGTGGTTGTTTTAATTGACTCGTGGGGGTTTACCATAAGGGTGGCTAAACAACTCAAGAAACTTTTACCTAATGCAAAATTAATTAAATATGTTGGGCCTCAAGTATTTGCTACCCGTCCGGGGCGAGCAAAAACTACTGCTACATACTATGACCACTTGTTCACTATACATACGTTTGACGGACATTTTTTTGAAAATGAAGGTTTAAAATCAACCTTTGTTGGTAATCCGGCTTTGTTCAATCGTGAGGAAAGTTTTGCTGGGGTGCCCCTAAAGAAATACAATCCAGAAAACAAACAAATAATTGGTGTTTTTTTTGGTTCTCGGAAAAGTGAGATAAAACAGCTTTGCGATGTGATGCTTACAGCTGTAGATTTATTGTTAGTAGATCACCCTGATGTGATGTTTGTTGCTCCGCTTTCTGATAATATAGCTACTTTGGTACGCTCAATGGCTATAGAGGATAAGCGATTACAAAACATAGTATTACTCAATGAAACAGCAAAGAGAGATGTTTTTGGCAGCATTCAATTAGCCTTGGCTTGTTCTGGTACTGTAACTTTAGAATTAGCTGACGCAGGTGTTCCGACGGTTGTAGCCTATCGAATAGGTGGTTGGCTTGGCGTAGTTTTGCAAAAAATAATGTTCAAAGCCAAATTCGCCAGTTTAATTAATTTGTCAGCAAATGAAGAGGTTTTCCCAGAATTCATAAACCGTCGTTGCACCGCCAAGAACTTATCCGATAGCTTGTCAGAGATATTAGAAACCCCAAGTAGAAGCAATTCAATCAGAAACAAGCTTACGGTTATTGTTGAACAAATGCGTGGACAAACTGAAAACCCCAGTGAAATTGCAGCCAAAAAAATCCTAAATTTGTCAGATCAACGTTTGGAAACAGGTAAGTAATCGCGATTTGGCTCCCCGGTGTAAATTTGTCTGGGGCGACCAATTTTCTGACTTGGGTCACTAAGCATTTCTGACCATTGGGCAATCCATCCAACAGTTCTAGCTAATGCAAATAACACAGTGAACATAGTCGTTGGGAAACCCATGGCTTTTAAGGTAATGCCAGAATAAAAATCTATATTGGGGTATAGTTTTTTCTCAATAAAATATTCATCGCTAAGGGCAATGCGCTCTAATTCCATTGCCACTTGTAAAATAGGATCATTTTTTTGCCCTGTGATTTGAAGAACCTCGTGACAGGTTTTTTGCATTACTTTCGCGCGTGGGTCATAGTTTTTGTAAACCCGGTGACCAAATCCCATAAGGCGGAATGGATCATTTTTATCCTTTGCCCGGCGGATATATTCAGGAATTCTATCGACTGAGCCAATTTCGTTTAGCATATTTAGTGCTGCTTCATTAGCTCCGCCATGAGCCGGACCCCAAAGACAGGCAACGCCAGCTGCAATACATGCAAATGGATTAGCACCTGATGAGCCAGCCAACCTGACGGTCGAGGTGGAAGCGTTTT
This sequence comes from Robiginitomaculum sp., assembly GCA_016763315.1. Classification (GTDB taxonomy): domain Bacteria; phylum Pseudomonadota; class Alphaproteobacteria; order Caulobacterales; family Maricaulaceae; genus Robiginitomaculum_B. Next base: position 15,558 of record JAESTZ010000116.1, read on the forward strand.
GTTCATGATCAGCGTGCAATATGAATATTCTATCCATTGCTTGTGCTAACACCTTCTTGACCTCATAATCTTCACATGGAACAGCAAAGCACATTCGTAAAAAGTTTTCTGAATAGGAAAGTTCATTCCTCGGTTCAACAAATGGCTGACCAATGGAGAATTTATATGCCCGAGCTGCAATAGTCGGCATTTTTGCAATCATTCGTAAGCTTGCTATTTTTCTTTGTTGCGGGTCATTTATATCGGTTGAATCATGGTAAAATGCTGAAAGAGCTCCAACGGCGCCGCAAACAATCGCCATAGGGTGTGCATCTCGGCGAAACCCATTAAAGAATGCGTCAAATTGAGCATGAAGCATAGTGTGATAAGTAATGGAATGGGTGAAGTCTTGAAGCTGTTTCTCATCGGGTAATTGACCGTTTAATAGCAGAAAGCTGACTTCAAGAAAATTAGATTGCTCTGCAAGTTGTTCAATTGGGTAGCCGCGATACAATAAAGTTCCTAAATCACCGTCAATGTATGTAATCTGTGACTCGCAGCTAGCGGTTGAGGTGAATCCAGGGTCAAACGTGAACATACCGCTATCACGATACAAGCTTCGTATATCAATCACATCTGGACCAACTGCCCCCGAAAAAGTCGGTAATGTGTAACTATCACCATTTGGGGTTGTTAATTTTGCCTCACCAGAATTTTTGATCTTAATGTCCATAATTGATATTTCCCATCGATTTTTTTATGATTCGTTTCGCTCATTTTACATGCAAATTCAACAAATCGTCTATACGGTTTAAGGTTTCTGTACGCCCTAATAAATAACATAATATGGCTAAATCAGGTGAAGGTTTCCCCCCGGTTACCGCCAAACGTAAAATTGGTCCAAATTTACCAAATCCAATATCATGGGCAATGGCGAAGTTTTGCAAAATAGCATGCAGTGCATCTTCACTCCATTCACATAAACTATCAAACTCTGACCTTAATTTGGTAAGATAAGCCAATCTTACTTCGGTGATTAGTTTTTTGCCTTTTTCATTTATTTCCAGCGGTCGTTTTTGAGTCAGAAATTCTGTCTGTTTTAGAATATCGGGTATTACTTTAACTCGGGTTAGTAAATGCGGCAAAGCTTTACGGATTAATTCTTGTTCAACAGTCGAAAATGATTTGCCACCTTGTTTTTCGGCATATTCAAACACCAATTCAGCTAATCTAGTGTTATCAGCGATTTTAATATAGTGGCTATTTACATGTGCCATTTTATCAAAATCCAAACGTGAAGGACTCTTATTTATACCAGTTAAGGAAAACGCAGAAATTGCCTGATCTATGCTAAAAAACTCTTTATCTCCATCTGACCAACCCAATCGCAACAGATAATTGATTATTGCTTCTGGTAAGTACCCCATATTTTTATAGGCATTAACACCTAAAGCTCCATGACGTTTTGACAATTTTTTGCCATCAGGTCCATAGATCAGTGGGATATGGGCAAATAAAGGAATTTGCCAGTTCAGGGCTTGAAAGATCAAAGTCTGTTTCGCGGCATTAACAAGATGATCATCGCCACGGATAATATGGGTGACCATCATATCATGATCGTCGACAACTACAGCCAACATATATGTGGCAGAGCCATCAGATCGTAATAGGACTAGATCGTCTAACTGCTCATTTTGGAATTTCACCTGTCCTTGCACCTTATCGAATACGATAGTAGTGCCGTTAACCGGAGCTTTTAAGCGAACAGCAAATGGTTTATCTGTTGGTCGTTCATTTGCAGATTTGTCACGCCATAGAGAATGAAATCTGCGACTTTGCTTCCTTGCGAGTAGTTTTTCTGCAGTTAATTCCTCTGGTGTTAGAAAGCACTGGTATGCATTCCCCGTGGCAAGTAATTGTTTGACTACTTCTTGGTGACGCTTGATTTGTTGACTTTGCAAAACAACAGAGCCATCGACGTCTAAACCTAACCATTGCATACCATCAAAAATTGCTTGCTTAGCGGCCACGGTAGATCGCAACTGGTCAGTATCCTCAATACGCATAAGAAATTTTCCACCGTGATGTCTAGCAAATAGCCAGTTAAAAAGAGCCGTTCTAGCTCCACCAATATGTAAAAAACCGGTAGGAGAGGGAGCAAATCTGGTTATGACTTTGGTCATCAAACATTCCTAATAAGTCTGGCACGCCACAAAGGGCAATGCGTGTTACACTTCGTAGCCTGGCAAAAATGGAGAGCCGATTCTGTCGATTACTGACAATAACTTTACAAAACAATACCACAAATGGCACGTAAACCAAAAGTTTTGGCAACAAGTCACAAATTATTTTCCTATGCCAAAATTGGGAAGTATTACACTTTGGGGACCTTGGCTGTTTTGCTTTGGAATTGCTTTTTGGCTCACGCCCAGCATTGAACCAGCTTATTGGGTCGGTCCAATGGCATTAGCCATTAGTTTAACGTTTTTGATTTTCCTGTATTTGCGGCAAGTTAAAAACCTAAGGTTGTTTTTTACCATTGCTATGACATGTGCATTTATTGGCGGTTACGTTGTTGCTGAATTTCGTAGCATTGCAATTAGTTCACCAGTAATACCAAGCGGAGCTAACTCTTGGCTGGTAAATGGTCAATTAAGCAAGATTGACCGGGAAACAGGAAAACGAGCTAGATACCTTGTAAAAGTAACTGAAATTGATGGATTGTCCACAGATCAACTTCCAAAATATGTTCGGGTGGGAGCGCCGTTAAGCGATGCAAAAATCGGCTCTTTAATTGAGTTTCGAGCCAAGATAGAGCCACCGTCTCAAGCCAATATTCCTGGAGGGTTTTCATTTGCAAGTTCGGCATGGTTTCAGCAAATAGGTGGTACTGGCTTTACATTTGGTCATGTAAAAGTGTTGCAGCAACCAAAATCCGTAAATGCAAAATTGTTCATAAATGAAATTAGGTATGAATTGGCTAAATCGATACGTAAAAAACTGCCAGGCCAAACCGGAGCCATTGCTGCAGCTCTTGTTACTGGTGACAGAAGCGCGATTAGCATCGAAACTGCTACCTATTTTCGAGAAGCCGGCGTTGGGCATTTATTGGCAATATCCGGTTTGCATATGTCATTAGTCGGGGGTATGGCGTTTTGGATAGCATCGTTGATATTCGCAGCAATACCAGCAATTGGTTCACGATTTGATGCCAGAAAACCAGCGGCAATCATTGGTCTGGTAGCTGCTTTGGCATATCTGTTAATTTCTGGCGGTGCGGCTCCGGCTCAACGAGCATTCATCATGCTATCAATGATATTTATTGCTGTTTTACTGGGTCGCAGAGCGCTATCAATTCGGACAATCTCTATTGCGGCATTTTTTGTGGCATTATTGACCCCGGAATACGTGATCAGCCCCGGGTTTCAAATGTCATTTGCTGCAAGTTTAGCATTGATTTCTTTTTATCAATTCGCTGGCCCTTGGTTATATCGACGTAAAAATGCCAATATGCCAAATAGTTTGGTTTTGCGACTCGCTAGAAATTTTGGTTATTTCCTGCTGGCCATAACTATGACCAGCCTTGTTGCAGGATTTGCAACGGCTCCATTTGCTAGTTGGCACTTCAATAAAATTGCAATTTATTCGCTTTTAGGCAATTTATTAGCCATGCCACTTTTTACGATGGTGGTAATGCCTAGTTTATTCTTGGGAATATTGTTAATGCCATTCGGCCTTGATACGACGGTGTTTAAAATTACGTCTCTGGGTTTAGAAGTAATTTTAGGCTTTTCAGATTTTGTCGCAAACTTGCCCGGAGCCGTATGGGGCGTTAGTGCCAGTTCACCAGTAATATTGCTTCTACAAGCTGTCGCTCTTATCTTAATTTGCATAGCCACCAGAAGAATAAAGTTACTGGCAATTCCATTAATTGCAATTTCTTTGTTTTTGCATAGTCAAACTCCAAAGCCAATATTTTGGATCGGAGCAGCAGGCGGAGCAATAATTAATCCGGCAAAAAGCAATCAACAGATTATTGTTTTTGCAAAACCAAATAAATACGGGTTGCGGCAATTTACAGAAAGCGTTGGAATGCAAAAAAGTGAGGTTATTAAAATAGAGCACTTTGAACCAGTTGTTTGTGACCCAAAAGGCTGCGCGATTGAACTGTATGGGAAAGTCGTCGTTATTCAAAACACCACTGAGGAAATAGCCGACGCATGTAATCTAGTCGATATAGTAATTGTTCCAGGTTATTTGATGTCGAGACAACAACCATTTTGCAGTCAAACTGAGGTCTTTAATTATTTTTCAAACAAAGGAACAGTTTTTTACATCGAGGATGGACGATGGCGTTCAGTACAGTTAAAAAATGACCGAATTTGGGATCGAGCCAGAACCAGATACCCCAGATACCAACGATAACAGATTAATCAAAATCACTTCAGGTTTAATTATATGAACGCATCAAACCAATCAGCGTTCCTTGAACAACAACCCTGTCTGGACCAAATATTCTGGTTTCATAATCAGGATTAGCCGCTTCTAACGCGATGGAGTTACCTTTTCTATGAAATCGCTTTAGTGTTGCCTCTTGATCATCAACCAAAGCAACTACTATTTCGCCATTTTTTGCGGTTTGGCTTTTTCGAATAATCACAGTATCACCATCATGAATGCCGGCATCAATCATTGAATCGCCAGAGATGGTCAGCGCAAAGTGTTCTCCGCGACCTACCATGTCAGCAGGTATCGGAAACTTTCCTGTTTCATGTTCTATAGCTTCTATAGGAGTTCCCGCCGCTATGCGCCCCAAAACCGGTATTTCCACTATATTACCGTGAGTAGGAGGTGTCAGGTTTTGGTTATTTGATACAAGATTGGGTTTAAATCCTCCAACCGATTTTTCTGGAACTGACGCTTCTGGAAGTTTAATGACCTCCAGTGCCCGGGCGCGATGTGCCAAACGTTTAATAAACCCCCGTTCTTCAAGAGCTGTTATTAGTCTATGTATGCCGGACTTAGAGGCCAGTCCAAGTGCATCTTTCATTTCATCAAAAGATGGAGAAACCCCCGAATCTGTCAGGCATTGGTTGATGAAAACTAATAAATCATGTTGTTTTTTCGTAAGCATGGAACCCTCCGGTAATTTTGTGGACGTATAAACTTGCAAGAGAACAAATCAAAAACACCTCTAATGTTCTATATGTGTTCTTTTTGTTCGTCAAGTCTAATCAATCAGCCTTAAAAAGTTCAGCATTGCTGTCGTCTATTTTTTAGGAATAAAATATTACATTACAAATTTGATATTTCTTCAGGAGTTTCTAGTTTTATTTTAACTAGAGTTTGGCCTTCCTTGCGTTGGTTAGTGGTTTTGGGCTATAAGGAGTAGGGGTGATGTTCTGATCTTGGGGACTATAAGGGGGAACCATCACATAAATTTTGTATTGAGGAATGTCATGGCTATTGTAAAGTTTTTTTTTAAAGAAGGCTCACCAGTAATATTTTCATTGATAATTGTAATTTTTTCACTCGAGTATTTAACATCAAATTATGTACCTTTCATGGCTGTTCCAGCAAATTTTGCCGGAATGTTTGCCGTAACAATGATTTGCCTTGGGTATATGATAATTCAGATGGGGTTAACTGCATTTGCCAAAATAGGTAAGGATGCGCCACTTATGGATTTATTCTTATCGATGCTACCACTGATCACTTTGGTGATAATTGCTGTTTTATCCATGGTCGGTCAGGTTCAATTGACAATGTTTCAAATTCTTGGGCTTGGGATTGCTGCTGTAGTGGTTGTCATGGATATAATATTTAATACGCTGGTCATGTTCAAAATGAACCGATTAGCTAATGATTTTGTGCAAATGCAGTAGCGGTGATTGCTTGCCGTTTACGAAAAAAAGCGAGTTATTTGATTTTTGACTCACCTTTTGGGAGAGTTCATGCTAAAGTGCATACGCTCTTGGGGAAGGTGATATTATGAGTAATGAGCAAAGTGTGAAAATTGCAGGCCGTGTCAAATGGTTCGATGCTGGCAAAGGTTACGGCTTTATCGAGCCTGATGATAATAGTGACGATGTGATGTTACACATTTCGACTTTGCGCGAATTTGGGTCAACATCTGCAATCGAGGGTGATAAAATTACCTGTACTGCCATACGGGGAGCCAAAGGATTGCAAGCTTTGGAGATACTTGATTTTCTACATGAGAAACCAGAACCTATTCCTTTTGATGAGGGAGAGGACGAGACCAGTTATCAAAAAGCAACTGTAAAATGGTTTAACCGGGTAAAGGGTTATGGTTTTGTCAATATTGAAGGAACAGATAAGGATATGTTTATCCATGCTGAGGTCTTAAGTCAGGCCGGTTTGCTAGAAATAACTCCGGAACAAACTGTTCTGGTGCAAACAGCAAAGGGCTCAAAAGGCTTTAACATCACCAAGGTTAGACTACCGCAATCATAAGTTAGAAACATGACTGTGAGGTGAACAGTTATCAGACCTGCTTGCGATTGTTACTGATTGTAGTTATGCAGGGGCATGAAACATTTATTTCTTGGAATTTTAGTATTGCTTATCAGTGCGCCACTGGTCACCGCCCAAGAGGATGCCGTTGATTTCGGCTCATTGCAAGCCTTACAAATAGTCAGTGACGGGAGAGTCATAAATTTATCGGTGCAGTTTGCTGATGACCCTGCCAAACGCGCTCAAGGTTTAATGTTTGTAAAGCAAATGGCAGATGATCACGGCATGCTGTTCGATTTTGAAAAATCAAGAGCTGTAAACATGTGGATGAAAAATACATTGATACCTTTGGATATGATATTCCTTGATGCCAAAGGAAAAGTCGTGACCATTGCTAGAAACGCCAAACCAAATTCATTACGTAGAATTTCATCAGGTGTGGCTGTTATGGCTGTACTGGAGGTGAATGGCGGTTTAAGCCGTAAGTGGAGCATAAAACGCGGTGATCAAGTGCATCATGCAATGTTTGGTAATATGTTGAGTCCAGATGGTAATAATCAAATAACGGTAAAAATATCAGTTGAAAATTAAAAATTATCCATTGTGCTGAATTTTGGGGCTTGTAAAGCCGAATAAATTGCATACAACCACGTCTTGATCGGGGAGTGGCGCAGCTTGGTAGCGCATCTGGTTTGGGACC
>JAESTZ010000117.1 GCA_016763315.1 Robiginitomaculum sp.
ATACTATTTCGACCCCATCAGCAATACTTGCCAAAACAAGTACTGGTGGTGGAGTCGCCGGGTACCGCCCCCGGGTCCGAACCGGTTAAACTGTCGCGTTTATCGCCATAGTTCGTAAAACGAACGAACTCTATATAGATCAACCTTGTGGTAAAATAAAGGCAAAACTTGGCTATTTGCCGAATCAAGCATTCAGTCCGGCACGAATTTGTTGCCGCAAGACATCAATCGGAGCATAACCCTTATCAGTACGAAAATGCCAAAAAGTCCAGCCATTACAAGCCGGAGCGTGTTGTACTGCGGCACCTACCTGATGGATTGATCCGTTATCTTTGCCAGTAGATATAGAACCATCGGCTCTAACCTTGGCAATGCGCTGTTGTTTTGGACAAAATAATTTATCTCCGGCTTGCAATAAACCGGCCTCAACTACCGAGCCAAACGGCACTCTTGGTAAGGCTCTGGCCGACTGAGTAACGTGCAAGTCCTCAGGTGCAGCAAAATTAACCTGCGCAATACGCTCTCTAGCAACTTTGGCATAACCACGGTCTTGTTCAATACCAATGTAATGCCGGCCAAGCATTTTAGCCACAGCTCCAGTTGTTCCTGTTCCAAAAAACGGGTCAAGCACCACATCACCGGGATTGGTGGTAGCCAGCAATACCCGATGCAACAGGCTTTGTGGTTTTTGTGTCGGGTGAGCCTTTACTCCGTTTTCGTCTTTTATCCGCTCATGCCCACCACAAATAGGCAAATTCCAGTCAGAACGCATCTGCACTTCATCGTTTAGCATTTTCATGGCTTTGTAATTAAACGTATATTTCTTTTGATCCTTAGACTTCAAACACCATAACAAAGTCTCGTGGGCATTGGTAAACCTTGTTCCCTTGAAATTTGGCATTGGATTGGATTTGCGCCATATCACATCATTCATGAACCAGAACCCGGCATCTTGTAAGATACCGCCGACCCGGTAAATATTATGGTAACTACCCATAACCCAGATCGCGCCATCGTCTTTAAGCACTCTTTTCGCCGCTTCCAACCATTTCCAAGTAAACAGATCATATTTGTCAAAACTACCGATTTGATCCCATTCCTGAGTAACTGCATCTACCTTGGAATTATCTGGACGGTGCAATTCGCCGCCTAATTGCATATTATATGGTGGATCAGCAAATATAAGATCCACTGACTTTTCAGGCATTTGTTCCATTGCCCGTACACAATCACCGACAATAATTCTATCTTTGCGAAGCTCGCTCATTTCATTCACCCATAAGTCAAATTGGCTTTATGCCTTTGGATGAATCTTTGACTGCTTCGGATAATGAGCGGTTAAAACTTATGGTTAACAAATGGATAAAAGTTATGGTTAACAATAGGTTACACTAATTACTAAAATCCTACCTACACAATAAGAGAATCAGTTAATATGTCCCTTAAGAACAAATGAAAGACACTTGATGAAACAATATCTTGATTTACTGGCCGATATATCAGCCAATGGTGTGGTTCGTGATGATCGCACAGGAACCGGAACCAAGGGCGTATTTGGCCGCCAGATGCGGTTTGATCTAAGCCAAGGCTTTCCGGTATTAACCACAAAAAAATTACACTTACGTTCAATTATAGTCGAGCTTTTATGGTTCTTAACCGGTGACACCAACATCAAATACTTAAAAGATAATCAGGTAAAAATATGGGACGCTTGGGCTGATGATGACGGTGATCTTGGCCCTGTATATGGAAAACAATGGCGAAAATGGCTGACCGCAGACGGACGGGTGATTGATCAAATTTCCCAAGTAATTGAGCAAATAAAAACCAACCCGGATTCGCGAAGACACATAGTCACCGCATGGAACCCTGCCGATGTCGATGATATGGCACTGCCTCCCTGTCACTGCCTGTTTCAGTTTTACGTGGCAGAAGGCAAATTGTCCTGCCAACTTTACCAACGATCAGCCGATATATTCTTGGGGGTTCCGTTTAACATTTCCTCTTATGCCTTGCTAACCATGATGATGGCACAAGTAAGCGGATTACAACCCGGTGATTTTGTCCATAGCTTTGGCGATGTGCATTTATACCTAAACCACCAAGACCAAGCAGAACTGCAATTACAACGCACACCAGACAAATTGCCGACGATGAAGCTCAACCCAAAAATCGATAATATTTTCGATTTTACTTATAATGATTTTGAGCTGATCGACTATAATCCGCAAGCACACATTGCCGCCAAAGTAGCTGTTTAAGCTAAGTGATCACCGCCCAATAACTGACTGGCCGGGCTAATATTATGCAAAGAGTCTAACGCCAAAACAACTGCCGCCGCTGTCCACGACGGGCGCTCCATTGGCCAAAAAATATTTTCTTGCGACTGCCAACCCATCCAGTAACCGCCATTATCAGCTCGTAATGGCTTGATAGTTTGCATTAGCTCTTTGGCTCGTTGCTCATTACCAATGCTAAGCAATGCCATCACCAATTCACAAGTCTCCGCAGTTGTAGTCCATGGTTGGTCAGACACACAACGACAACCAAGGCCTACATCAACAAATTCATCAAAGCGTTCATTGATTGCAATTTTAGCCTCTTGCCCCGATAGAACACCGCATAAAACCGGATAATACCAATCCATAGCAAATCGCGATTTACTTTCCCAAGTACGATCAAAACGAAATGGCTTGTTTCGCAAGGCATCGGCAATCGCCATGGTTTTTACATGCAGTTCTTCTGATGAACGTCCGCATATACGATCAATTTCTATTGCCGCTAACAGGCTTTTATATATCGAGCAGTTACCGGTTCTAAGCGCGTCAATATCCTCACTATTTTCGCCTTGTTCCTTGCGTCGCCAAGCAATTTCTCCATGCGGTGATTGATGGATAAGCACAAACTTAACCGCCGCATCAATCAATGGTAATTGCGCTTCTAGCCAGCCTTTATCCCCATTGATCAAGAAACTATGATAAATAGCAAAAATAGGAAAAGCCGCAAAATTAGTGTCGTTAAGCGGCATGGCTTTATCCGCCAGCATCTTGCGGTTAGCCTTATCCATCGGCGCAGAAGCACCGCATTGACCGGGCATAGAGCCGTCAAATAACTGTAATTGTCGCAAATATGAGAACGCCAATTCAGCTTGAGACCGGTATCCAGCAACATTTAATGCCATCGCACATAAACTATGGTTCCACGGATCAAAAATTCCGCCATCAATCCAGTTGATCCGGCCATCGCTTTGCTGCAATTCTAATATCCGCTTGGCGCAATGCTCTATCTCTAACGATATATTTTTCACTGCTTCGGTCTTTCAAAATACATAACCACCGATTTCCCCATTACCCAGTCCGCAAGTCGTGAAAATGGTCGCAAAAGCGGCGGATCAATTAAAATTTCCCACTCAAGTAATTTCTTCCAAGCCAGTATCAATTTATGATCATCGCGGCGTTGCCATAACAAACACTTTAGCCACCAATAAGGCGAATGCAGGCCGTGGGCATAATGTTTTTTATCAAATACCAAGTCACGGCTACAAATTTCTTTTTTCAAACTTGCAGCACTAAAAATTCGCACATGACCGCCGGGCGTATTGTGATATTCAGTTGATAACCACCAGCATATCTGCTCCGGCCACGCTCTAGGCACACTAATTGCCAAAACCCCGTCAGGTTTTAATATCCGGTTGATCTCGTCCAAAGCCGTTTCAAAATCCGGTATATGTTCTAAAACTTCCGAACAGATAATTCTGTCGAACGTATTATCAGCAAATGGCAGTCGCAGTGCATCACCAACACCAAGGCCATAAGCCTGCCCGCGATCACCGGATAAATCCGGCAAGCTGTCAAAACCGTCTCGGGCCTTAGTTAAATCCTCCAAAGACAGATCAATACCGATACAAACCATATCGGCAGCAAAATAAGCACTATGCAAATGCCGGCCGGTACCGCAACCCAGATCGAGCAGCTTCATACCATCAGACAAAGCCAAACGATCAAGCTGTATGGTGCGCATGAATGGCCTTTCGGTATAATTCCACAGATTTTATTGCATGGCGTTCCCATGAAAACACTGCTCTTGCCCGTTTGGCGGCGGCAATGCCTAATTGATCACGTCTGGCCGGATCAGCCAACAGATCAGCAATTGCTTCTGCTAGAGCATCACTATCGCCTTTGGGAACAATAATGCCGGCACTACCTGCTACTTCTGGCAAAGCTCCACCATCACTTACGATCACTGGTGCACCACAGGCCATGGCCTCTGCAGCCGGCAAACCAAAGCCTTCAAATAACGAGGCCGATAAAGCTATTGTCGAGCGCCGGAACAAATTTGCGACTTCTTGTTGCTCAAGATCACTTTTAAAGTTTATTCGGTTTTCCAACTTGTTCCTTGTAATGGTGTCCTTGGTTGGCCCATCACGTAAACGCCCGATAATTTGCAAACGTAAATCTGGATGACTAACCGCCAATTTAGCAAAAGCATCAACCAAAACCGGCAAGCCTTTTAACGGGGTATCGGCACTAGCGGTAGCTACAAGTAAATTATCTTCACGAATAATTTGCTCATCAGGGTAAAACACCTGAGCATCGACACCATTAGCCACCACATGGTATTGCTCAGACCGCCCACCAAAATCTCTTAAAGCTGCCTGTTTCGAGGCTTCGGAAACTGTCAATATGTGTGGTAGTTTACGAGCAGTTCTTGCTTGCATCGCTAGAAACTTATGCCACCTGCGAATAAGCGCCCGCATCCACCAGCGCTTTTCTGATTGCAAGGCCAGCCGTAAGTCAATGCTGATCGGGTGATGCAAAGTAGCGATTACCGGCAAGGTTTTACGAATTTTCAACAAGCTGTCTGCCAATGTCTGATTATCATGCAACACATCATAATCACGGCCATTAGTGGCAATAAACTTTCGCAAACGCCGCCCGAAAGCATAAGGCTCGCCAAAGGCACCAGAGTTATGTGACAACCATTCTGATAGATCAGACCAGGTTCGCCAATGCTTCCATCGCAAAGCAGAAAAAGCATTGTCCTCGGTAAACAAGTCCAAAGACGGCAGTTTAATCAAACCAATACGCGTGTCAAGCTCTGGATATGGTGGCCCGGAAATAACATCTACTTGATGTCCAAGATCAAGCAGTGCTTTGCTCAAAAATCGTAAGTAAATCCCCTGTCCGCCAACAAACGGGTGCGAGCGATAACCGCTTAGCAATATTCGCAAAGACCCCTCGCCCGAAATATTATCATTCTTTTTTAGCATTCTAGGGTCTGTGGACATTCATGTTTCGGTCGCGGCGCGAGAGTGATTTTAGATATAAACAGGCGTAAAGCACGCCTTGGTGTTTGCCACCACAAGTGCTTTACAACGCATTTAGAGCTGAAATTACCAGCGCCCGCAGGGTATGAGCAAAATAGTTGATGATTTCGTCGAAAAATCTTAAAAGGGACAAACCCTTTTTGCGACTTCTCTCCTGATCCTGAACTATTTTTCTTCATACCGCGATCCAAATCATAAATATCCACAGACCCTAGAGCCTTGATTATTTTGGCGCACTGTAATTGCCAAATGCTCTGGGGAAAAGGCCTTAAAAGCAAATAAAGTGAACTTAGTTCACCTCAAAAACAAATTGCAGATAAATTTGTGGTTTTTATATCTCCGGCTTATCGTTACCTTAGATCAAAGTCAGTAATAGCCAAGATTTAACTAGGCAAAGCAATAAAATAAGGTCATGACCGCCCCATGTCAGCATCGTTTCGCATCGCCATGTTCTACGCCGCCCTGTTTTTAGGTCTTGGCGGTACATTTGCCTTTTTACCAGTTTGGTATGAAGGGCGCGGCCTTGATGGCCAGTGGATCGGCTATGCCTTGGGAGCCGGAGCATTGGCACGGTTTTTTGCTGGCCCAATAGTTGCCGCCCAAGCAGCTCATCCATCACATATTCCAAGAATTTTACGCTGGGCAGCAATAATAGCTGTGGTGATATTTATTGCTCACACACCGTTTCGCAATCCATTGGTTTTTGTGGCCTTGGGCTTGGCGCTTGGTACAGCTTATGCCCCCCTGATCCCCTTGACAGACGCTCTGGTTATGGCACTGGAACGCCGAAAAATCCTGCAATACGGCCCTGTGCGATCAGCAGGTTCAGCAGCATTTATTATTGGCACTATGAGTTGTGGCTGGTTGATCGGTAAATTGGGCAGCGAGATGTTATTGTACTGGGCTGTAGGAGCCGGTCTATTATTAGCCGTTGCTGGCGGGTTTTTACCAAAGGTTGAAAGCCGTACAACAACAGAAAACCCCGGCAAAGCAAGGCACCGTTTGCGAGATGCATTAAAATTCTGCGCACGTCCAGATGTGGCCACTGCCCTTTTGGTGACGTTTTTAATTCAAGCCAGCCACGCATTTTTTTACGGCTTCAGTGCGCTTCTTTGGTCGGCAGCAGGTTTTTCTGGCCTCCTGATCGGTGCATTATTTGCCTGGGGCGTATTGTTTGAAATTGTCTTGTTTAATCTGTCTCCATGGTTCAGAAAGCTAACCTCGCCGCTTGTTTTGCTATTGATCGGTGGCACAGCGGCTCTGGTACGCTGGCTAGCTCTTTCTACGGAACCAGAATTGGCAGCTTTAATCGGCTGGCAAATATTACACGGATTTAGTGCCGCCATGACCAATCTTGGCATGATGAGTTATTTACAAAAGCACACACCAGAACGCTTACTTGCTGGTGCGCAAGCCGTAAATTCATCAATAACCGCCGGGCTTTCATTCGGAATAGGTTTTGCGGTGGCCGGAATTTTATACCAAAACAGCAAAGCTGAAGGTTATCTTATTGCCGCAGCAGTAGCCGCAATTGGTGTTATCATCTGCCTTGGCCTGTATATTTTCCAAGCACGGCAAAAGATCAAGAATTAGGAAAACCCCAAAGCTTAGACGGGTCTGCCAAGACATTTGCACCTTGATATTGCAAGCCGTATTCACGATCGCTTTGCAACAATAACGGCCCGTCAAGATCAACCAAATCGGCATCATTTGCCAGCAATAAAGCCGGTGCCATAGAGAGCGATGTTGCCACCATGCAACCGAGCATAATTTTAAGGCCAAGCTGTTTTGCTTGCGCCTTTAATAGCAAAGCTTCAGTTAAACCACCGGTTTTATCGAGCTTGATATTGATCATCTGATACATATCCGCAATGCGCAAAAGATCATCACTGGTGTGCAAGCTTTCATCAGCGCAAAAAACAAAATCAGTATTTATCTCGGCCAGTTCGCCATCGGCTCCCGCCGGCATTGGCTGCTCAATCGCAGCGATATTCATACCTTTACATGCCCGCAACAATTCACCAAGCGTCTGTTTGTCAAACCCCTCATTGCCATCAAGTATAAGTTGCGCATCTGGACGCGCCACAGAGATAGCCCGCACCCGCGCCGGATCACTACCATCACCGGCCAGTTTTACTTTCAGCAATGGGTAGTCTTTTGCCATACTTGCCGCCTTTGCCATTTGCTGTGGCCGACCCAGTGACAAGGTAATCGCAGTTATTACAGTTGTTGGCTCTAATAACCCTGCTAACTGCCAGACAGGTTTACCACTTTGTTGTGCTTGCAAATCCCAAAAAGCACTATCAACAGCGTTTCTGGCAGCCCCTGCTGGCAAAGATTTTTGTAATTCTTCTCGAGTTAATCCCGCACGCAAAACCGAAGTTATAGATTTTATTTGCTCCGTTACGCTATCTATAGTTTCACCATACCTAGCATAAGGTACGCACTCGCCACGGCCAAAATACACGCCTAGTTTTAAAGTAACCACAATTACTTCGGCAGTAGTTTTTGAGCCTCTGGATATGCGAAAATCACCAGATATCGGCCAATTTTGGCTGTCAATTTGTAGTTCAATAGTTCTGGCCATTTTGTTATTCTTTCACTTGTGGCTATTGAGCACTTTTATATACTTCAGAATGGCTATAGAAAAACCTATGGCAATAGCTGATTTACAATTGCAGGTGCAAACTAGCCAAGACAAAATAACTGTCAGCCCAATAGGCGATTGGTTAATTCTTGATCTGCCAAAAATTGAAAAACCATTACAAGACTTACGCGCCAAAGCTGACGCAACGAAAATTGTCTTCGATCTTTCTGGTCTTGGAAAAATTGATATGGCCAGCGCATTTGTATTGTCGCAACTGATCAGCTCGTCACCTAATCCAAATGGAGACCAACATTTTTCCGGAACCCACCCCTATGTTAGGCAGTTAATGCGAGCGGCGCTTGAAAATTCTAATGTCTGCCCGATCCCGCCAGCAAAACCGCATTTCGTTGATATTTTAATCCGCATTGGCCACGCCATGGAAGATATGTGGGAAGACCTAGTTGGCACTTTTGCTTTTGCCGGGCGGTTGTTCCAAACCATGTTTCGCAGCTTACTGCATCCCAAGCGATTACGTTGGCCATCAATATTTTCCATTGCCGAAGAAGCTGGCGTTAATGCCTTACCGATCGTTGTTTTATTATCATTCTTCATGGGCGCGGTAATGGCCTTTTTAAGTGCCAATTTATTGTCCAGTTTCGGCGCATCATTGTTTACCGTTGACTTAGTTGGACTGTCTGTTTTACGCGAATTTGCAGTAATAATCACTGCAATCATCCTCGCCGGACGTTCAAATTCAGCATTTACCGCAGAAATCGGCTCCATGCGAATGCAACAAGAAATTGATGCTATGAAAGTGTTGGGCATTGATCCGTTCGAGGCTTTGGTCTTACCTCGGGTTATTGCCTGTGTGCTGATGATACCATTATTGGTCTTTGCCGCCATGATTGCCGGATTGCTAGGTGGCGCCTTGGTCGCATGGCTAGAGCTTGGTATTAGCCCCAGCCTGTTTATTTCGCGACTACATTCAGAAGTGAATATCCAGCATTTCTGGGTTGGAATGTCCAAGGCTCCGGTTTTTGCGCTGATTATTGCTTTGATCGGCTGCCGCCAAGGTTTGCTGGTTGAGGGTAATGTTGAATCATTAGGCCGCCGAACCACCCTTTCAGTGGTTCAAGCCCTGTTTGCAATAATTCTGGTAAACGCAACATTCGCCATGATTTATATGGAGTTGAATATATGAACCAGCAAACCATCATAGAAATAAGATCATTGCGAAATAGCTTTGGATCGCATGTAGTACATGAGAACCTTGACCTTGATGTTTATACTGGCGAGGTTTTAGGTGTAGTTGGCGGCTCTGGCACCGGCAAGTCGGTTTTGATGAATACAATACTGAACCTGCGCTACGCACAAAACGGTAGTATCAAAGTTTTTGGTACCGAGATCACTACTGCCGGGCAACAAACCATCAGTAAATTATCGAGACACTGGGGGGTTTTGTTTCAACAAGGTGCTTTATTTTCTTCGCTAAACGTCCGTGAAAATGTCAAAGCACCAATGCGCGAGCACACAAATTTATCCAACACTATGATGAATGAATTGGCTGATTTACGCATATCGCTGGCCGGACTAGGTCCAGATGCCGGAGCAAAATACCCGTCCGAACTTTCGGGTGGAATGGTTAAAAGGGCGGCCTTAGCAAGAGCATTGGCACTTGATCCACAATTATTGTTTCTTGATGAACCAACCTCTGGTCTTGACCCGATTGGCGCAGCGGCCTTTGACGAATTGATACTCGAGTTAAAAGAAACTTTGGGTTTGACTGTGTTCATGATCACTCACGATTTGGACAGCTTACATACTATTTGTGACCGGGTTGCGGTTCTGGCAGATAGAAAAATAGAAATTGTTGCGCCGATTGATCAGTTACTGCATTGTCAACACCCTTGGGTACGCGAATATTTTCATGGGCCCAGAGGACGGGCGGCATCTAATGCATAAGACGGCATTAGAAACGGGAGTACTATAATGGAATCTGAATCCAGATATGCAATTGTCGGAGTGTTTGTGGTAACAGTCATTACTGCGGCAATTGTATTTGTTATTTGGCTGGGGCAGATCAGTTTTGACAAAGAATTTTCCGATTATCAAGTGGTGTTCAAAGGGCCGGTGCGCGGATTATCACAATCAGGCGAAGTGCGTTTTAACGGTATTAAAGTTGGCGAGGTAACCAAGCTTGGGCTTGATCCTGAGGATCCTAATATGGTGCTTGCACAAATTCACATATTTGCGGAAACGCCTGTCAAGAAAGATAGTTATGCCCAATTAGAGCCACAAGGCATTACCGGACTTTCTTATATCCAAATATATGGTGGCACTACGGCAAGCGAGAAACTAACTCGAGAGCCGGGCAATTTATTCGCCAGAATCCCGTCAAAAACCGCGCAATTAGAAGGCTTAGTCGCTGGCGGTGAAGATGTATTGTTATCCGCCAATACTGCATTGGTAAGGATCAACGCAGTTTTAAGCACCGCTAATATTGACGAATTTTCTAAAATCCTAGCCAACATTCAAACTATTTCCGCGCAATTAGCCGCCGAAGAAACATTGGCCGGAAATTTAAACGAGACTGTAATTGCAGCAAATAATGCCGCCAAGGAAATGCAAATTGCTGCCGAAGCTATTACAAAATTTGCTACAGCAGGAACCGAACTTATCGAAAGCGACACCACAGATATGATCGCACAAATTGATGCCGCCGCCGAAGAATTGCGTCAGGCTTCGGAACAGGCCAGCCAGTTAATATTGAATATTTCCGACCCGTTACAGCAGTTTTCCAATGAAGGTTTAACAGAACTGGTAATGGCGATAACCGATTTACGAGCAATGTTGCAAGCCACTACAAGAGTAGTAGAAGAAGTTGACCGCAATCCGTCAGAATTTATTGCCGGAGAGCCAATTACCGAAATAGAGGTGCCACGATGAATTTGAAAATCACCATATTGCTGGCAATGGCTTTGCTACTTGGCGGATGTATTTCACTATTGCCTGATGCAGGGCCTGGACCAGATATTTACCGTTTGTCGAAAATTGCGGAAACAACAAAACTGCAACAATCCAACACCTTGGTTTTATTGCCATTAGTACAAGCCCCAAGAGAATTAAAAAACAATCGGGTTGCATTGGTCACTAGCAAACAAAGAATTTCTTATGCTGCCAATGCAAGGTGGGCTTCATCAACACCGGAAATGCTGCAAGTGTTATTTGCCGGTGCTTTGCGCAAACAATCAGCACTACAGGTAGTTTATCCAGCCGATGGTATTAATGCCGACCTCGAACTACGAATTATATTACAAAATTTCGAAGCGGTTTACGATCAGGGACAGCAAGCAAACCCACAAGCCGAAGTGCGAATATTAGCTAGAATGATTGATCGCAAGACCAGAACTTTAATCGGGCAAAAAACTTTTTTTGCTTCGGTTAGAGCTGATGACCTGCGACTTGGCTCAATCGTCGAAGCAATTGATCAAGCTAGTCACAACGTGGCCATTGATATGAGCGACTGGGTTAGCAGCCAAAGATGATATTTGTTCTCCATCAACTTATCCAAAAACCTTTCTAAGGGCTCGCAATCCCCAAGCGCCGCATGAAAAAGTGTATGCGGTTTTCATTACATTCCATTGTCATCACCGGCCTTGTGCCGGTGATCCAGTTTTGTTGTTGTAAAT
>JAESTZ010000118.1 GCA_016763315.1 Robiginitomaculum sp.
TAGAGATTGGAATAGTATGCTAACGCTAAGTATGAGGGTGTATGCGACAAAAATTCCTAGAAACACCATAACCATAAAGGGTAAAGCCCCCATTGGAAATAGACCGAGACCAAAGCAAAAGTAAAATGATGCAGAAATCATTACTAACCAAAATGCAGTAAATACTGGTATGTTCACTAGTAGTTTTGCTAATGTGAACTCCTTGACTGTAACCGGTAGGCTCATGATAAAGGGCTGCGTGGATTTAACTTTCTCGAATACATTAGTTTGCATTAGAAGAGCCATTCCACAAGCAGCCCCTGGAATGATTAGTAGAGAAAACCCAAGATTTGAAAATACCCAGCTCGGAACTCGCCCATAGAGCATGGCTAATATCCCAATGGCTATCAAATTCGCCAAGCCGAATATCAATATCATCTTGCGCCATAGTAGCAGATCTTTTTTGACGAGTTGAGGAACAATAGAAATACTCATGATATGGTTTCCTTTTTTGCAGTTCTTTCGGCATAATGTACGTTGCTAAGAAATATTTCCTCTAGCGTTAAGCGTTCAACAGTATCTACCGTAAAACCAGCATTGGTGAATTTTTCAGGTGTTGTATCTTCATAGTTAGTCACAGTAACAGCACACAGTTGGCCACTTTTTTGTATGCTCCTGATATTAGGTAAGTTTGGTAACTGACAGCTATTGCTGTTTATCAGGCGCAATCTTCTCCAGCTGTCTAAGAAATCTTCCTTGTTACGAGATTCAATGATGCGGCCACCGTATATGAAAGTGATGTAGTCGGAAATTTGTTCTATATCTAAGGTGTTATGAGAAGAAAAAAGGATTGAGCGTGTTTCATCTTCAAGGGAACTCATCATTTCATTGAGTACTTCTTTTCTCACTACAGGATCTAAACCTGTCGTTGGTTCATCAAAGACCAGTAGATTTGGTCGCCGCGCTAAAGCTAGCAACAATGTCGTTTTCACCCGCTGCCCATGAGACAACCCTTTAACTTTTTGTTGTTTGTTAAGGTTAAAGCGCTGTAGAAGAGTTGCGGCATATTCATCATCCCACGAATGAAAAATTGATTTAATAAAATCCATGTGAAAAGCGATGGTTTCACTCTCATAAAGGCGCATATCATCTGAAATGAAGCCAATATTACGTTTCGCAGAAACTTGGCTGGCAGGCATGGAATTACCCAAGACCTTGATCGATCCACTATCTGGCCCCAGCAGTCCCATGACAAGTCGCAAGATAGTCGATTTTCCTGCACCATTAGGCCCGACTAAACCCATTACAGTGCCCTGTTCGAAAGACAAATCAATATTTTGTAATTGAAAGTGCGGGTATATTTTGCTGATGCCCTGACACTCTACAGCCATAGGTGTGCTCATAGTCTTTGTTCCTTCTTATGTATATTTTTTGATCATATTGACGAGTTCGTCCTCTGGTATAGCTAGGGCTTTTGCCAGTTTCCCCGCTTGCTCCACATGGTTTTTGAGCTCTTCACGTTGAAGTTCTTCCAAATCTAGGGAGGCATTCACCCAACTGCCTTTTCCTTGTTGGGTCACAATCACGCCGTCTCGCTCCAATTCAAGGTAGGCGCGTTTAACGGTAATGAGGCTGACGCTTATTTCCGTGGCTAGATGCCTAATCGACGGTAATGGGGTGTTTGCAGGCCAGTCCCCTATAGATACTCGTTGAGTAATTTGCTCCATGATCTGTTGATACATTGGACGTTTGTCGGTTTGTGAAAATATAAAGTTTAAGTTCATATACACAGTATATACAGTTAAAAATTTAATGCAACCAATTTTAACAATCCTGTTTTGCAAGGAAAGTTAAGATCCAAGCAAATCGGTAACTAAGTATCTGTATTTAAGAAAATTTGCTCCACCAGAACAAACCCTTAAATGGCAATTACTGACTAGCCGATAAGATGCGGTGCGGACCCGACAAGGCAAAAATATGGTTATTTACTGTCTTTTGCGGTTGCTGTAGTGGGTTTTGAACTTGGAGCTTTGCGGCGGCGCAAATTATCACGCAATGCTTTGGCAAGGCGATCTTTGCGACTTAGAGCGGGTTTCTTTTTCGATTGTGCAGGCTTGTTGTTCATAGGCTTATTACTGGCATGAAAAATTGTCTGCGCCAACACCCTTTTCAAGCGGACAAAGACAGGTTATATGCGCGAACCTTTTGGTGCTATTCAACCACCAAACATAAATGCCGCAGTAGCTCAGGGGTAGAGCGCATCATTGGTAATGATGAGGTCGGGAGTTCAATTCTCCCCTGTGGCACCATTTTTTTGTATTCTTACTATTTCTCAATACCCACGGTTTTCCAGTCGTTCGTGAGTTAATAATCCCGACCCGCAAGCTATTTTCCAGCCGGATTTTGTCCAGAACTTTGAGCGGTTCAGCTCTATCTCTAGTGCCGGATAGCCATTTGCTCCTCTGGTGAAAGGGACGGTTTTGGCGTAAGCTATGATTGTTTCAAGGAAGAATTTCCGGTTTATCAAAAATGATTGGTTAGTCCAAGTCATTACCGACGCATCTACAAGATAAAAACCGTCACCAATATTGTCGAAGTGTTGTGGAAATTTTTTATCGGGAAATTGCTCGGAAAAAATAGCTGTTCCAATTAATCGCTCGGCTTTCGCTGGTCTAAGCACCCGTCTTAAACGGGCAAAAAAAGTATCGTTTTTCGGATAATATCTTATATATTTATCAAGAGCGACCAATGGTTCTCCGGGTTGTTTTACATGGCGCATTCTGGCTATATCTGCCTGCCCACTGTCCAATAGTTCAACGGCTTTTTGTAATTGCCTTTTGGCCTCGTCGTGGCTTTCGATCAATGGGCAGTCATTTTCGGTTAGCAAAATATAATCGGTGGATAGCCTTTTGGCCAATTGTTCCATGCCGCTCATGATACCGAAGTTGTCATTTGCTTGTTGCATGGAGATATTAAATTGATCCGCGACCTTTAACACTGCCTTGTCAGGATCGGGCAAAAACAACAGGTTTTCATCAAATAGTGAAAAAAAATCCAGATCAGCATAGCTTTGTAATGCACTCTTTAGGGATGCCGCGCCGCGCCAGCTAAGCACACCAAGTCCGATTGTGCTCATCGCCAATGCTCATTGATCCACGGTACTGGTTTGATATATTTATAAAACTTTTTGTACCAGTGCTTTTCTGGCCATTTGCCAATCATTGCATCATCAGGATCTGGTTTGCCGGTAAAGGCGACTATTTTGGTATTGTCCGGTAATGGTGCGGCTTGAAAAAGATTTAGCGGCCAACGCGGTAACAATGAGTGTTTAAAGCTAACGCACCATTTGTTAGGCCAGAAAACCATGTCCTCGATTTCTTTGGAGATATAGATTTGCTCGATGCGATAAAGTTTGAGGAAACGATCGGGATCGTCTTGGAAGCGATCAAAAATGTGTTTGTATTTTCCAATAGGAAACCGAAAGGCCGAAGTATTACCAATGCCTTGTCCTAATTGTGTCCAGTTTTCGATAACGCAAAATCGTCCCTGTTCAAAATCAAACATTTCATCAAGGTCACCGGTAATGACCAGATCAAGATCAAGGAATAAAACATCGCCGCTTAAATCCGCTAATGGCTGTTTCCACATTACCAGCTTGCGCCACGGTAAATTGATCAGGTGTGGCGGCAATTTAATATCAGGTATCGGCTCTATCTGTACATTTGGGTCAATGCCGGTGGCATCATCGGTAAAGCATACCAGACGTGTAGGGCGTTTCGTTTGTCGCAATATGCTCGAATACAGCCGATTGACAAATTCCGAACCGTAACGAGTTCCCCATTTCATACAGACTATTGTTTGCATTTTTTACCTGATTAGACTTAAAAAAAAGATGCGCTTTGTTTATCAGGGAAGTCGGCGGGCAGGCAATCGGTAACTTGGCAAAATAATAAGTTAAAACTCTGGTTAGGTTTTGCCCTGCATAGTGTGATTGATTCTATACTACATCGACCCAAAAAACGACCACTTAAAAAGTACTTTTTGGATAAGTTGAAGGGCAACAAAGATAATTATACTTAAAACACCACCTGATTTGGCATTTTAAGTATAAGATTAAAAGGGCTACTTTTGGTAGCAATTATCATGACTGTTAATTTTGAAGACTTTCTCAACGCCACACCGGAAAACCCTAAACGCGAGGCCAAGGACAGTGTCGGCGGTATGCAAATAGCCGCAATTACCGGGCAAGGTTCCTCTGGCAAACAGCGTAAGGTATTATCGATATTAAAACGGGCAATGGCAGCACTGACGCAGGATCAGCCATTACAGGCTGTAAAGCTGGCTTTGCGGGCATTGGATGTGGATGAAAATTCGGCAGTCGCCAATCATGTACTGGCGGTGGCGGTTGAGAAATTGGGGCATTTATCCAAGTCTCTGGATTTTTACCGTCGTGCTTGGGAGCTAAATCCCAACGATGCCGATATTTATCAAAATCTGTCTTTGGTGGCGTGGAAGCTGGACATGTTATCGGCAGCCGAGAAGTTTTTACGGTTATTTTTGGAGATGAAACCGGGGAATATTGACGGAACTATCAATTTGTCTGGTGTTTTACGTGACAATGCCAAATTTGATGATGCGGTCGAGCTGTTGCGCACGGCATTATTTGTTAATGAACAAGTTCCGGCTTTGTGGAATGCTTTGGGAACGGTTATGCTTGAGCAAAATAAAGCTGAACAAGCAATTACATTTTACGAAGAGGCATTGCGGCTTGACCCTGATTTCTCCCGTGGTTGGCATAATATGGCTTATGCTGCTGGACTTATTGGCGATCGAAAACGGGCAATATCTGCTGGCCGCAAGGCTCTGATAAGCCCGGCATCTGCGGAAGATCGTGAAACTATGCGTTACGGGCTAGGTGTAGGCTTGTTATCAGTTGGCGAGATCGAAGAAGGTTGGCAGAAATATGCCGCTAGATTACATCCTGATTATGAAAACGCTATGTTGTTTGTCATGGATGCTGCGCAAATACCGGTTGGTGGCGATGTTCGAGGTAAAACAATCCTGATGATCGGCGAGCAAGGTTTGGGCGACGAGGTGATGTTTTTAAATGCCTGTACTGATTTGCAAAAAGCTATCGGGCCAGAGGGAAAACTAAAGATCGCTGTTGAAAAACGGCTTGTACCAATAATGTCACGTTCATTCCCTATGGCCGAGGTCGGAGGTCATAAGACCGCAGAAACTGAAGGGCGAACATTTCGTGTAGTTGACTGGAAAAATGAAACTGGCCCTAATGATGGCTGGATACCAATGGCGCAAATTGCCGCCATGTACCGTAATTCTTTAGTCGAGTTTCCAAAACAAAAATCGTTTTTGCAAGTTGATGTAGATCGGGTTGATGAGATATCGGCAAAACTGGAACAATTACCAGCAGGGCCAAAGATAGGGGTTTCATGGAAGTCGCTAAAAATGAATGTCTCGAGGTCAAAATATTACAGCCCGTTTGACGATTGGAAACAGGTGTTAAAAACTCCAGGTGCGGTGTTTGTAAATATGCAATATGGCGAATGTGAAGAAGAAATAGAGCAAATCAAGCAAGAGCTTGGGGTGACAATTCATCAAATTGACGGACTGGATCTAAAAGACGATCTTGATGGAGTGGCGGCGGCTTGTTGTGCGCTTGATGTTATGATCGGGCCAATGAATGCCACTACAAATTTAGGCGCGGCATGTGGGGCAAATATATGGTTCTTAACAACTGCCGAGGCGTGGCCATTATTAGGTGCCAAAGACAATCCTTGGTACCCAAGTGCCAAAGTTTTTGCCACACCAACTCTATCTAGCTGGAACGAAACCATGAAGGAAGTGGCGGCCGAGGTAGCGAAAAAAGTGGTAGCAAAGGCAAAATTACAGGCTGCTTGAAGTTTGCAATTCCATTTCGATCATCAATTTAATCATTTGGGTTAAATCTACTTTTGCGCGCCAGCCCGTTAGGTGTTGTAAGCGCGTTGGATCGCCAAGTAATGGTGCTTTGGCCTTTGGCTTTTGTCCATTGTGCGGTTCTTCAGTGACATAATCACGCCAATCCAGCCCAATAGCTTCAAAGGTAATGGCGGTAAAGTCCGCGACGCTATGTAATTTACCGCTGGCAATTACCAAATCCTCAGCCACCGGCATTTCCAGCATCAGACGCATGGCTCGTACTGTGTCGCCGGCAAAGCTCCAGTCCACTTGCGCAGATAGGTCATGCAATATCAATTCACTGGTTTGCCCACGCAGGATTTTTACTGCTGTATGGACGATTTTACGACTGAGGAACTTCTTATCCCGTCGCCAGCTCTCATGATTGAATAAAAACCCGCTTAGCGCAAAAACTCCATGCTTTTCGCGATATTTGCGGCATAACTCCACACCCTCTAGTTTGGTTCGGGCATAAATTCCAACTGGGGAGAACGGAGTGGTTTCGGTTATCGGCTTATCATCGGTTTTTCCAGCAAATAAATGTGAGCTGGCGGCATAAAAAAACCGGCAGTCTGGGTTATGTTTCTTAATAGCAGCCAATAAATTATCCGCTGCCTGCACATGAACTTGTTGCGATTTTTGTTGTACGTTAAAGTCGTTGATTGCGGTATCACCGGCGGCATGATGTATAGCAGCCAAAAAATAAACCTGATCTGGTTCGATTTTTTCAACCAGCATATCAACCGCATCAGCATCAACAATGTCTGCGGGGGAGAATTTATCACCAAGGGGAGGGTGCAAATGCCGCCGTGACACTCCCCATACATCATGATCAATGGCGTTTAAATGCTGGTTCAAAAACCAGCCATCTTGCCCTTCACAGCCAATTATCAGTGATTTAACCGGCATCAAGTTTGCCAATAATTTCAAGCTGCGGTAGCGGGAAAATAAACTTCACACCGGAATTAAGGTATGGTTGCGCTCGCGCCAAAATGTTTTCGCGAAAGTGCCATGGAAGAACCAAAAAATAATCGGGGTTTTCAGCTAGAATATTAGTTTCATCGCGAATCAAAAGGTTTGTGCCTGGTGTGCGATGACCAAATTTCTCCGGATTTACTTCGACCACTCCTGCCAATAATTCAGCCCCAAGACCATAATGTTGTAATAGAACATTGCCCTTGGTTGATGCGCCATAAACCCAAACCGATTTGCCTTGGCTTTTTAGTTTTTGCAATAACGATATTGTTTCAGATCGCAAGTTTTCCACCCGTTGGCTAAATGCGGTATATGGTTGATCTGTATTTAATTGTAATTTTTCTTCTTTGGTTTGTAATTCTTCTTTGGTTTGCTTGTTGATTGCAAAATCACTGTCTTTATGCGCCAGAGCCAGTCTTAAACTGCCGCCATTACAATCGTTTAATTGCACGTCGATAATTCTCAAGTCATGAGTTTTTGCCAAAATTTCAATTTGGCGAAAAGCATAATATTCAAGGTGTTCATGGCAAATAGTGTCAAAACTGTTGCGCTCTAACATGGTTGGTAAATAGCTTTGCTCCAACACCCAAATGCCATCGTCGGCCAATGATGCCGCAATGCCGGCAACAAAATCATTTGGATCCGGCAAGTCATAAAACATTGAAATTGAAGTAATGATTTTGGCTTTGCGGTTGGATAAGGCATTGGCCGCCAATTCTTTGGTAAAAAACCCAGCGTATTGTTCGATGTCTTTGGGGTAAAGTTTGAAGAACTTCTCTAAAATCGGATCAATTGCCAGACGAACAACTTGATGTTTCTGCCATGCGCCAAGCAAGGTTCCGTCATTGGCTCCAATATCAACCACCAGATCACCGGACTTTACCGGACAAATATCAACGCACCAGTTTTGTAATTCCTGTAAATGCTTTTTCATGCTGGAGTTCAATGCCGAACGATAACCGTATTTGCTGGTGAACATTTGTTTCGGGTCAGTGGAATGGCGTAATTGAACCAGATTGCAGTTTTGACAACGGCACAGAGTCAGTGGAGCTTTTGGCGGATCGGCCTCGTTCGCTGCAGGAAAACACCCCGACAAGGTCTGTAACCCAAGGTCAAAGAAATCAACCAGTTGATCACTGGCGCACAATCGGCAATGGTTTTGAATGGCATAGGTCATGTGGTTACCAAAAACTGTAATGGTGAATATTTATACTATATGGTTAAAACAAAACCAGTAACTAAACTTTTGGCAAGTATAAAAAATGCTTTTGCATGAGCTTGGTACTTGTCTAGTTCTGTTTGATGCGGCATAGAGCGTCACCGATCTGGTTACGGGCCTGTAGCTCAGTTGGTTAGAGCCGGCCGCTCATAACGGTCTGGTCGTAGGTTCGAGTCCTACCGGGCCCACCAATCTGCATTGCAGTATGACAAGACTGGTTACACCACTCAAGAATAAACAACGGTTTTAATTGAGGAAGACCCGCCGAGGGTTTGGCTACGTGGTTAATACCTTCTGCGCCCATTCAATCCTTTTGCGGTACTGTCTCGAAGTCCCAATTCAGTTTGCCGGAGTTGGGCATTATCGCCGCAGACGATTACATTATCTTAATTAGTCATGCCGGTTCCCTAATGGCTTTAACTCACCGTCTAACACCACACCCCAAACTGTAATACTCGGCCAATCTTCAGCCTTGGTGGTTAAAGGGTTAGCACCCAAAATTGTGAAGTCTGCTTGTTTACCTACCTCTATAGAACCGATTTCATTTTCCAGTCCTATTGCCCAAGCCGCATCAATGGTGATAGCGCGCAGGGATTGCTCTGCGGTTATGCGTTCAGACGGCGTGAAGACGCCGCCTTCGCGGGTGGAGCGGAGTATATGCGCCGAAGCTGCCGTGAGTGGTGAAGGCGGGGCGAGAGGTGCATCGGAATGCATGGTGGTCGGCAGACCTGCTTTTATGGTTGA
>JAESTZ010000119.1 GCA_016763315.1 Robiginitomaculum sp.
ACGTACGCCCATGCCAACAGTGCCAAACCCATTGCCAGCAAAAACGGCGCGGCCAGTGTTTCCAGCCAGCGAATGCTTTCGGTACCCTTTTTGATGAAATACAAATGCATTGCCCAAAACGCCAAGAAAGAAATAGTTTGCGCGATATCAATGCCCAATATTGGCAGATCTGCGCCCTTGAACATATCATTGGTTAGCGCGTTTAAAATTACATAAATTGCCGAGCCGCCAACCCAAGTGTTGATCCCGAACCAGCCACAAGCCACCAAGCCGCGCATGATAGCTGGGATTTTCGCGCCTTTTGTTCCAAACGCCGAACGCAATAACACCGGAAACGGCACTCCGTACTTGGCTCCCATATTTCCGATTAACACCATCGGCACCAAAACAATAGCATTGCCCAAGAACACCGTTAAAACCGCCTGCCACCAATTCATGCCGGCAGCAATCAAACCACCAGAGAGCATATAGGTCGGCACACAAACCACCATTGCCACCCAAAGGGACGCAAATGACCACATACCCCATGTACGTTGATCATCACTGGCCGGAGCCATGTCGGAATTATATAACGCCGGATCGGCTCCTTTGATGGTTTTGGTCATTTATTCGGCTCCATGACGGTTTATTTTACGACATCACTGCAATATAGGCCAGAGCCAAACTAACCATTTATTCGAATTGCATTACTATGGTTTGTTTTTCGCCGGCTACAATCACAACATCACGCGTATACGACTTAGCGTCATAGATACCTTTGATACGATACTTACCCGCTGGCAGGTCAAAACTCGGTGAAGCACTGTACGAATAGGTCAAATATCGATCAGCGATTTGACCGTCTGTAATGGCAAAAATATTCCACTCTTTTCCAACCGGGGTTTGCGAATTGCCCTTGGCCCGCCCGCTCAGCAATAATCTTCCGGTATTAAACACAATCGTAACTTGGGTGCTTTGATCGGCTTTTACCTCTACATCATCAAACATAGTAGCCTCACCATACATCGCCTTGATGCGGTATGTTCCCACCGGTAAATCAAATCTAGCCGAAGCCCCGTAAGAGTAGGTCAAATATCGATCGGCTACTTGGCCATCATTGATAGCAAACACATTCCATTCCTTACCAACCGGATCTTGTGACGAAGCGCTGGCCAGCCCACTAACCAGTAAGGTTCCCGTATCAAAAACAACCGTAACTTCGTTAGTTTCATCGGCTTTGACCTCTACGTCCTCAAAAATGGTCGCTTTGCCATACATGCCCTTGATGCGATATTTTCCCGCCGGTAGCTCAAACTTTGCAGGAGAGCTATACGAATAGGTAAGGTATTTGTCCGAAACCTTGCCATTCACAATGGCAAAAATATTCCATTCTTTTCCAACCGCAACTTGCGAATTTGGGCCAGTTCGTCCACGAACCAATAATGTTCCAGTACCAAAAAGAATTATCTCCTCAGTAACACCATCGTCTTTAACCTCTACATCTTGAAATACTGTGGCTTCGCCATAAACGCCCTTGATCCGGTATTTTCCGACAGGTAACGTAAAACTAGCCCAAGCTTTGTAGGAATAGGTATAATATTTTTCTGCCAGTTTACCATCTTGATAAGCATAGACTTCCCAACTCACACCATCGGTTAGGTCTTCGGAAATTTTACGAACTTTGCCGCGCAATAACAGGTTATATTCTTCGATTGCCGCCTTTGAGACAACTTGCATGGCAGTATTTAATTCAGAAGCATTAGATGCGACAAAATACTGCCCGCCGGTATTTTCAGCGATGCATTGCAAGGCCTTGGCCTCTTCATCTGACAGATCAAACCCAACAACATGAGTAGTAAAATCAACACCAAGCTTTTCTAACTCATTGGCCATAGCGCATGGGTCGACATTACAAGTTTCCAAACCATCAGTTACCAGAATTACTGTCGCCTTGTTTTCCTCGTACTTTAATATCTCCGCAGCCTGTTTGACCGCAGCAGAAAGCGGGGTTTTGCCTTTGGGGTTAAGGCCATTAATCGCCGCATTAAATGCCTTGGCATCTACCGGGCCGGGTGCAATGATCTGTTCAATATCCGAGCAATCGCCTTTGCGCCGATGCCCATAGGCGATCAACCCCAGCTCATTTTGCGGTTGCCAAGTTTCAAGCATTGTTTGCAATACCGATCGGGCAATGGTGATTTTTGACTCGCCATCAACCTGCCCCCACATGCTACCTGAAGCATCAAATACCAAAATGGTTTTAGATGGTTCCGCTTCAGCATCGCTTTGCGCCAATGAAGGCGCCGTCCCAAAAATTACCAACAAAAAAATGTAGATTAATTTAGCAATGTGAGTGCGCATTTGTTCCCCCCGAAGATAACCAGCACGCCCATACATAGCAAATTTAACGAGTTACATCAATCGGCGCAAAAAAGCGGGTGATACCCACGAGCATCATGCAGGCGACCAGATGACATTTGCCCATACTCGCAAGACAGAACACCGCCTCACTCATTCGTTTGAATCATATTTGCAATTTCGATTAGAAATATTGTTCGCATATAGACTCTTGGTAAGTTATTCGTAGCCGGAACCGCTAATTTGATTGTCTGTAACGCACCAGCTTTGTCACCAATTTTTGATTGCGCTTTAGAAATATCCATAATTGCCAAAACACGCATAGCATTATCTGCAACGTTCTTGGCGGCAATGATTGCTAATTGCATCGTCTTTCTAGCGCCTGAATTATCACCGGTTTTCGCTTGTATTTTGGCAATTTCAGTTAACACATATGAGCGTGATTGCTTGCTTATCAAGCTGTTGATATTTGCGAAGGCTTCGGGGTACAGCCCAGCAACCGCTTGCGCT
The DNA here is from genome assembly GCA_016763315.1 of Robiginitomaculum sp. GTDB lineage: Bacteria > Pseudomonadota > Alphaproteobacteria > Caulobacterales > Maricaulaceae > Robiginitomaculum_B. The sequence continues at coordinate 2,848 of JAESTZ010000119.1, forward strand.
TTAATTATATTTTCAAACGTAGATAAGCGGATATTTTCCTCTGCGATATTTTTAGCCGTTATAATTGCTACTTTAAATGTTTTTCGAGCGGCTGAACTATTCCCAGCTTTTGCTTGTGCTTCAGAAACAACCCTAAGCGCATGAGCGCGATAGCCGTAATCAGTAACACCGTTAGTGGCTATTATTGCTGATTGTAACAAGTTCAGAGCACCAATTTTATCACCTGCTATTGTTTGTGCTATAGCTATATCTGTAAAGGCGATTGCCCGTTCATAATTCTTCGTGATGCTGTTGGCTAACGGAACCGCTACTGTGATCACCTTGATGGCACCAGTCTGATCACCGAACTCTGCTTGCCTTTTTGCGATGCTAGTTAGCATAGAAACACGGTCAAAATCATCTGTGACGCTATTTGCAGTTTTGACTGCTTCCGAATAAAACCCAGCTACCGCTTGCTCCTTGGCAATATCCACTAGCTCACGGGTACGGCTCCAGTCGAATGTTATACTTTTGGCAGCAGTAATTGCTAATTGTAATGTTTTCAGAGCCGCAGATTTATCGCCAGCTTTTGCTTGCGCAGAAGCAACATTAGTCAGCACAGAAGCACGCGCATCGTCGACGGCAATGTTATTGGCGATTATGACAGCTTCAGAGAATAAACCAGCAGCCACTTGTGCTTTGACAATTCCTTCAAAAGCATAGCCGCGATATTCGGTGATTGTTATACTTTTGGTTGACTTAATGGCTTCAGAAAATAACCCCGCTTCCGCTTGTGCTATAGCTCTAAATCTTATTGCAGAGGCACGTGAGTCATTATCTGTGATGCTATTGGCCGTCGCAAGAGATTCAGAATACAACCCGACCTGAGCTTGCTTTCTAGCTATGTCAGCAAGCGCAAACCCACGAAAATAATCATCTGTAATATTGTTGGCGATTATGTGGGCTGATTTGAGTGTTTGCAGTGATGCTGGTTTGTCATCAAGTTGCATTTGCGTTGCAGCAATCTCAATGAATGAGAAAACCCGCGATTCATCGCTTGTGATACTGTTTGTGATTAAGATTGCTGATTCTAGTGTTTTTACCGCAGCAGCTTTGTCGCCGGTTTTAGATTGCACCACAGCAATACCGATTGCTAACACTCTGGCACGTTTTCTATCATCTGGAATGTCCTCGGCAGCATTAATTGCCAGACCCAAAAGACATTGCGTGGTTGGGTTGGTTTCGCACAACAAAGTTTCGGCTTGGCTTTGTGCTATTTGTGCTTTGTCTTCTTGGTTGGAGCAACCGACAAGAACAAGGGTCATGATTGCCGCAACCAGTATTTTGCTCATATCAAAATATTTCACTCACTCTCGGTCAATTTCCCATAGGTATCAGGCCGACGGTCGCGGAAGAATTGCCACAAATTACGTACTTCTTTGACCAGCCCCATATCCATATCGTGAATGAGCAGCTCGTCCTTGTCGCGGCTGGCCTCGGCCTCAATCTGGCCGCGCGGATTGACGAAATAGCTTTGGCCGTAAAATTCGCCAATATCCCAAGGTTGTTCACGGCCAATACGGTTGATGGCGCCAATATAACAGCCATTGGCGGCGGCTGATGCCGGTTGTTCCAGCTTCCACAGATATTCTGATAAACCAGCCACGGTAGCAGATGGATTTACGATGTATTCGGCGCCGTTTAATGCCAAAGCCCGCCAGCCTTCGGGGAAATGCCGATCATAGCAGATATAAACTCCTAATTTGCAATATTTGGTTTGAAATACCGGCCAGTTTGACTTACCGGGTTTGAAATAAAATTTCTCCCAAAATCCGGCAACTTGCGGAATATGAGTTTTGCGATATTTGCCCAGATATTCGCCATCGGCATCAATCACGGCGGCAGTATTGTAATAAACTCCGGTGACATCATCGGCTTCATAAATCGGCACTACAATCACCATATTGTATTTCTTGGCGTAGCCTTGCATCAGCTTCGTTGTTGGCCCATCAGGTATTTTTTCCGCACTGTCAAACCATTTTACGTCCTGAGAGGGACAGAAATACGGCTGGGTGAATACTTCTTGAAAGCACAGCACCTGCACGCCTTTTTCTCCGGCTTCTTCGATATACGGAATATGCGCCTCGATCATCGCCTTGGTGATCTTGGCTGGTGATTTATCAGTGCTTGCTTTTAAGGCCATCTGGATCAGGCCACCGCGTAATTTTGTCATATTGATTATCCTTTAACCCATGCTTGGAAATGTGAATTGTGCACCAGAGCGAATGCCGGTTGGCCAGCGTGAGGTAACGGTTTTTAGCCGCGTGTAGAAATGTACCGCTTCGGGGCCATAAATGCCATGTGCGCCAAAGCTGGGGCGTTTCCAGCCGCCAAAACTATGAGTGGCAACCGGCACCGGAATTGGCACATTGATCCCGACCATGCCAACTTTGATCCGTTTGGCAAAGTCTCTTGCCGCATCACCATCACGGGTGAAAATCGCCGTGCCATTGCCGTATTCATGGTCGTTGATCAGTTTTACTGCTTGCGCATAATCATTGGCGCGTAACACACTAAGCACTGGCCCGAAAATCTCGTCCTTGTAGACGCTCATATCTTTGGTGACATTGTCCAATAGTGTACCGCCAAGCCAAAACCCGTCCTCATAGCCTTGCAGTTTAAGCCCCCTGCCATCGACCACAATTTTTGCGCCTTCGGCTTGACCAGCATCAATGCAAGCAGATATCCGGTCTCTTGCTTCGGCAGTGATAATTGGCCCCATTTGCGCATCAACATCACTGGCCGGGCCAATTTTAAGTGCCGCTACTTGTGGGGCAAGTTTTTCCACCAAACGATCCGCAGTTTCTTCGCCAATCGGCACCGCCACCGATATCGCCATACAGCGTTCGCCAGCCGAACCAAAGCCCGCGCCCATCAATGCGTCAACAGCCTGATCAAGATCGGCATCAGGCATGATAATCATGTGATTTTTTGCCCCGCCCAAAGCCTGCACTCGTTTGCCAGCAGCACAGCCACGGGTATAGATATATTCAGCAATCAGCGTTGATCCGACAAAGCTAACGGCCTCTATCAAAGGGTGATCCAACACTGCATCAACCGCAGCTTTGCCACCATGAACGATATTTAGAACTCCGTCCGGCAATCCAGCTTCGCGGAATAAATCAAAGATCAAATTGGCCGACGATGGATCGCGTTCAGACGGTTTGAGTACAAACGTGTTGCCACAAGCCAACGCCATCGGGATCATCCAAAGCGGTACCATTGACGGGAAGTTAAACGGAGTAATGCCAGCGACCACACCCAAAGGTTGACGTTCGGCATAGGTATCAATGCCAGGGCCAACATCACGGGAGAAATCACCCTGCAAATGCGCCGAAATACCGGCTGCATATTCGACCACTTCCAACGCCCGTATCACTTCGCCCAAAGCATCATCATGAGTTTTGCCGTGTTCAAGTGAAATAGTTTTGGCGATTTCATCGCGGCGCTTGTTCATAACCTCACGAAGCGCAAACATCACCCTAGCGCGTTTGGCTGGCGGAGTATTGCCCCAACTTTCAAAAGCGACTTTTGCGGCCTGTACTGCTGCGTCCACTTCTGCCGCTTCGCCCAACACTACAGATGCGCTTTGCTCACCCGTGGCCGGATTGTAAACCGGTTGGCTTTGGCCTGTATTTCCGATGGTTTCCTGACCGCCAATAATGTGTTTAATGGTTTTCAATTCGTTCTTCCTACTCAATGGTTTGCAATACGTCGCGCATGGTTTGGAACATGAAGTCAATTTCTGATTTTTTGATAATCAGCGGCGGTGAAAACGCGATAATATCGCCGGTAGTACGGATCAGCAGGCCTTTGTCATAAGCCTTTAGAAATGCCTCAGTGGCGCGCTTGGTTACTTGACCGGGGATGGATTGTAATTCCACCGCGCCAATAAAGCCCATATTGCGAACGTCGATCACATGCGGCAAGCCAGCCAAAGAATGTACCGCGTCTTGCCAATAATCCCAAAGCTCGGCGCCACGGGTGAATAAGCCATCTTCCTCATAGGTATCCAATGTGGCCAAAGCCGCCGCGCACGCCATCGGATTGGCCGAATAGGTATAACCGTGAAACAACTCGATTAGCTCCTCGGGACCTTGCATGAACGCGTCATAAACTTGATTAGAAGCGAACACAGCACCCATAGGAATCACACCGTTGGCAATGGCTTTAGCGGTGCAGGTGATATCCGGCTCTATGCCAAAGTAATTAGCCGCAAATGGCGTTCCCATACGGCCAAATCCGGTTATAACCTCATCCCAGATCAGCAATATTCCGTGCTTCTTGGTAATTTCACGAAGCCGTTCCAAATAACCTTTCGGCGGCATAATTACGCCCGCGGAACCAGCAATAGGTTCGACAATAACTGCGGCAATGGTCGATGGATCATGCAATTCGCATAATCTCTCTAGATCATCGGCCAAATACGCACCATGTTCCGGTTGCCCCTTAGTAAACAGGTTTTCCTTTAACCCATGAGTATGGCGCAAATGATCAACACCGGCCACTAATGATCCAAACATTTTACGGTTGGCCGGCATTCCGCCCACCGACATGCCGCCAAAGTTCACCCCGTGATAGCCCTTTTCACGACCAATCAGCCGGGTGCGATGACCTTCCCCACGAGCGCGATGATAAGCAATGGCAATTTTGAGCGCGGTTTCAACACTTTCGGAGCCTGAATTAGTGAAAAACACATGATCCAACTCGCCGGGCATGATGGATTTTAACCGGTTCGCCAACTCGAATGCTTTCGGGTGAGCCATTTGAAATCCCGGGCAGTAATCCATTTGCTCCACTTGCTCTTGAATGGCTTTGACAATGCGCGGGCGTTTGTGACCGGCATTACAGCACCACAAGCCAGATATGCCATCCATGACCTTGCGGCCATCATGAGTGGTGTAATACATGCCATCTGCGGCCACAAACAGCCGTGGTTTTTTCTTGAATGCCCGGTTCGGAGTAAAGCCCATCCAATAGGCATCTAAATCATTAGGAACAGGTGTGCTCATTGTTTCACTCCGCTGGTTTCATGGTGTTTTTGGGATGATCCGGCCAAGTGACATAGGGTAAGCCATTGTCCACCGGCTCCATGGTGATACACTCCGGCACCGGACAAACCATCTGGCAGAGATTACAGCCAACACATTCATCATCAATCACAGTAAACTCACGACTGCCATCTGTTGCTGTTTCCATCAAGATTGCCTGATGAGAAGTATCTTCACAGGCTACATGACAGCGACCACACTCGATACAGGTTTGCTGGTCAATTTTGGCTTTTAGATCGTAATTCATATTCAGATCGTTCCAGTTGACAGTGTTTGGTACTGCCAACCCACGAAAGTCCTCAATATTGCGATAACCTTTCGCGTCCATAAAGTCTGACAAGCCGTCGTTCAGGTCTTCAATAATGCGAAACCCGTACAGCATTGCCGCCGTACAGACCTGCAACGCATTAGCTCCCAGAGCAATGAACTCTGCGGCATCGCGCCAAGTGGTAATACCGCCAATCGCTGAAATATCGAGGTTTCTGGTCGCGGCATTTCTGGCAATTTCCGCTACCATGTGCAAGGCAATTGGCTTTACCGCAGCACCGCAATAACCGCCATGAGTACCCTTGCCGCCCAGCACCGGCATTGGCGCCATTACGTCCAGATCAACACCGATCACAGAGTTCACCGTATTGATCAACGCCACCGCATGGGCGCCGCCTGCAAGAGCCGCTTCGGCAGGTAACAATATATCAGTAGTATTTGGTGTTAGCTTGGTAAATACTGGAATATCAACTACTTCGCGCACCCATCTGGTTGTGTTTTCTACACGTTCTGGAACCTGGCCAATTGCTGAACCCATGCCGCGCTCGCACATTCCATGCGGACAACCAAGGTTTAACTCGATACCATGCACGCCAGAATTGGCAATTTTGATCGCTAATTCTTTCCACAATTCTTCTTCGACCGGTGCCATCATCGAGCCTATGATTACCCGATCCGGCCATTCTTTTCGCACCTGCTCAATCTCGCGAAGATTGACCTCCAAAGGCCGATCCGAGATCAGTTCAATATTGTTCATGCCCAAAATGCCGCGGCCAGTATCTTTGTGAACACCATACCGGCTAGTAACATTAACCACTGGCGGGTCTTCACCCAAGGTTTTCCACACCACACCACCCCAGCCGGCAGCAAAAGCCCGCTCGACATTATATTTCTTGTCCGTAGGCGGCGCCGAAGCCAACCAAAACGGGTTAATGCTGTGTATGCCGGCAATAGTACAGCCAAGATCAGCCATTTGTGTCTCCCAGATAGTCGTGGATACCAGCGGCAGCAACTTTACCATCTTGCACCGCTTGCACTGTTAAATCTTCTCCAGAGGCGATACAATCGCCGCCAGCAAACACCC
>JAESTZ010000120.1 GCA_016763315.1 Robiginitomaculum sp.
AGCCAACCCCGAAGGGCGGCTCATGGTTCCATCCCCGGATCATTTAACTCTGGTACATTTAATGCTTTAAGTTCGCTATCCCATTCTGCTAAAACATCAATAAACTGGTTCAAGCTTGGTTCCGCAAGGCGCACCATTTCTTTTGTCTCGCGGCGCGAAGATGCGCCTACGACGGTGCGGCGAACGATCGCCGGGGTGCAGTCGCACCCAAGGGTACGGTTCAAGTTTGGTATATCGACCCGCACCACGCTTCGCCCTTTGGGCTATAAAAAAAACAGCACGTCCGATTATTTTAGGTTCGGACTCCGTTCTTTGGGGCGCACCATAATTGATCTCGCGACAATTCGCTTCGCTCATGTTTGCGATGGCGCGCACTGACCGGGCGGCGGGCGGTCGCCATTACCAACCCCAAAAGGTTGGTTTGTGCGGTTCAAGCTTGGTCTTTTGATCCGCATCATATTTTCCTTACGGAAAAAAACAGCACGTTCAGTTCTTCTGAAGCCGGACTTTATCTTCGAGTTTTACCTAACGATCATTACCGAGTTTTCAGCGCGCTCTAATACTTCATAAGCTACCGAGGTTTGGAAAAACCGCCGCAGGCCTTTTACTGAAGTATCAGCCATTACTATCAGTGAATATTTTCTTCCCTGTTCGAGTATTTTTTCAACCGGGTGACCAATCTCTACAGAATCACCAGCCACTTGTAGGCCGCTATCTTCTATAGCGGCTTTTGCTTTGGCGATGATACCTTGTGCTATGGGTAATTCTTCTTCGTTTTCGGCAACAGAATATAGATAAACTGGACAATGACACCTGGCGGCTATCTTGGCGTCTTTTACTGCGGCATCTATGGCTTTGTCAGAAAAGTCTACACACATGAAATGTCCGTGTTCTTGTTCTAGTTCTCTGGCAACAAGTACCGGAGTGGGCGATTGGCTAACTACGGCCATTGTGGTGGACGGCTTGATTTTTCCAGTGCCCATTTCTTCTTCGGAGCACATTCCGATAATGGTTATATCGTATTCGCCAATTTCAATTTCATCTAGAATTCCACGCTCTACAGAAGGTGAGACCATCATCTCAAGAGTTATTTTTGCGCCGTCCTCGTTGGTGTAAATAATCGAGTTATCACCTAGTTTATCACCACGTACATCGGTGTGGACGACTTGTTCTTTCCAGCTATCTTCCATGAAGCCCATTTCGACCAACATATCTCGGCCACGCTTTAAGGCGCGCATTCCGGGAAGTTCATGACCCCAGTTAAGCATATTTTCACGAGCTATATCCATCTGCAAGCCGCCGCTACCCAATCCTTGGTCAAGTGGACGAACAAACAACAAAGTAAGATCAGCGGTATGATCAGCGCCCATGCGAACTGCATAACGCAAGCCGGAATACGAGCTTTCGGAGCCGTCAATACATACTAGTATCTGGAATTGTTTTTCGCGGGACATAAAAACACCTATCTTTCTATAGACCAATCATTGGCCAGTACAGAGCGGCAAAAATTAATAAGATAATAGTCGACATAATTACCATTTTATAGCCTACTTTTAGAAAGTCTGTAGTTTTTAAATAACCTGACGCGTAAACAATAGTACACGCCGGTGTGCCAATTACAGTAAGATATGCAAATGCTGATGAAATGGCGGTAACAAACCCAACAACCAGTTCACTAGCGCCGGTGCTGTGTGCCAAGTTTAACGTGATTGGGCCTAACACTGCAACTGCTGCGCCGTTAGACATAGTATTAGTTACCAAGGTGGTTAGTATTGATATCGCAGCCAATAGCGGAGTTCCTGTTTCCATAAATTCTGGAAGGACTTTCAAGAAACTATCAGCCAGCCACATGGCAGCTCCAGTGTCTTTCATCTCAATACCAAGTGAAATTGCCGCAGCATATAGCCAGACTACACCCCAATTAACACCAGAGTTCAAGTCTTCCCATCTTACAAGACCAAAGATCATAAAGGCTGTGCCGCCCATCAAAGCGATCATTCCCAACCCAATCGTTCCCGAAAAGAAAATCCAGCCAAGTAGAGTAATGAAGAACAAACCAATGGTCAGGAAGTGAGAAGGCTGCATTGGGCCTTCAATTTCTATTTGCGAGCGCAGTTTAACCACAGCGCGGGTTAAATGCTTGTATTCCGGTTTGAAGGTCGAGAATAGAATTATGATGACAAATGGTAATTGTGCCAGAAAAACCGGATAAGAAACTATAACCCATTTTACATAATCAACCAGGAATTTGGCGGTGTTGGGATCATTTGGATCATAGAAGAATTCTTTCCAGTAACCAACCATAATCGCATTGCGTGCTCCGCCTGATGGTGTTCCTATTCCGGCTATAGAACTACCGTAAGCTATAGAAAACAACAGTACAGCAGCAAGGTTGCGTACCTTTTTTGGGTCATCAGATGTTAGGGTAATAAGTGTAAGCGCCACTGGAAGCATCATGGCAGCAACTGTATGCTCGCCTATAACCGATGCAAGTAAACCTGAAACAACAGCAATACCAACCGCTATGTTTCGAGTTTTTGTCCCAGACACCCTGACAATCATATAAGCTAATCGTTTATCGAGTTTTTGCTTAACTACAGCCACAGCAAGCATCAATGAGCCGATAATAAACAATACTGAATCGCTCATTAAAGACTGGGCGACATCACTTGAATTTCGCCCTAATAATAAAACTTGCGAAACAATTATCATAAAGGCTACTGCCGGTAATGGTATTGGTTCGGTTACAAACAAAACCACTGCTACCACTGAAATCACCAGAACTAGGTGTCCTTCACGGGATAATCCTTCGGGGGTTGGGGCTAGATAAAAAACTGTTCCGATGAGAATGGCAAATATCAACCATTTTTTTTCACGCAAAAAAAACGCAATACCTCGCAACACTGGCGTACCAGATTGCCGAATATTTCCGCGCATTTCATTATCCAATCGATGTAGTCAATAATTTACCATCATACACAAAACCTATGGCCAGTTGGTTAAGGACTGGATAGTTTGATTTGACAGCAAGATTTGCCAAAATGTAGTAAGGCTTACATTGGTAGGTATGCAAGCGTATTTTTGTATATGCTAATATACGATGATGTGCAATGTTGAAATGACTTTTAAGTTCTTAATCAATCGGTTTTTTATGGATACGTTTCAAGAGTCCAGAAAAAGTCATCAAAATTTGGTCTTGGGTGAATAATTGTCCACGGACAAAAATCATTCCTGATTTGGTGGCGCGCACGACTTCACCTGTCGCCTCAATCCACTGATTTGGCCAGCCCGGATAAACAAATTCATTATTCATCGTTACCGTTACGCCGAAGCTTTCCTGCATTTCCTTGTGAGCGATTGCAAACATAGCGCCATCGGCAAATGTCATTAACATACCGCCGTGGATTGCTCCGCCTCCATTACAATGTTTTTGTTCAGCAAAAAATCTTATTAGTCCTAGTCCTTGTGGCGGATCATAGGTCTCATGGATGAATAATGGCCCGTTTCGATGCTCGAACCGATCTTCTTGTGACCATTGCTTATATCCTTCTGGCGGGAGTCGTGTCTCGTTGCTCATAGTTCGGATTGCCTGTTTATTTGATAGATAATTATTGTTGAATAGAGTTTGACTAGAGCAAATCGTCAACATGTTTTTGGCAAATGTTATTGGTAATAAATTGTTGGTGACTTGATTGGTATCAATTTGTCATTTTCTGACGCTGATAGGTTGTTGTAAATGAGGCTATTAATTCCACATCCTTACTTGCAATTCATTCGCATTATCAATACATAGATGACTTGCATCTCTGATGTCAGAAAAGCATTAGTTAATTTAAAATCTGAGTGAGTAAAAATAATGAGCATCAAAAAATATTTATCCTTGTTAGTCATTATAACAATTGCAGGCTGTGCTAGTATAAATCCATCTCAACCCACTGTTGGAACAAATGACATTGGTGCTGACAATAATAAATATGGCGTGTTGTTAATGGCGCATGGCGGAACTTCTGTTTGGAATGCAAGTGTTATTTCAGCCATTGAACCGCTAAAAAAACATTATCCTATTGAGATAGCTTTTGGCATGGCTGATGCTAATTCAATACAAGAAGCGGTCGCTAGGTTGGAATCCAAAGGTGTGAGACAAATTGGTGTCGTACGGTTGTTTATCTCTGGTGAAAGTTGGTATCAGCGTACAGAGCAAATACTTGGAGTTCGAGAAGGTGCGCCAGAATTTGTTGATCATTCCACTCATGATATGGGCGATATGGAGCAAATGCCAAATGGTCACAAAATGGGTTTTTGGAAAATTGAGACAATTTCCAAGTTTACATTAAGTCATGATGGCTTGGGTGATACCGAGTTAATGAATATGGTTCTTGAGGAGCGGGCTGAAGATCTTAGCCAAAATCCGGCGAATGAAGATGTGCTTATACTGGCGCATGGTCCAGGTGATGATGGCGAAAATAAACGCTGGATAGAAGCAATATCCAAGCGCACGACTCTTATTGATTCGAAATTCCCGTTTCGAAAGGTGCAGGTCATGTCATTGCGTGAAGATTGGCGGGCAAAGCGTGAAGTCGCCAGCAAACAGATACGCCATTTTGTAAGCAGGGCGGAACAAGAGGGTGGCGTTGCCATAGTGATTCCCTTTAGAGTGCAAGGGTTTGGCCCGTATGCAAAGGTATTGGAAGGCTTGAACTATGTTTCTGATGGTAAGGGATTATTGCCACATGCAAATGTTACCAAATGGATCAAAAATCAAGCAGATGCGATGCAAAAAAATGGATTTATTGTTGCGCAATAAAAAAGGTTTGCGACATGTATCAAGTCGCAAACCTTTGTAGTTTTCGTGTAGTTAAGTTATCTATTTTTTAGATAATCCAGCATGGTGTTTGCATCTGAAACTTCAAATGGATCAGTGGGGCAGTTGTCAGAATAACTTTCCTCAGCGAACATTTTCTTTATCTCGCCGTTTTCCACATACATGGAATAACGCCAGCTACGCATGCCAAATCCGACATTGGACTTGTCTACCAACATACCCATTTTTCTAGTGAACTCACCGCTGCCATCTGGAAGCAAGAACACTTTCTCTGCTCCTAGGTTTTTGCCCCATTGATACATGCAAAATGCATCATTTACAGACAGACAGATAACAGTATCGACGCCTTGAGCCTTTAGCTCGTCAAAGGCAGCTTCATATCCTGGAACATGTGTGCTGGAGCATGTAGGGGTAAAGGCACCGGGTAGGGCGAATAATACTACATTCTTGTCTTTGAAAATTTCGTCACTAGTTAGGTCTTTCCACTCGAAAGGATTGTCGCCCTCAATAGCATCATTACGAACTCTGGTTTTGAAAGTTACATTAGGCACTTGGTCGTTAATCATGGTTTTCTCCGAATTAATTGTAGGATTGGTGGAAATGAATTTTATCAACTTGTCAACATGGCACGTAACATCCATGCGGTTTTTTCATGCACTTGCATTCTTTGGATTAGTAGGTCTGTACTAACTTCATCACCAGCAGCAGAGGTTATTTCAACAGTTTCTCTGGCAATACGAACCACAGTATCTTGGTCATCTGCCAGTTGTTTGATCATTTGCCGGGCGGTGGGAACACCGTCGGCCTCTTCTATGGACGATAAAGCTGCAAACTGCGCATATGACCCAGGTGCCGGTTCGCCTAATGCTCTAATACGTTCTGCAATTTCATCAACAGCTAATGCCAGTTCGGTGTATTGCTCTTCGAACATTTGGTGCAGGGTGCTAAACATTGGCCCGGTCACGTTCCAGTGAAAGTTATGGGTTTTCAAATACAAAGTATATGTGTCAGCCAATAGTAATGAGATTCTATGGGCAATTTCTTTGCGGTCTTTAGTGGTCAATCCGTTTTTCATGATTACCTCCTTAATGCGACTTGGAATATTATTTGATGATTATTACGCCTTGCTATTAGCAGTGTAAAACGATATATATCGAATATACTATTCGGAAAAAACGATTATGAAGCAATTGCCAACGATAAAACAAATGCAGTATTTCTTGGCATTGGCAGACACATTGCACTTTGGTGAGGCGGCAAAAAAATGCTTTGTTACTCAATCAACCCTTAGCGCTGGAATTCGTGACCTGGAGATAGTACTAGACCTACAAATCGCTGAGCGTACTAAAAGGTCTGTTCGATTGACGTCTGCTGGCCGAGATATTGCCTTGCGTTCGCGGATGATAATTTTACAAACAGCTGAAATGCTGGAGGCTGCGTCGGTAGGGCAAGAGTTGCTTTGCGGGAAAATGCACCTTGGGATAATTCCTACTATTGCGCCATTTTTGTTACCTGTTGCGTTACCGGTTATTCGTAATAAATTTCCTTCACTAGAGCTGATGTTAATCGAAGACGAAAGCGCAAATATTGTTGAAAGTCTGCAAAAAGGCGATCTTGATGTGATCATCTATGCTTTGCCTTATTCTACTGTTGGTTTGCAAAACATGAATTTGTTTGAAGATGAGTTTTATCTAACAATCCCTTCAAATCATAAACTAGCCAAGAGAAAATCTGTTCAGCTTTCTGACTTTGCCGATGAGGAAATGTTGTTGTTGAATCATGGTCATTGTTTGCGTGACCATGCTTTGGCTGTATGTTCTTCTATTGGTCATGAGCAGGCGAGAAGCTTTGATGGCACAAGCTTGCACACTATAGTGCAAATGGTAGCCGGTGGGATAGGCGTGACCTTGTTGCCGCAAATGGCTGTTAAGTCAGGTATTGCCCGCCACGCTGGTTTGGCAACAATACCTGTGAATAATTCGGTTCAAGCTCGTACAATCGCTCTTGCGTGGCGCAAAACATCTCCACGGTCTGCTGATTTTAATGCGCTTGGTTCTTTATTGACCAGTTCGATGACTGCCTAGGGTTATGGTTGTTTTTTGCGTAATAGTTGAATCAAGCTTGAAGTATCCCAGCGGCCACCGCCCATTTCTTGGATTTTGCAGTAATAGCTATCAACGATTTTAGTAACAGGCAGTTTGGCTCCATTTTCTTTTGCTTCTTCTAGCGTCACTCGTAGATCTTTTCTCATCCAGTCAACAGCAAAGCCAAAGTCAAACTTTCCTTTGGCCATTGTCTTGTGGCGGTTATCCATTTGCCAGCTTTGAGCCGCTCCTTGGCTTATGGCTTCGACAACTTTAACAGGGTCAAGCCCGGCTGATTCGGCAAAGTGCAATGCTTCGGAAAGTCCTTGAACAACGCCGGCGATACATATCTGGTTGGCCATTTTGGTTAATTGACCAGAGCCAATATCGCCCATGTGTTTTACTGCTTTGGCATAACAATTCATTATTGGCAGAGCTGTTTGAAACGCTTGTGTATTCGCACCACACATAATGCTTAGCTGCCCACTTTCAGCACCAGCTTGACCGCCGGATACAGGAGCATCAATGAAGGAAATTCCATGTTCTGCTGCTTTTTCGCCCATTTCCCGCGCCAATGCTGCCGAAGTGGTGGTGTGATCAACAAATATGGCTCCGGTCTGCATTTTCGTAAACAATGGTTCGGCCACTTCGCGAACATCAGGATCATCACCAAGGCAAGCAAATACTATTTGCACATTTTTAATTGCTTGCGAAGGATTTTCTACAACAATTCCACCATGGGATTTGCCCCAGTTTTTGGCTACGCTTGCTGTTCTGTTCCATACCGTAACGCGATGCCCGTGCTTAACAAGGTGTCCTGCAATGGGAAAGCCCATGGTTCCTAATCCCAAAAATGCCAAATCAGCCATATTCATTTCTCCAAAGGTTTGTTAGCATAATCATTAGGGAGATTTTGAACATATGAAAACCTTGTTGAAGTGGTTGGTGCGTATTTTAGTTGGAGTAGTGGTTTTTAGTATATCTATTGGCGGTTATGTTTGTTGGCGTTTCGGACAGTCATTGCCGCAGACTTCCGGTGAAATGCAATTATCCGGCTTGCAATCTGAAGCCAGCATTGTTCGTGATAAATATGGAACTCCACATATTTTTGCAACTTCTCGTCATGACTTGTTTTTTACCATGGG
>JAESTZ010000121.1 GCA_016763315.1 Robiginitomaculum sp.
GAGCAAAAAACCACATCACGTAATCCGCGTTCCACCGTTGGTACGGTTACCGAAATTTATGACTATATGCGTCTGTTATGGGCGCGGATCGGAGTTCCGTATTCTCCGGCAACCGGCCTGCCGATAACTTCACAAACCATAAGCCAAATGGTCGATCGCCTAATGGCATTATCCAATGGAACCAGACTTTACTTGCTGGCGCCGATCGTTCGTGGCCGCAAAGGTGAATACAAAAAAGACATTGCCGAATTGATGAAGCAGGGTTTCTTACGGTTAAAAGTCGATGGTAAATTTTATGCTATCGAGGACTTTCCCGATCTCGACAAAAAGTACAAACACAGCATTGATGTTGTGGTTGATCGCATAGTTATCCGCGATGACCTTGAAAGCCGTTTGGCCGATAGTTTACAAACAGCCTTAAAACTTGCTGATGGGTTGGCAGTCGCCGAATTTGCCGAGAAACAAGATCATGGAAAAGACAATGAAATAGTTTTTTCCGAAAAATTTGCCTGTCCGGTTTCCGGTTTTACCATTGAAGAAATAGAGCCACGTCTGTTTTCTTTTAACAACCCGTTTGGGGCTTGCCCCACGTGTGATGGTCTTGGCATCACTTCGCGTTTTGATGCTGATCTGGTGGTTCCAAACAGTGATTTATCATTGGACAAGGGCGCAATCAAACCATGGTCAAGCGGCTCGTCAAGAATGTACCGGCAAACACTGGAAAGCCTGGTCAAACATTATGATGCCAGCATGAATGATCCATGGCATGATTTGCCAACTGAATTTCAAGATAAAATTCTCTATGGAACCGGTGATGAAGTTTTGCAATTTGTTTATTCCGAAGGCAAACGCAAGTTTGAAACCGAAAAAACCTTTGAAGGTGTTATCCCCAATCTACGCCGCCGTTGGCGCGAAACCGATAGTAATTGGGTGCGTGAAGAATTAGGAAAATATCAATCGGCGGCACCTTGTGATACTTGTGATGGCAAACGCTTAAAACCGCAAAGCCTTGCGGTAAAACTTGGCGAATTGGACATATCGCAAGTAACCGCGTTTTCAATTCGCGAAGCCGGTAATTGGTTCGAGCAGTTGGGAAAATCTTTAAGCAAGCAGCAAAAACAAATTGGCGAGCGGGTAATGAAGGAAATTCAAGACCGGTTGTCTTTTTTGAACGATGTTGGGCTGGATTATTTGTCACTATCGCGCAATTCCGGCACTCTTTCCGGTGGCGAGAGCCAACGCATACGTTTGGCCAGCCAGATCGGATCAGGACTTACCGGCGTTTTGTATGTACTTGATGAGCCGAGCATTGGCCTGCACCAGCGAGATAATGAACGGCTATTGGAAACTTTGCGAAACTTACGAGATTTGGGCAATTCAGTAATTGTTGTCGAACATGATGAAGAGGCAATTATGGCTGCTGATCATGTAATTGACATGGGGCCATTAGCTGGCGTGCATGGCGGGCAAATTATCGGCCAAGGCACACCGGCGCAAATCCTTAAAAACCCCAAAAGCCTTACCGGACAATACCTATCGGGCAAGAAAAAAATACCGATACCGGCCAAGCGCCGCGAAGTAAACCCAAGAAGAATTTTACGCATTGAAGGCGCTAGCGGCAATAATCTTAAAAACGTTACTGCAGAATTTCCACTGGGGCTGTTTGTCTGCATTACCGGCGTTTCCGGCGGCGGTAAATCAACATTGATCACCCAAACTCTATATAAGGGCGTGATGCGAAAACTGCACGGCAGCACCAAAGCGCCAATGCCCCATGACCTTTTGGACGGGGTCGAACATTTGGACAAGGTGATCGAAATTGATCAATCGCCGATTGGTCGCACTCCGCGCTCTAATCCGGCCACTTATACCGGTGCATTCACACCGATCCGCGACTGGTTCGCTGGCCTACCCGAAGCCAAAACCCGTGGTTACACACCGGGCAGATTTTCATTCAACGTCAAAGGCGGACGTTGCGAAGCCTGTCGCGGTGACGGAGTCATCAAGATTGAAATGCACTTCTTGCCTGATGTTTATGTGCAATGTGACACCTGTCACGGTAAACGCTATAATCGTGAAACCTTACAAATAACATTCAAAGGCAAATCAATCGCGGACATATTGGATATGACCGTTGATGAAGCAGCGGATTTCTTCAAGGCAGTTCCTGCTGTACGCGATAGAATGACCACCTTACAACGGGTTGGCCTTGGCTATATTCATGTGGGGCAACGAGCGACCACATTGTCTGGCGGCGAAGCTCAGCGGGTAAAACTATCCAAAGAATTATCCAAACGCGCCACGGGACGAACATTGTATATTCTTGACGAACCGACAACCGGTTTGCATTTTGAGGACGTACGTAAATTGCTAGAAGTATTACAAGAACTGGTCGAGACTGGTAATACCGTATTGGTTATCGAGCATAACCTTGATGTCATCAAACAGGCCGATTGGGTGGTTGATCTTGGCCCGGAAGGTGGCGATGGCGGTGGTGAAATTGTTGCTGATGGCACCCCGGAAGAAGTAGCAGCATGTAGAAGAAGCTGGACCGGGCGTTACTTGAAAGAATTGCTTTGATCATAAAACCTAAGTATCGCGTGGCAAACCGAAGCGTTTGAATAAAACCCAAGCCACGGCAAATGCCAGCAATACTTGCGCCACCAGTCCCGGTCCAATTTGCGACAAAGAGGTGCTTTGCTCAAACATTTTGACCATTGATGCGGTTATGCTTTCTTGCTCGCTCGAAAGACGTAAGAAAACAATTCCCAACGCCAACACAAAGAAATTAAATCCACTGTGCAACCCGCAAGCACCCATGATTGAGCGATCACGCATAGCCAACATAGCTAGCATCAAACCCATAGCAAACATCGCCAGAATACCGACAGAGCCGATTAACAGTTGCGTCATCGAGACATCGCTACCATTTATGAAAAACAAATGAATATGTAAAAAACCGAACAATAATGATGAGACAAGCACTCCCTTAGGCAGGCCGGCTTTGCGGGTAATATCGGTAAGCAACCAACCACGGCAGACAATTTCCTCTGCCCCGCCCTGGATGATGAAGGCAGCAAATAATACCGCTAACAAGACCCACAAACCCGGATCAGCAAGGTTTTGCCAATAAAGCGGTATGGCCTCGGCCTTTGGGCTTTGCGATGAGCCGATAAATACCATGCCAATGATTGCCGCTATCATCATCAAAGCCAGAGCAAACAAAAACCCAGTAGTAAGTCCGGTTCGGTATTGCTGCCAGCCTATAGTATCAAACCGTAAACCAATGTCCCAAAGAGTTCTCCCCTCAATGCGAACCGTCCAATACATAGCGAATATCGCCATAGAACCGGAGCCAATTATTAGGGAAATAATAATCACCAAAACCCTGAATAAAGCAGAAAATTCACCATCGGGGGCTAATTGTAAAACTGGCTGGGCAACGACAATCGCCGCTATCTGTCCGCCCAACCAGAACAAGATCAGTAAGCCTGCACTTTTTACAAAATGCAGTGGATCCGAAGTGATGTTTTTAGAAAACGGATATGACAAGTTTATGATTGCTTA
This sequence comes from Robiginitomaculum sp., assembly GCA_016763315.1. Lineage (GTDB taxonomy): Bacteria > Pseudomonadota > Alphaproteobacteria > Caulobacterales > Maricaulaceae > Robiginitomaculum_B. The sequence goes on from JAESTZ010000121.1 coordinate 3,568, forward strand.
TTCAAACTCTTTGGCCACTTTCTCAACTGGATCACCTTCTTTCCAACGCAGGAAATAAGCACCAATTCCGGCGCTGGCAGCATAGCCCCAAAATTCTATCCATAATGCGGCAATTATAAGCAAAGCGATAGGAATTGCCGCCACAACTGCGATCAGAATATAATCACTCTCAGCCGGCGACGTTCCGAATATTGCCATGCCTACTCCGATGAATGGCAGGCTTATTATAAGCATAGCGATCATAAATATGACGAGAATCACGATGTACATAATGATAAAAAGGAAATTGCTGAAAAATAACTTCCAGAAATGACCCTTGGTGGCAGCAAATGATTCAAATATTTTGATCTCCCCGTGGCGAACCGTTAACGCCGCCGCCAGTGACAACTTAATCGCCAGCCAGATCCATATCCAGAAAATAGCAAATCCACCCAAAACCGCTACTGCAACAAGGGTAGAGCTAAATTCATCACTGGCCGCAAACTGTATCGACATTACAATTGAAAACGGGATTATTAGTGCTAACGTCGCCAAAATAATGATTATATACACCACCAGATACACAAGGAACAAATGCAATTCCGTATTACCAAAACGCAGACCAAATCCTTTTGATGACCAATCATCATTTACAGCCCAACGATAAAAGCTGCCCATGACTGCCATGAAAAACGGCAAAAACAATAATCCACCAATAGATTGAATGTTGGACAAAAGACTAATTGGCGCTACAAGTTCGGCCTCCAACACTTGAGGATCAAGATCACCTGAAAACAACTCGCCAAGCCCGGACATAAAGGGAAATGCAATCGCGACAAGCACTGCAAAGAAAACAATTTTAAGTAAAATATAAGTAATAGCTAGTCGCCGGAAATGCTTACTTTTCTTGTCATGTTTCGTAGCAAAAAAAACTGCATCGGAAATTGAATATCTCGACATTTATAAATACCCTTTACTGCGATTTGTCCAAATTATCGCCACCCCAGCGCCAAACCAGATAACACGATAGACTAATTACTGCCGTTACCACAAGGCTTCCTTCGGGACCAAAGCTGCCACCGGTGATCCAGTTGGCAATTTCCGGCTTTTGGCTAAGGCCGACCACCAACGGTTCGACATCAATTTTCATGCCACTAACATTCAAGCCAAAGCCAATACTCATAATCCAGTTCCACGCCGAATGAATAGCGCAAACCCCAAGCAAAGATTTCTCCCGCAAAACATAAATGGCAAAGAAAACACTGATAAGCACAATGTTGAACATGGCGATATAGTTGATATGCGGCCACTCGTTTGATAAGTGCAATATAGCAAATAGCAATGAGGTAACCCCAACCGCCAATGGCAAACCCCAACGCGCCGCCAATGATGACAGTATCCAGCCGCGAACAAGTATTTCCTCGGTTCCGCCCTGAACAATGAACCCAATTAGAAACAATACTATAACAGAAATAGCTGATAGGCTGGAAAATGCTGGCAGCCAGTTTCCAGCTTCATATCCACCAAGCAAACCAATAATGACGATTGCCGAAACATTCATCAACAGACCGATGATAAAACCGCGGCCATAACGAAAAAACGCTCGATCAAACGTCCAGCCCATTGAAGCCAATGAGCGGTTTTCCACCCATTTGACCCAGGCAAAAACTGCCAAAGACACAGCGCCAAAACCGGCGACCAACAGATAAACCAACCTTAGATCACCGGGTAATTCACCTAATACCGGCAGAAATCTCATTGGCACCACGGCCATAGACATAGCAACCATCATCAAAATGGCAGCAATTATCGGTACGAATGCAGTATATATCGGGTGTAATCGGGCTTGCGCACCTATTTTGGCAAAAACTTCTGATTTATATTGCTTACTCATTTTACTCCCCAATCAGTCAAAAACATCAAGTTCAGAGACTAACAGCCCTTTTTCTTCTTGCAAATAACGCATGGAAAATGCCGTCAGACCAGTATAAGCAAATAAAAATACCGTACTTACAATAACCTGCAATACCATCACACCAGTCATTGCCAGTAACATTTCAGGGGATTTGAACATTTCGGCCATGGCGGTAAACATCTCTGTACCACCACTTTCAAGATATTCAGGATCGGTAAACATCGGCATCATTTGCCCAAGTAATGCAATATTTTGCAAAACAGACACAATTGTCAAAGCAACAAAATAAATCACGCCCATGATCAGATAAGACCCCAGCAATGCCCAACCGCGCCCCTTGGTAAGAGCCATGCTTTTGAACATGGTGAATTTCTTTGCGTCCAGCGACATTGGACAGATAATGACAATTTAACCGCCAACCAAATCATCAAAGGAAACATTGCCAAACCGCCGATAGCCATGATCAAACCACCGATGATCGCGCCTGCCGTGTTACCAATAACAGCGATAAGTACCCCGCCAATAGCCACAAACACCAACACAAAAATATACGGCACAACGAAAACCATCAAAGAATAAACGAATAACACCAATGCGGTTCGCACCTCGTCCATGCCAAAACGAAGCGCGCCGATTGTACCTTTTAAGTCTTGATCCAAAAACCACCGGTACGCAGCATTCATTGTGGTTGCCATAAACAGAAGGCTAACCACGAAAATCAAACCATACAAAGCAAAAGCCCTTACTAAAAATCCGCTGACTTCCGATGGCGCTAAATCCATATCAGCAAAAGTTCCAGCGCTGAATATTTGAAAAAAACCATACATTATCCCTACATAATATAAACCGGACAGAACAATCACCGGCAGGACAATATTCCAAAATACTGGTAGTAATTTACCTTTTGGAATTTGAAAGCCATGGAACACGCAATCCGAAAATGGAAAACCGGTTTTTGATTTTGGTATATCTGTTTCACTCATGGTTTACTTTACCCTTTATGATGACCGTAATCCACGTAAAAACGTAGTGAACAAACCAACTTTGATGGCGTTTAGTGCCGGCGCAAGCAATATGGATAAAAGCTGCCAGTGAAACCCAGATCGCAATTTTGCAGAGATTTCCCCAGAAAAAGCAGCTACATTTTCACCATTACTACTGGCCGCCATTATATCCGGCATAACGCTTATGCGCATTATCAACTCAGGAGCCAGAAAAACATATACCGGTGCAAAGGCAATCAATGACGCAAATGCAATGCGTAAGCCTTGCCCCTTTGTCCAAGCAGCCGCTTCGAAAACATAGATGCTTTTGTCAACAATAGCCGCTGGAAACGCCGGAGCAAAGCGCGAGAACAAATAAAACATCACCAGCCAGATGAAGACGGCAGCCATTCCAAGCATCAACCAGACTTTGCCACCGTTCTGACTAAAAATAAGTTCCGGCTTTTCTTCCAGCAATGCCGGATCAATGCCCGATGCCAATATTGGAGAAATAACAAACATCAGCAAAATCGCCACCACCATTGCCACAAAAGCGGCAATAAGGAACACAGCGATTGTTACCACGACCAACCGAAATTCATCCTCACCCAGACGCAAGCCACCAAGACCAACGCTTGGCAGACCAAGCGACAACCGATAAGTCGCGCCCTGCATCATCACAAAAAAGATCAGTGACATTATATATAATACAGGAGCTAAACTGGCCAACGCAGAGCTGCTCTCGACAAACAGACTAATCCAGCTACCAATGGCAGCGGTCAGAATAAATGGAACGCCATAAGCATAACAAGTTTTGATATTGTTGGAGAAAAAGCTCCAGGCGGTAATAACACATTGCATTACCGGTACATTTTCAGTTGAAGGCTTCATTTAATCATTACCTGTTTATAAATATCTGTTGTGGAACCTAGCGACTGGTTTGATTTGGTAAACCCTAAATACGACAGGCATACGTATTTTCGCTAACCTGTTTTTAAGCCATTTCATTGTCAAATGACAAAATAACGATTGGCACAGGCAAAAATAATTATGTTTTCCAGCTCAACCAGCAAGCAATATGTTTCACGCTTGAAAACCGCATTTGAAAAAACCCGAGATCAGGCTGTTGACCCCGAATTATGCATACGCAGTCCTTTGTTCGACTGGTTGTTATTCATTGGCTCTCCGATAATTGTTTTAGGCATAAGCCTCCTATTGGCCAATACCTTATTATGGGAAGACCGCTCAATACCTTTGCACGATAAAGATAGTATAATAGGTGTGTTAAGCGGAGTTATTATCGGCTCACATTTGTTTGCCGTGTTCTTTCGTTCACACCTGAACGCACAAGTTTTCAATCGCTGGCCATTGCGGTTCACACTGGTTCCGGTTTTGCTGTTTTTCGGCCTTGGTATTTTACCGTGGTTTATGGTTGTAATGTCGGTAATTGCCACTTTTTGGGATATTTATCATTCGGCAATGCAGACCTTTGGACTTGGCCGAATTTATGACATGAAAGCCGGCAATCCAGCCAAAACCGGAAGAATGCTGGATAGCTGGGTAAATTATGTGCTTTATGCCGGACCTATCGCCGCCGGACTGGTTCTGATGGATCATGTTGGTGATTTTGAAGAATTCGAAGAATTGGGCTGGGCAGCATTGGCAAATTTTCCGCAAACTGTCGAAGGCTTTGCTGGAACACTTCGCTGGTTGGTTATTAGCGGCTCATTATTGGTAGTTATCGCTTATGTTATTGGTTATTGGCGCTTGCATAAGCAGGGTTATAAAGTTTCGGTACACAAAATTGCTTTGCTGGCTTCCACCGGCTTAACCTCGATCATTGCTTGGGGCTTCAATCCCCTGCTAATTGCCTTTGTGGTGATGAACGTTTTCCACGCGATTCAATATTTTGCGATTGTCTGGATCAAGGAAAAAGACAATTTGCAAACCAAATTCCGGTTGACCGACATAAAAAGCGGTAAACTTCTTTTAATAGCTCTATTTATCGCGCCGCTTGTCATATATGGCATAATTTATGAATGGGTGGAGATGTCGAGTAACTGGTTTTACGCATTAATGCTCACCGTGACCTTATTGCATTTTTGGTATGACGGCTTCATCTGGTCGGTACGCAAAAAACAGATTTGATCCTCCAAACTACTCTTCAAGAATGATAAATTTCATTATTGCAGTTCTTTGCCTTGCCAAACAAGCATCAGAAGGCTTTGAAGTAAAATGTCCACGCCAATTTTTTACTGCTCTTACAGCATATACACCAAACTGTTTTGATGGCACTTCAGCCCCAACAGAAACTTTTTTAGGCTCTCCGTATTCATTCAAATTAAAAATTATCACGGCACTACCAATATAACCTCTTTCTAATTGAAGAGATGGATATTTGGGAGGAGCTTTCTTGTCCCAAATAAAATCCGGGCACAAACCATCATGTTGGTTAGCAACATAAGGGTCAGCAGGATCGCGGTATATTAGTTCAATAACTTCTCCACGCTTTTGCAAGCCTTGGGATAAATATGAATTTACAGTACCTATCCAGGCTCTGAATTTCAAATAACGATCGCCAACCTTATTAAACGGGCCAGGCTTTAGCAGGTTATAGATATCCTGGAAAACCGGTTGGTATGTTTTAGCCTTAAACTCCTTATCGAAGGTAATAAGAGATGCTATTTGCAGAAACTTTAAATCAAGCAATAGATTGGTATCACTTAGCTCATTTTCTTGAAAACTTTTTTGTGCGTCGATAGATAGCCCATTCACACCTTGCCATTTGTTTCTATTGATAGCGTTTGTAATCAAATTCATTTGTGCGATAAACACCGAATATGTCGCCACTTTCTCTGATGTTTTATAGTTTTTTACTGCTCGGGTTAATAATTTTAAGTTTAGTCCAGACTCTTTTTGGAGATATTCACTTAGAGACAACAATATATCTATGTCCTCTTGGTCTATAGCAATTTCAACACCACTTTCTTTTATCTCCGCCACTCTTCTGGCCGGAGTGATTGCATCGGCATCAGGTAAATAGCGCAATCGCAATTCAGCCAAATTATACGCCAGAACTGCCGCAGTTTTTGTTTTTCCGGCTTCTTCGGCCAATTTCCAAGCCCGCTCGCCTGCCTCATCGGCTTTATTGATATCACCAATGCCAAGTGCTGCCTGATACTCCTTAAATGCTTCAACCATTGGCGAAGCAGATATTGCTGGCGCAGACGAAAACAACAAAATAATGCAAACCAACAAAATAATTCTACTCAAAGCACCATCTCCAAATTAATTTCAACCATGGGTAACAAAAAAAACAATCTGTTGTCAAAGCAAACAGACTTGACGGAATTGCCTCTCTACCCCAGAACCCGTGGTTATGAGCAATATAGATATTCACATTATTGGCGGTGGATTAGCCGGCACCGAGGCAGCATGGTCGGCGGCAAATTCCGGTTGCCAAGTTGTCTTGCATGAAATGCGTCCAACTCGCAAAACCGCCGCCCATCATACCGATAGTTTGGCGGAACTGGTTTGTTCCAATTCCTTTCGATCAGACGATCATGAAAACAATGCAGTTGGCCTGCTACACGAAGAAATGCGTCGCTGCGGATCAATTATTATGGAAGCGGCAAAACACCACAAAGTACCCGCTGGTGGTGCATTGGCAGTGGATCGAGATGGGTTTGCCGCCGCCGTAACCGAAATGATCAACTCCCACCCGAATATCCGTATCGAGCGCGGCGAAATTGCCGGCATGCCGCCCTCTGACTGGCAAAATGTGGTGATTGCCACCGGGCCACTCACCTCGCCGGATTTAACTGCGGCAATTATTGAGCTTACTGGCGAAGAAAATCTGGCTTTTTTTGACGCTATTGCCCCAATTCTGCATCGTGACACTATCAATATGGACAAAGCGTGGTTCCAGTCCAGATACGATAAGGGCGACGGTGCAGACTACATCAACTGCCCTATGGACGAACAACAATATAACGCCTTTCTTGATGCTTTGGCAGAGGCTCCAAAAACAGAATTCAAGGATTGGGAAAAAGACACACCTTATTTCGACGGCTGCTTGCCGATCGAGGTAATGGCCGAGCGTGGACGCGAGACTTTGCGCTGGGGGCCAATGAAGCCGGTTGGCCTTACCAACCCGCATGATCCAACAGTAAAGGCACATGCGATAGTGCAGTTACGCCAAGATAATAAACTGGCCACATTATATAATATGGTCGGGTTTCAAACCAAAATGGCTTATGGAGCGCAACAAGAAATATTTCGCATGATCCCCGGTCTTGAGAATGTAGAATTTGCCCGTCTTGGCGGTATCCACCGCAATACGTTCCTCAACTCGCCAGTTTTGCTTGACCAACAATTACGACTAAAAGCCGATCCGCGCATCCGCTTTGCCGGACAAATAACCGGTGTTGAAGGTTATGTAGAAAGCGCAGCTTGCGGCATGATGGCCGGACGGTTTGCCACTGCACAGGCATTGGGCACAACCAGCACGATGCCGCCACAAACCACCGCTTTGGGTGCATTATTGAGCCATATAACCGGTGGCCATATTACCGGTAAAGGCACTTTTCAGCCGATGAATATTAATTTTGGTCTGTTGCCTACCGCGCAAACGCCAAGCTGGGACGCAGATGGCAACCGCTTGCGGGGCAAGAACAAAACCAGAGCCAGACGCAAGTTGATCACCGCTCGAGCTTTAGTCGATTTAGAAAAATGGCTAGAATTTTCCGAAAACTCTTGATTGTGGTAACAAAACAGTGAAAATTACCTCCAATACCTTGGGAGGGTTTTTAATGAAAAAGTTATTTGTTGCGTTTTGTTTATTCGGTTTGCTGGCAAGCATGCCGGCCAATGCCAAAGTTCCGCCGATATCGGCCTTTGCGGAGGATCAGGAAATAAGCAGTATGACAATTTCTCCAAACGGGAAATTGTTGGCATTTTTTAGAATAGAAAATGGCAAGCCCGCTGTGTTTGTCAAAGAGGTTAGCGGCGCAGTAATAAGTGGCGGAAAATTACCGGGACTAAAACCCTCCGGTATCAGATGGGTAGGCAATGATTATTTGCTTATCATTGTTAGAAAAACCAAAGTTGATTCTCGATTAGAAGTTGGCAATCGAGTAGTAGAAGTTTCCAGAACTTACAGCTTAAACATAAAAACCAAGAAAATAATACCGGTTTTGACCAATGCTTCGGCAAACTTATCCGATTACAATAACAATTTGGGAAGTATCCTAGCAGTTGATCATGAGGCCGGCGTTGCATTCATTCCTGGATATAACGAAAGCTTTCATTATGATATTTACAAAGTTGATCCGAAGTCCGGTAACGGCTTTGTTCATGCCCATGGGATTCGACATTCCGGTCAGTGGATTTTAAATTCAAAGAATGAACCAACTGTCCGGGCTTTTCGTAATCAACGCCTGCAGAAATTCGAAATTCAGCGCCGCGATGATAAATCATGGCCGGCAATTTACAAAGAAGACGGTACTGATTTGTTAACTTACTCGTTAGTTGGGCTGAACATGGATGAAACAGCTCTGATTGTCAGGAAAGTAACTGATGCTGTACCGTTCTCAACACTTTATGAAATGGATTTGAAAACCGGCGACGTTTCAAAGCCAATTGTCCGGGTGGACGGATTTGATTTAGGCGGCACCATTCGGGATCCATATACCAATTTAATAATTGGCGTATCTTGGACTGAAGACCAAGACGAGTACCATTGGTTCGATAAGGAACTTGGTGATATCTACCACGGCCTAAAGCTAGCGCTTGCTGGCAATGCAGTGCGGTTAAATTCATGGTCAAAAGATCGCAAAAACTTTGTGATTTCTTTCGCCAAGCCGGGTAAACCAGTGCGTTATGCAGTTTATAATACTGACAAAATGTCCTTAAAAATTGTTGCTTCTAGCCGTCCAAAACTGGCCAAAGCATCTTTGGGAACAATCAGTGGATATTCATTTGAAGCTAGAGACGGTAAAAAAATACCTGCATACCTAACTCTGCCACCGGGAAATAAAAAAACCGGATTACCCTTGGTGGTTCTGCCGCACGGCGGGCCGGAAGCAAGAGATAGCGCAAATTTTGACTGGTTGACACAAATGATCGCCTCACGTGGTTATGCTGTTTTCCAACCAAATTTCCGGGGATCTGACGGCTATGGTTGGGAATTCACCAAAGCTGGTTGGGGCGAATGGGGCAAAGGCATGCAACATGACGTTACCGATGGTGTGAAGGATTTGATCGCCAAAGGTATAGTTGATCCGGACAAGATATGTATTGCCGGCGCGTCTTATGGTGGCTATGCGGCAATGGCCGGTGCGACATTTACTCCTGATCTGTACAAATGTGCGGTCTCCATTGCTGGTGTATTTGATCTAAAAGCCATGTATGATTGGGCAAAGATAAATTCCGGACGGCGTTCAGGAACTGTTGCTTATTGGGATCGTTCAATGAGTGGCGATGAACACCGGGAAACAACAATGCGGGCTGCTTCGCCGATACGATTTGCTAATCAAGTGAAAATTCCGGTTTTGCTCATTCATGGTCGCGATGATACGATTGTTCCTATTGTCCAGAGCAAACGCATGAATGGCGCTTTAAAAAGAAACGGGGTCGACGTTACATTGATCGAGCAAAAAATGCGGATCACTGGATGAGCTTTGAAGAAACCCGCATGGAAACTTCGATTGAAATGATGAAGTTCATCGACAAACACTTGAAGTGATGCCGAAGTTTCGTTCGCTAAGAACTAGATGAATATAAACTATCAAGCTGCTTCGGATAAATGCAATATCGTTTATCCGAAGCAGCTTTTCTTGTAATTTTATTTTTTTACATCAGATGACAAAATGAAACTGTTTACTATTTTTCTTTTAATTGTTGCTGCTTTCACTGCACCAGCAACGGCGGCAGACAACTTTCTACCGATTGAATTGTTTGCGAAAAAACAGCCAATAAGTAATCTACAAATATCGCCAAACGGTAAAATGCTGGCCTTCATAAACCGACAAAATGATCAACCAGTGATCATGATTAAAAATAACCCGGGAGAAGTTATTAGGATTGTTGGTGTAGGGAAGTTCAAACCAAGAAGGGTAAGGTGGGCTGGCAATAAAGATGTGCTTATAACCGGTAGCTTTACTGACAGAGACCCTGACTACAGGGCTGGGTATCGCACTCATGAATACTATCGCGTATTATCTTATAATATTGCATCGGAAAAAACCGTTATATTATTGAAACGATCAAAAAGAAATAGACTGAGACACAGAATCAATCTTGGCAGTGTCTTGGCCATAGATCATCAATTACCCGCAGCTTTCATGCCAGTAGGAGGAAATATACTGCGAGTAAATCTTGAAAACGGGCGCGGGGTTGTCGTCAGACGTGGCGTTTCCTCGATAAACAGATGGGTAGTTGATGCCCAGAACAATGCAATAGCCAGAGAAATTCATCGGCAAAAAAGCGATGAATTTATTATACAAATTCGCGAGGGAAGCAAATGGCGTGAATTGTATAAAGAAAAAACCGCTATAAAATCTTTCTCTATCGTTGGATTAAATATGGCACAAACCGCCTTGGTAATTCAGTTTAATTCCAGCAAAGTACCATATCAAAGCCTGTATGAGATGGACTTAAAAGCCGGAAACATAACCGGCCCGGTCTTTCAAGTGGACAATTTCGACATCTCTGGCGCTGTACGCGACCCATACAATAACCTTATTATTGGTGCTTCTTGGGTTAATGACATGCGCGAATATCATTGGTTTGATCCACAACTGGCAGCAATTTACGCCCAGTTAAAACATTCGATCCCCGGTCATGCAGTACGGCTGGCTTCATGGTCACAGGATCGTTCGCAATTTGTTGTAGCCTATGCCAAGCCCGGACATCCGGAACAATATGGCATTTATCAGCCAAAAACCCATAAATTCGCACTTCAGTCCGCAAGCCGTCCGCAACTTGATCAAGTTAAATTGGGGCAAGTCAAAGCGCTTAGTTATGCGGCCAGAGACGGATTAGAAATCCCTGCTTACCTTACCTTACCTACAGGGTCACAAGACAAAAACTTACCGTTGATTGTCTTGCCGCATGGCGGGCCAGAAGCTCGTGACAATGCACATTTTGATTGGCTGGCACAGTTATTTGCCAATCGCGGCTATGCGGTATTTCAACCAAATTTCAGAGGTTCTGACGGTTATGGTTGGGACTTTACTGCCGCCGGTTGGGGCGAATGGGGCAAAGCAATGCAGCACGATATTAGCGATGGTGTACAGTATTTGGTTGCCCAAGGCACAATAGACCCGAAGCGAATATGCATTGTTGGCGCATCTTATGGTGGTTATGCAGCTTTGGCCGGTGGTGCGTTTACGCCGGAATTGTATAAATGCGTGGTATCAATTGCCGGAATTTCTGATCTCAATGCGATGTATGAGTGGACATGGAAAGAACATGGTCGCAGGCATTGGGTTGTTAAATATTGGGATCGATCAATGAGCGGCGGCGAGAAACGCTTGAAGGCCATGAAAAAATCATCACCTGTTCGTTTTGCCAAGCAATTTCAGGCTCCGGTATTATTGGTCCATGGTGAAGATGATACAGTGGTGCGTATCGAACAAAGCAAAAAAATGCTAAGAGCCTTAAAGCGCGCCAAAATTGATGTTCGTCTTATCACCCAAAAGAATGGTGATCACTGGATGAGTTACCAAGAAACCAGAATGGAAACAGCTACGGAAGTATTGGCGTTTGTTGATGAACACCTGAAACAGAAAAGCGGCCAGTAAACTAGAGCATTTCCGGTTCAGATTGAACCAGAAATTTGCTCTAACCTCCTGTTTTATCGCATTTCCTTACCGTAAACCCCGTCCTCAAGTAGCAAGCGCCAGCATTGCGGTAGGGCAAGCCAAAAGCTTCCCACTTTTACTGGAAATGCTCCAGCCGCCTTTGATAGCTTATGTCTGTGTAATTTTACCCGAACAAGGTTTGTGAACCAGCCATAGCAACCAGCATTGGCAAGGACAATAATGTATTGGTTCGCGAGAACAACATAGCTTTTCTAGCCGCCGGCGCTTTAGCTTCGGTTGGCGCGTCAATCAGTCCCAAAGCAATTTTCTGGTTCGGCCAGATGATAAACCAGACATTAAATGCCATGATTAAGCCAAGCCACATGCCAACGCCCAAAAACACGTCCTTGGCATTGGCAAAGCCGTCCATAGCACCAATAGTCATGGTTCCTACAAATGATCCTGTATGGCCAATAAGCGCCAGCCCGGTTATCACGGTAGCCAGCGCCGCCCAGCGAAACCAGAATAAGGCAGCCGGAGCAATTACTTTGCCAATCGCCGGTTTTTGCTCATCGGGGATATTCGGCATATTCGGTATTTGCACAAAGTTGAAATACCACAACAGGCCGATCCACATTACACCGGCAACCACATGGGCAAAGCGCATCATGGCAATAGCTACGTTCTGGCCGTTATAATCGTCACCAGCCATCAGATAATAAAGAACATACATCAGTATGGCCAATATTACCGAGAAAATTACCGTATTTCTAAGATTTGAAAGAATACCAGCCATGATTTAAGCCCTTGCTAAAGAAAATAAGATTCGATTACCACACTATGACACAAAACACCGCCCGTAGGTCAATGCGTAACAATAATATTTTTACCAGCCAGTTTATTACTCGCCGTCCAGTGCTTCGCGGTTAATACCGAACACCATCAATAACGGAGCCGCAATAAAGATCGACGAATAAGTACCGACCAACACACCCCAGATCATGGTAATGGCAAACCCGCGCAAAGCTTCACCTCCATATAAATACAATGGTACCAGTGCAAGCAAAGTAGTGACCGAGGTTATAGATGTACGCGCCAAAGTCTTATTGATCGCCAGGTCAATTAGATCCCCCATCTCCATTTTTTTGAACATGCGCAATTTCTCACGAATACGATCATAAACCACCACCGTATCATTCATCGAATAACCAACAATGGTAAGGATCGCCGCGATACTGGCCAGATTAAATTCAATTCTGGTTAAAGCAAACATGCCAATAGTTAAGGTCACATCGTGCGCCAGTGCAATCACCGCGCCGACTGAAAACTGCCACTCAAAACGAAACCAGATGTAAAGCATCATACAAAACAATGCGCCCAATACGGCAATTATACCTGACTGCACTAATTCTCCAGAAACCTTCGGGCCAACAATGTCAGTTCGCTGGGAAACTAGAGTACTATAAGTTTCCAGCAATTTATATCTGGCTTGATCGTAAACCTGTTGTTGTAATTCAGGACCGGATTTTCGATCAACGACTACTTTTGGTAATGTTAAAACCAGTGTTTTGGCATCAACGCCTGCCTCCAAAGTCAATCCTTCAACGTCAAGGCTTTGCAAAGCTTTTTGCCCTTTTTCAAGATCAAGGTCAGATCCGGAAACTACAGTGCCGCTTTTATCGCCATCAAACGAAAATTCCAAATCCGAAAATGCAGCATATAACGCTTCATGCACATTATGGGCGGCTTGTTGTTGTAAACGTTCTTCATTTACTTCCGGATCGTTGGTTTCTTGGCGCTCAAAGCGGATTAGAACTTCGGTTGGAGACCCAAATTCCCTTACTTCAACTTCACCAAGACCAAGTCCACGAACAACATCGTTGATCTTTTTTATGTCGGCGGCTTCTTGTGTCTTGATTTCAATATTACCGCCGCCCTTAAAATCAATACCAAGATTGATTCCAAGAACAGTAAACGCAGCTACCGCGCCCAACAGGGCTACAATAGAAGCAGCAAAGGCAATTTTGCGTAACCGCACAAAGCGAAAATGCGTATCACCGGGGATCAAACGTACGAATGAGAGTGGCATATTATCAAAGCCCCTAAAGTGAAATTGTTTTTGGTTTTGCCCGCATAATCCAATACGAGGTCAAAAGGCGAGAAAACAAAAATGCGGTAAAGACAGAAGTAAAAATCCCGATCGCCAGCGTCACACCAAAGCCCTGCACTGGCCCTGATCCGAACAACAATAACAAAACGGCTGCAATCAAAGTGGTGATATTAGCATCAAGAATTGTTGATCTGGCTTTGGCAAAGCCGGTTTCCACTGCGTTCATTGGCGTTCGGCCAATGGCAATTTCCTCCCGTATTCGTTCAAAAATCAACACATTGGCATCAACAGCCATACCGATTGTAAGGATAACACCGGCAATACCCGGCAAGGTTAATGTCGCCTGCAAACCGGATAATGCCCCGAGGATCAAAGTCAGGTTAACCAGCAAAGCAGCATTGGCAAACAGTCCAAAACGACCATAACATAACAACATATAGATCATTACTGCGCCAAAGCCGATCATCAACGATATGGCTCCGGCTTTTACAGCTTCATCACCCATACTGGCTCCTACCGAGCGCTCGTTCAATGTTTCCAATTTTGCCGGCAGGGATCCAGCCCGCATTAAAATCGCCAGATCATTGGCAGTTTCTACTGTGAAGCTGCCATCAATAAGGCCGGTGCCGCCAATAATCGGGCCACGAATAACCGGAGCAGTAATTGATTCATCATCAAGCAAAATTGCAAATCGCCGACCAATATTCTCCGATGTAGCCTTGCCAAACTGCAATGATCCACGAGAATTAAAGGTAAACGTGACTGCCGGTTGTCCCTCTTGGTTAAATGTTTGCTGCGCATCGATAAGATCAGCGCCATCAACCAATATACGTCGATCAACCAGTAAATCAGGTTCAGCCGGATTACTGCTTTTTACCAGTTTTGCTCCCGGTGGAATTCGCCCCGTTAAAGCCTCGGCAATTGTAACTTTGGTATTGACCATATGAAATGTCATTTGCGCGGTTTTTTCAATAATCCGCTTGATGCGCACCGGATCGCTTTCACCGGGCACTTCAACAATAATTCTTGAATTACCCTGACGTAATATTGTCGGATCTTTGGTTCCAAGCTCGGTAATTCGATTACGAATAACTTCTACCGAGCGCACCACCGCATCGCGGTTTAATCTGGTCAAAGCGGCATCGGTTATTGTTAAAGAAATTCTACCACTTGCCGCGTCAGACTTAATAACAAAGGTTCTATCAGTATTGCCGCCTATTGCCAGTTGCCCGCCAGCTACTTCATTAAGTGGTTTCAACCGTTCCAAAGCCATTTCCATTTGTTCCGGACGCGCCAAATTGAATGTGACTGTTTTATCGTGAATTCTAAAATTACGCGCTGGAATTATTGGTCGTTCACTTCGTAATAATTGCCGTGATTCCTCTTGCGTGGCTTCCATTTTATTCAAACGAACGGAATCGGTATTGACCTCTAATAGCAAATAAGACCCGCCCTGTAGGTCAAGCCCAAGGTTGACCGTTTTATTTGGCATAAAGGACGGTAAAGAGCCTCTCTTGTCTTCGGTGCCACGAATATCTTCAGGAAGAAAATTTGGCAACGCAAACAACAACCCTAAAGCTATCACAAACCAGATACTTATTTGCTTCAGACGAGAGAAATGCAACATGGTGAATTACTTCTTTTTGGCTATTTTTTTGGCAGGCGCGTCATTTGCCGGTTTTGGAGATTTTTTCGAACGCACGTCTTGTAGAGTTGCCCGCAAAACTTTTACTTTTACACCGGTGGCAATTTCAATAGTCGCCTCATCATCACCATCAATCACTTTTACCACTTTACCAATTAATCCACCGGCGGTCACCACTGTGTCATTTTTGGCAATTCCGCCAACCATTTCTTTATGTTCACGAGCCCGCTTTTGTTGCGGACGGATCAATAAAAAATAGAAAATGGCAAACATCGCCACCATCATTGCAAAGAAACCAAACGGACTTTGGCCGCCTTCGGCTTGCAAAATCATAATTGAGCTGGAAAGCATTGGTGATGTCATCATATTCCCTTTTTTCTATAATGTAATTTGCCAATTACCACTTGGCTCGAAACTGGATGTCGGGAATATAGGTGTGATCTATAAAAATGCAATCACATCTGACATAAAAGAATACAGATTGTGATAAAAGTCCTTCAGTGACAGTTTCTAACAAGTGCTTGATCCTACCATGAACCGTCATCAGCCGATTTATTAGGTAATACAGTTCTCTTAATTGCAATTCTTTAAGCCTTCCCCCTAGCGAGGAGAAGGAGTCCTGTTCGGGTGTTTCTAGTCTTCACCGCAAGACAAAAGATAAACGCAAACAAGGGTCTTGTTTGCAATGCTTATTTTAGTGGTCGCAATCCCCAAGCGCCGCATGAAAAAGTGTATGCGGTTTTCATTACATTCCATTGTCATCACCGACCTTGTGCCGGTGATCCAGTTTTGTTGTTGTAAATTTTAACATTATTCCCCTCATCCCAACCTTCTACCATTGGGAGAAGGAGTTCTATTGCCGCAAGATAA
>JAESTZ010000122.1 GCA_016763315.1 Robiginitomaculum sp.
AAGACGTTATGAATGTTTATAATCCTGCATCAGAAGCTCCTAGCTTTGATCGCATACGGATTTCACTTGCCAGCCCTGAGAAAATTCTCTCTTGGTCGCACGGCGAGATAAAAAAACCGGAAACCATCAATTACCGAACGTTCAAACCTGAACGGGACGGATTGTTCTGTGCTAGAATTTTTGGGCCGGTAAAAGATTACGAATGTCTTTGCGGTAAATACAAGCGGATGAAGTACAAAGGCATTATCTGCGAAAAATGCGGTGTTGAAGTAACTTTGCAACGGGTACGCCGCGAACGCATGGGGCATATAGATTTGGCTGCTCCAGTTGCGCACATCTGGTTTTTGAAAAGTCTGCCTAGCCGTATTGGTTTGATTATTGATATGCCGCTTAAAGACATTGAGCGGGTGTTGTATTTTGAAAAGTATATTGTTCTTGAACCGGGTCTAACCACGCTTGAAGATCGGCAATTATTGACCGAAGAAGAGTTCCTAGAAGCGCAAACAGAATTTGGTGATGACAGCTTTACTGCCGGTATTGGTGCTGAAGCTATTCGCGAAATTTTGATGAATATTGATCTGCCCAAAGAAGCAGACCAGTTGCGCATCGATATTAAAGAAACCGGCAGCCAATTAAAGCTGGTAAAATTTGTTAAGCGGTTAAAACTTGTAACTGCATTTATCGAGTCTAAAAATCGTCCTGAATGGATGATTTTATCTGTTGTGCCGATTATTCCACCAGAATTGCGTCCTCTGGTTCCTTTGGACGGTGGTCGTTTTGCCACTTCGGATCTAAATGATCTGTATCGTCGGGTTATCAATCGTAATAATCGCTTGAAGCGTTTGATGGAATTGGGTGCGCCGGACATTATTATCCGCAACGAAAAACGCATGTTGCAAGAATCTGTTGATGCTTTATTTGATAATGGTCGTCGTGGTCGGGTGATAACCGGTGCTAACAAGCGCCCATTAAAATCTTTGGCTGATATGCTAAAAGGTAAACAGGGTCGTTTCAGACAAAACCTGCTTGGCAAGCGTGTCGATTATTCTGGTCGTTCGGTTATTGTGGTTGGCCCAGAGCTTAAACTTCATGAGTGCGGTTTGCCAAAGAAGATGGCTTTGGAATTATTCAAGCCATTTATCTATGCCCGTCTTGATGCCAAAGGTATGTCCGGTACGGTCAAGCAATCAAAGAAAATGGTTGAAAAAGAACGCCCAGAAGTATGGGATATTCTTGAAGAAGTAATTCGCGAACACCCGATTTTGCTTAATCGCGCGCCTACTCTGCACCGTTTAGGTATTCAGGCGTTTGAGCCAAAACTAATCGAAGGCAAGGCTATTCAATTACATCCATTGGTTTGTACTGCGTTTAATGCCGACTTTGATGGTGACCAGATGGCGGTTCATGTTCCGCTTTCGTTGGAAGCGCAATTAGAGGCGCGAGTGTTGATGATGTCTACCAACAACATTCTTTCACCTTCAAATGGTAAGCCGATTATTGTGCCGTCGCAGGATATTATTCTGGGTCTTTATTATCTATCATTGGAAATGAAAAAGCAGAATGGCGAGGGCATGATATTTGCTGACCTTGCCGAAGTTGAAGCTGCCATGCAGGCTGGTTTTCTGGATCTGCATGCCGCGATCAAAGCAAGGTATGTATCCAAAGACGAAGACGGCAATATGGTATCAAAAGTTTATGATGCTACGCCGGGTCGTTATATGGTTGCCGATATAATGCCGCGTCATCACAAAGTTCCTTTCTCGCTAACTGATCAAGTTCTGACCAAAAAGGCGGTTAGTGAGATGATCGATGTTGTTTATCGTCATTGTGGTCAAAAAGCGACGGTGATTTTCTGTGATCAACTTATGGGTCTTGGCTTTAAAGAGGCGGGACGAGCCGGTATTTCTTTTGGTAAGGATGACATGATTATTCCTGATGAGAAGAAAACATTGGTAGAGGCAACTCGTACAATGGTTGCTGATTATGAGCACCAATATGCTGGTGGTCTGATCACGCGTGGTGAAAAATACAACAAAGTCGTTGATGCTTGGTCGAAATGTACCGACAAAGTTGCTGATGCGATGATGGACACCATGTCTAAGCCTAAAAAAGGCGTTCCTGCGGTTCAAAGTATCAACTCGGTATTTATGATGGCGCATTCTGGCGCTCGTGGCTCAAAAAACCAGATGAAGCAATTGGCCGGCATGCGTGGTCTGATGGCGAAACCATCGGGTGAAATTATTGAAACGCCGATTATTTCCAACTTTAAGGAAGGCCTGTCGGTTTCTGAATACTTCTCTTCCACCCACGGTGCTCGTAAGGGATTGGCCGATACTGCTTTGAAAACTGCCAATTCCGGTTATTTGACCAGACGATTGGTTGATGTTGCTCAAGATAGTATTATTCGCGCCAAGGATTGCGGTACTGACCTTGGTATTCAGATCACTCCGGTGATTAGAGCTGGTGAGGTAATGGTTTCCATTGGTGAGCGAGTGCTGGGGCGGGTTTGCGCCGAAGACATAGTTCACCCAACTTCTGGTGATTTACTGGCCGCACAAGATACTTTCATAGAAGAAAAACTGATGGCGGAAATCGACGAAGCCGAAGTTCTGTCTATCAAAGTACGCTCTCCGCTTACTTGTGAAACCAAGCAAGGGGTTTGTGCTACTTGTTATGGTCGTGATCTGGCGCGGGGTGTTCCGGTCAGCATGGGCGAGGCCGTTGGAGTTATTGCGGCGCAATCCATTGGTGAGCCGGGTACACAGCTAACTATGCGTACTTTCCACATTGGTGGTGCGGCGCAGGTTTCCGAGCAGTCATTCATCGAAACCGCTCATGCAGGTAAAGTGATGTTTGAGAACAGCTCGACTGTTACTGATGCTAATGGTGACATGATTGTGCTTAGTCGTTCGATGGTTCTGTCAATTGCTGATGCTAAGGGTAAAGTACGCGAATCTTATAAAATTCAATATGGTTCGAGAATTCTAGTCAAAGAGAAATCTAAAATCAAACGTGGTCAACGTATTTGTGACTGGGATCCATATTCTTTGCCAATTATTACCGAAGCTGGCGGTACAATTAAACTGCTTGATACTGTTGATGGTGTTTCGGTAAAAGATGAAACAGATGAAGCTACCGGTATTACCTCAAAAGTAATTATCGACTGGCGTGCCAGTGGTAAGCGTGGTGATACCTTGCAACCAAAAATCACTGTACTCGATGAACAAGGCGAGCCGGTGAAAATGGATGGCGGTAAAATCGCCAATTATGTTCTGGCGGTAGGTTCAATTCTATCTGTAGAGGATGGTGATACAGTGGCTCCGGGTGCAGTTATTGCTCGGGTTGCTACTGAGGGCGCAAAAAACAAGGATATTACCGGTGGTTTGCCACGGGTTGCTGAACTGTTTGAAGCCCGTAAGCCTAAAGATCACGCAATTTTGGCGGATATTGATGGTAAGGTAGAGTTTGGACGCGATTACAAGAATAAACGTAAAATCTTTATTGTTCCTGAGAACGAGGACGAACCAAAGTCCGAGTTCTTGGTGCCAAAAGGCAAACACATGAACGTACAAGATGGCGACATGATCAAGCGCGGTGAAGCCCTGCTTGACGGCAACCCTGCTCCGCATGATATTTTGCAGATCATGGGTGTCGAGGCTTTGGCTTCTTATTTGGTTACTGAAATTCAAGACGTTTACCGCCTGCAAGGTGTGCCGATCAACGATAAACATATCGAAGTTATTGTTCGTCAAATGCTGCAAAAAGTCGAAGTAATTGACGGTGGTGAAACCGATCTGCTTAAAGGTGAACAGCTTGATCGTCTGGAATATGAGAAAATTCAGGAAAAAGCCGAAGCTGATAAATTAAAACCAGCCAAGGTGAAGCCGGTATTACTAGGTATTACCAAAGCCAGCTTGCAAACTAATTCGTTTATTTCTGCTGCTTCTTTCCAAGAAACCACCAGAGTACTGACTCAGGCTGCGGTCGAAGGTAAGTCTGATTACTTGGAAGGCCTAAAAGAAAATGTAATCGTTGGGCGACTAATCCCAGCGGGTACTGGTGCTGCGCATCGGGTTATGCAAAAAGTCGCGGATGATCGCGATGCTATAGAACTTGCTGCTCGTGAAGCAAATAAAGATGCAGCTCTAGAACCACTGCCTGATGAAATTTCAGGCTCTGCTGATTAAGTTTCTGGTAAATTAATAATATTAAGGCCGCTCATTTATTTGGGCGGCCTTTTTCATTGGGAAATATATGGGTTTTGAGCCATATATTATATAGCAACAGTTAGTGAGGTTTGAGCTTAAGGCCTGGCTCTAGCGTCTTTGCCAGTCAGAACAGGCCAGTAACAAATTACAAAAACCCCAAATGCCAGCGCCCAAAAACCACTGGCTATCTGATGATAAATTATTTCGCCAAAAATTGCTCCGGCTACTCGCGTAAAGGCGGCCAAAGATATGCTAAGGTAAATGATGGTTGTCCACTTATCAGCAGTTAAACTACGCCCCGTATGCCCACGTGAGGCTCTGGTTATTACTGCAATGATCATTGAGGCAAATGCGCCGATGGTAAAAGCGTGAATGGCGGCGCTTTGTGGTATCAAAGGAAAGAAATAACTAATAGCTAACAAAGCAAAGCCAATCACGATCCATAAATAAGATAAATGTAATATCCATAACATTGGTTCAAATAAAACTTGCAGGCCTCGCCACCGGATAAGTCGTATAAAATGCATAATAACGCAAAGACTTGCTAGCATGGCTGTTAGCAAACTTGTTGGCGCAAGTGTGAAACCGCTTCCGGTTACTAATGTTAAAGTTAAAACAATTCTATCAAAATTATTTGTTGGTGTTGGTAAGCTGGTTGACCCTCTCTTTTTTAATGTATTGCGGGTGAAGCTGGGAATAATTCTCCCACCGATCAGCGCAATTAATAACACTATTAGTGAAATTGCTGCGCGTATTGCTATGCCATCATTGGCAACAATTCGCAAAATTTCTAAGTGAAACCAGATGTTGGCCAAAGCCATTGCTGCCACAATCATTACTATTTTTAAGTTGCGCCAGTTTTTACCAGCAATGACCTCGCGAAAAATTATTGCGGTAAACACAATAAGAAACAGACTGTCGGTAATGGAGGCTAAATACATACCAATGACCGGTTGTAGTAACATAGCTGTTCTTCCCGATAGCCACAATATAACCAGCAAGGATAATGGTGTGCCTTGCACTGGTAGTCGTCCTGTCCAGTTTGGTATGGCTGTTAATAAAAACCCGGCGATTGCTGCGGCGGCGAATCCAAACAGCATTTCATGGGCGTGCCAGATGGAATCAGTCTGTAAAAATATGCTTTGGTAACCAAAGAAGTCTGCCATCATCATCGGTATAGCTATCAACGCCCAAATACCGGCCCCTAAAAAGAACGGCCTAAATCCTTGTGATAAAAAAGCCGAAGCTTTATATTTATCGGAAGCCTTGGTTGTTTTTTTTAGCACTGAAGGTGTGGGATTGGCTTTTTTCATGAGTTTTGACTTTTTTGTTGCCGTTAGTGTTAGTATTTATGCTACTATTTTGACTTGATAAGCAAATTTATAACCCTGCGGCAAATCGCCTAAAGAAGCTTGACTGTATAAAAAACGAAAATAGTCAATTTTGCGCTCTTGACCGAATGAAAAACGGGGACTAGGTTCCGCTTCCGCTTCAAAGGTTGGCCGTGGCTATCAAGCCAAACGCTGTCCGAAGCACCAGAAATTGGGGGGCAACCCCGACTTTATACCGCTAGTCAT
>JAESTZ010000014.1 GCA_016763315.1 Robiginitomaculum sp.
AAATGGTCTCTGTGAAGCAGTCTTGGGGTTTTTAGGGGTAGCAGGAACGCTCCCTTAAATGGTGATGAACCGGCCACGCGGTTCGCTGGCGTAAAGATGACCCTAGATGCGGGAGTATGTGGGTCTGAATTTGCGCCAAAGGCTGGGTATCCAACAGGGGCGCAAGCATCCCTTTGGCAAGCGCATGTGGTGCAAAAAAATATCGTTATCCGATGTATTTTTGTACTACATGCACAGCTTGCGCTTAGCGTAAAAACATCAATAGCCACTTTGAAGAGTTAAACCACACTCGGTTCAAATGATCCAATGGCAGACTGAAAACATATCTATTCCTTACTAACGATCGGGCCTTTACCATCATGATTGCCAATGTTTTCTAAAAAATTTGCATCAGTCATGCTAAACATCTCGGTAAACTTATCCAACGTAGTATAACCGATACTTTCCTTAGCATTGTCCAAAGATGTAACGTTTGGTAAGAGCTGATGAAATATACGAGCAGCAAGTAAACGCCCTTTAGGATAACGCCGGAAAGATATTCCGTGAAAACTCGTTGCACCGTTTGGGCTTTGCGAATGCCCTATAAAGAATGGGTATTGATAAGCCTTGTCTATTCCTATTTCAAAAAAATAGTCTCCAAACGGTATTATGAAACCATTGAGCTTATTATAATGCCAAGGTTTTTTTTGCATCGTTTTGTTACGATGAATTACCTCACTGACGCTACGTAAAAACTTGTCTCCTTTTTCGTAAGGATAAATTTTCGTCACGCCCGTTAAGATGGGATTTTCGCGCTTACCATTTTGCTGCATGGCGTACCGAGCATAAGCATAGACTTTGCCTTTTTCACCGGCATATTGATCAGAAAACTTCTTTAACTTGTCGCCTGTTAGTCTTGCAGCATTGTAAAACTGATCAATCATCGCATCTTCAATAACACCGATTGGGGCACTCGATGCTCCAAACACACGTCTATAGACGGGCATTATCCAAAGAGGTACGTCCCCAATGTTTTGGTCGTATTTTTCTTTCAACAGCTTGAAGAATTTTTCTCGATTACCGGGTTGCTGGCCTCTAAGAATATCACTTATGTTTGCATTTGAGGCAATTTCAGTTTCAAAACGTTTTCGTACAACACCCATTGATTTTGTCAGGTAAGTTACCAGTAGGCGCGTGGCCTCCATCTTCTCAAAATAGTTTTCCTCTTTTGGCAATGTTGCTTCCTCGTTTAAGAGCCAGAAAACTTATAAGAACTTCCATGCCAGAAAATCACGAAAACGCAACCCATTAAGTGGAAATTACTCCACTTAATGGAGAAGCCATCAGTTTACGGCGAAGAATAAGATTGCATTCCGAAAATTGGGCATAACTCAAGTAGTGTGGAGCTTTATTGATGCTAAAATAACAGTACCCGGGGAATTAAGCTTCTCGGGAAATTAAGTAACTCAACATTTAGAGAAAGAGAAAATTATGTTGCATGTAAAGCAAGTGGTTTCACGGGCAGAGGAGAAAACCTCGCTGGGCTTTAAACCGCAAACTGCTAACACAATGAACGGGGGCATTTCAAAATTTAATCATAAAATGAAAGGGGTATCGTGGCTTATTACATCGATTCAAACAATGGTGGTGACTCTTTACCAAGGTTTTCAATTTCAATTGAGACCATTTCACCAAATAGCAAAACTGAGCTATTTTTAAAAGAGGCGCTTTCTGTCGCACTTCTGTATGATCAAGACATTGACATTAGATGTCTGCGAACCAACAGAATTTTTATATCAAAGAACCGCCAATATACTGCAAAATTTGTAAGGGCATTTCATAAACTTGCCAACGCGTATGGTCAAAGCTTTAACATGACTATACATCTTGAACTAACCCCTTAATTGGTTATGCTGTAAACAAGACATTAAACTTTGGCTCCTATTATTATTGGCATCTAAACACCGCCTGAATAGTTTAGCGGCAAAATACAGGGTAAGACATTGTCTGACGACCCAATACATAATTCACAAAATCTAGCTGACATTGATGCTGGGGCTTTATCAGATCAGGAGTTAACAGAGCTACGTGAAGAACTCGCCCAGATTATAGTTGATGTGAAAATCGAGCTTGCTCGTCGCTCTGTGGATAAATTTGGACAAAAACCTACTAAAACCGATTCTAAAGCTGATACTCTGGAGAGCGTAAAAAAAGCCGCTCTGGATGGAGGCAGTAGATTATTGGAAGATCAACCGGATAAGCAAATATACCGCAGACGTGCAGATTGGAAAGACCCAACTAAAAGCCACCGTGCGTCGGTTAATCGTACTACAAAGCCAGTTACCGTCTATGTGTCCAAAGAACACAAAGACAAATTCAATGCACTATCCGAAGGCTTTAATACAAAAAGAGAAGCCTTAGAATTGGCTATTGATCTCTTAGAGGGATTACGAAATAATCCTCACCAATAAAGTGCTATAGCACCTCTTGACTCCCACCCACAATCTTGCTATTACCATAACCAAGCAAAGCCCTTTTGTGCGTGGCTTAGGTTCGTCATCTGAAATTCTTTAGGTGATGTAAAAATGCGCGGTGGAAGCTGTAACTTCCACACGCGCTGACCTTCAAAAACCTAGACGATCTCTGGAAGGAAACTCACTCTAATGCAGATTCCAAACATATTCAACCTGCCAAATGCGGGAGGTCTGCCACGTAAAAATTTAAGTGACGCAGAAATCAAAAAAATATCCCAACTAGAAAACCCAGAAGAAGTAATTGAGGAGCAGGTCAAAAACAAATTCAACGTTTCGTGGCCTGAAGATGTCACTGACATTGCAATCGACACAGTCAAAGAAGAAATTACTTTCGCAAAAACAGCTTTGGATAGTGCCAAAAGCTTACTTGGTGATACTTATATTTACCGGATTTGTGCAGACATTGACTCTAACCAATCTAACAGCAAGCTGGAAAAAACCTTAGGTCAGGTTGCCGTATTTCTGATGGTAATTTGCGCGGGAATGATCCCAGCTTTTGCGGCAATTTCAATTATTGAAAGTCAGAAGATAGCGATAATTGCAGATTTTCCGATTGTAGGGTTAGTAATGGGTGCGGCTCCTCTGGCAGGGATATTAGCTTCCATTGAATGGCGTTCAACGCTCACTTCGGATCAAGCCCGACTGCGATATGACAGACGCTTGCTGATGGCAACGATGGTTGTGCTGATGCTCTGGTCATTATCAATGGCGTTCTTAGCTTTTCCACTGACGATTGGTGGCGAACTTGTAGAATCTACAGATGCTTGGGGCAATAAGGTCATGGTTAAGTTGGGCGGCATTGCGTTTGACACCCCGCCAAGCCTCATTTTCATCGTTACAACTTTGTTGGACTTACTGGCTGCTCCAGCCTTGCACCGTATTGCCTTAAAAAGGCTTTCCCCGCGCACGATAAAACGCATTGAAGAAGATGCCGAGCGCGTTCATGTCCGCGATAAAATCATCCCTGCTCGTAAAGTTGAACTACAAAATGCAATTGCCGATTATGAGCTGCTACTTGCACGTCAAAATGCCCGTCAAAATGCGTTGAAAAACAATATTGCAGACGCACTTGCGCGATTGGCAAATATCAAATTGCAAGTAAAGGCAGCACAAATACGTGCTGCGCAAACCATCCTCAACGATGATCTTAATGATGATGATCTCTCATTTTAATTCACGCTTAGAAAGGTACTCCAATGTCTAAATTTTTAACCACCCTTGCTGTTGGCACTGTCCTTGGCAGCGCATCTATTGCTAATGCTGATGATATATTTCTCGCTTTACCGGAGCAAAACATCGGCAATAGCCAGTTCATGGTTGATGCCGCACGTAGTAGCTTTGAAGCCGTCAATCCGAGCGAACAACTTAGCGTTATACGCATCACTGATGGTCATGCCATCATATCCTTTACGGTTCCTGATAAAGGACGTTATAGAATCGCCGAATACAAGACCAAAGAGTTTGCGCACGAGCTTTCCGCACTTCAAGCATATGTACGCAAGGCTACAGATATGCCTGCTGTCGGTCTGTCCGAATTAAGATCAGACATTCCGAGCACATTACAAGCTGTTGGTGATATGCGCGCTTCAGACAACCGCCCAGCAAAACTTCTCATCGTTGGAGCTGGGTTACAAATCACACCAAATAATCCATCTACCTCCATGTACGCAAAAGGCCGGGCGTTAGTGCCAAGTGATACATTATTGACGGGTTCGCTTCTCACATCACCATATGGACTGGGAGATAGAGCAGACTATCTAACTGGTCTAGATGTTAGCTTTTGCGCTATCCTGCCTAAGGCGCTCTCCGCTCATGAAAAACAGGAAATAGGTCGTATGTGGGGGCATTACATTGCTTTGCGCGGTGGCAGACTTGTTACATTCACTTCTGACGTTCTCTTATGTGTGGAACAATTTAAATCTGCCAAACATGAGCCGCTTAAGCTACGTCCACTGGATTACAGCATTGAACCTGCGATGATCGCGGCGGATATGTCTGGGCAGATCAAACGTATTACGGCCAGCGAAGTAGAAAAACACCGCGAAGAGCTTAAAAAGCTACGCAAGGAACGTGACCGAGCTAGAAAAGATGCCGAAGATGCACAACGCATTTTGGATAGTGGTGGTGATCTAGACGGGGTAACAACATTTACACGGTTTACGACTATACCCCACCCGACATATTCTGTCATATCGGTGACAACAGGCGTACAGTATGAGCGTGACGCGTTCCCGCAATTTAAAACATCATGGTGCTACTTCAATAAGAAAAACAACCAAGGCGCTATTGTTCGCGTGGATGTCGGTGGGCGCGACTATAAGCGTTCTATTGACTGGTATAGTGCCCAGTACAAAGTGCTTAGCCAAATCGGCTTAGGGCAAGCAAACTTTAAGGCAGCGCGGCAATCTTGCCGTTTTCCTGACTAATGGCCTACAACCGTAAATGGCATCGTAAAAGCTCGCTGGGAACGGTGGTGCTTACGGCAGCCAGCGTAGCGGCGCTCACCCATAATTATGCGTTTTATTATGGCGGTTATGATCTGGTGACGATGGGGGCGATTGGCATTCTTACCTTCACCGGCACACACCTTGTCAGTGACGGGTTCATGTTCTTGAGCAAGTGGTTTCACTGGCTGGATACAAGAACCCCACGTGGCCATAAAGGAACATCGGGCTGGGTCAAGCATTTACGCGAGATCAAGCATGATTTGGTACGGCGGGGTTCAGCCCCATATTGGGGAAGCCTTAAAAAAGGCCGGGGCGCAATCTTTTCTGACTTTGCCTCAAATGCCTTATGCCTTGGCCCTGCTGGGGCGGGGAAAGATACCACCAATATCGGGCCTAATATCCTGTCAATTCGTGAGAGCAAGACAATCCTGTGTCTAAAGCGCGATACCTATCCGGTGTATGCCGATGCCCTGCGCAAACGCGGCGAGATTGTTTACCGCATCAGTGTCGGAGGTGCGCTTAACTCCGAAATCGGTGAATCGGATCGCTATAATCCAATGGATAATGTGGCGGATTGTTTCTACCGCAAAGGAGGTATTGCCGATGTGTCCAGCGAGATCGACGAAATCAGCAAAGACCTCTACCCTGAACCACCTAGTGGCAGCGGCGTAAACAAGTTCTTCGACAATGGATCATGCACCTATATCAGCCTTTGTAATTTACTCGGCGTTCTTATCAAAGGGTATGACGCAACGCTTGGTGATGGGCTACAAATGCTCAATGATCGGGATAGCCTCTTGCATCATGCCCGATGGGCAGCAGGAAAGCTTAAGCAGGAAGACGGGGCATTTGCACAAATTCCTTTGCATGAAAGCCCGTGGGCACAGCATCAAAGCGCCGAAGACATTGCCAATTTCACCGAATATTTGCGCGCTTTGGCTTCGGGCATTGTTGATCAACTTACGGCAGATGATACACGCAGTGTTGATAGTTTTCTTACCGGTGCAACAAACCAGCTTGCCTCGCTGAACATCACCACCCGCGCCCATAAAGTCATGCAAAGAAGCACTTTTCGTTTTGCCGAGCAAAAGGAAGAGGGCAAAATTGTAACCGTTTTCATCGAGGCCGATAGCTCGCGCCTTGAAAGCCAAAAAATGGCGCTGGAGATCATTCAGTTTTCTATGCTCAATGAATGGAAGCGCCACCCCAACTTAGAAAAGCCGGTTTATCTATTCGCTAATGAAATTACCAATCTGCGCCTGTGTGGGCTGGAAAGCCTTTTAACATGGGGGCGAGCTTATTCTATCAAAATTATTCTTTATATACAGTCACTTAGTGCTTTTCGTAAGGCATATGGCAAGGAAGCCTTATCAACTTTGCTGTCTCAAACAGAGATCAAACAATTTCTGCCCGGCCAGCGTGATCCAGAGACACTCGACATGATCGAAAAAATGCTGGGCAAGTATTCTTACATATCCCACTCTCACCGTGGCGGGGATCAAGGGCCAATGGGGCTTGAAGGCTACGGCACGCAAGAAGAAAGTGCGCTATTGATGAGCGCTGATGAAATCCAGCGTTGCGAGCGAACGATTTTATTCATCCAAAAGAACAAACCCGCCTTGGTGCACACGCCTAGCATTGCCGCCATAAGACCCTTTCGCAATCAACAAGGCATCAATCCGTTTTACGGCAAGCCATACCGCCTGCGCGTCCAGCTTCGCTTGTGGCGCTATTACTGGCCGCAAGACTGGTCATGGAAAAAACTATGGGGTCGGTCATGAAGAGTAACACCACATTCTATGGACATTTAAGCGTACTGGCAAAACTCATTGGTTGGCTTACCTTGCGTTGGCCACTTATTGTGCTGGCCTTTAGTGTCATCTCGCCAATCAGTCCGCATATTCGCCTTCCATATGTACTGTCTTACAGTAATTGCTCTTATATCGGCACGCGAGGCGTTGCCTACAAAGACAATGACAAATCTTGCCCGTTGATTAGCATGATCGACACTCGCAAAGGCGGGGGCGCATAATGGTGAAGTCATACACAAATCAGGTTCATGGTGGTTGGCTCAAAGCTCAAGCGCAAGCAGCATTGCCAAAGATCGGGCGTGAGTTTGATGTAAACCGTGATCCGGACATTGCCGCGCAACGCCGTGATCTGGACAAGACGGAAGCGCAACGCCGTGAGGAACAAGGCGGCGATGGCGGACGTACACAAAAACCCAATGTGAAACCTAATGATAAACCTGCGCCTGCATTAAAGCCACCACCGCATATGCGCGGCTCGCCCGGAGCAAGTAACACTGATGGGCAATGGCTGGTGGTACAACATGCACAGGTCATGGCAAATATACCGAAACAAGCCCCCGCACAAAACACTCTGCAGCAATCGGTAAATCAAAAGCACAATCAAAATTTGGAACCTAAAAGATCAATTCCAGAACCATAAACTTAACCCCAACCACTCAAACCACAGGAGAATATTATGAGTGAACAAAACAACCAAACAGGCAATAAAGGCCCGGTCTATACCCATCGTGACGGAGCAATTTCTGCTAAAATTTGGGAAAACACCACACCCAAAGGCGGAACGTACCATACGGTGAGTTTTGGTCGGACTTATACTGATCCCAAAACTGGACAGCCGCGTGAAAGCCAGTCCTTTCAAGGTACAGATCTTCTTAAAATCCAGCAATTGGCCAGAGAATCTTATCGCACAATTGGTCAAATACGAGAGATGAAAATATCTCATGAGCAAGAAAAAGCGCCGCAAGCCCAAGAACAAAACACCCAAGGCTTACAAACTCAGCGTGATGCGGCGTTAAATAATGCAGCACCAAGGCAAGAACAATCAGCCCCGGATAATACAACCCCCAGCCAGACACCGGAGTAATAACGCACAAAGAACGCAATAATCTGTCGCAGAAACCATCTTGTCAGAATGGAAAATATAGGATTAAATTCCTACTTTGTTCTTCACTATGGA